>JAJRUD010000089.1 GCA_024277995.1 Chloroflexota bacterium
GAAGCGGAACCTGCCGCCGAAGCCCCTGATTGGCTCCAGGGCCTGGTCGAAGGTGAGCCAGAGGGCGAAGCCGCCCCCGAAGCGGAACCTGCCGCCGAAGCCCCCGATTGGCTCCAGGGCCTGGCTGAAGGTGAGCCCGAAGCAGCGCCCGCCCCCGAAGCGGAACCTGCCGCCGAAGCCCCTGATTGGCTCCAGGGCCTGGTCGAAGGTGAGCCAGAGGGCGAAGCCGCCCCCGAAGCGGAACCTGCCGCCGAAGCCCCCGATTGGCTCCAGGGCCTGGTCGAAGGTGAACCCGAGGGCGAAGCCGCCCCTGAAGCAGAGCCCGCCGCAGAAGCCCTTGATCGGATCCAGGACCTGTCCGCAGGTGAGGCCGAAGAAAGGGAGGAGGCGCGCGAGGGCGAGCTGGACCTGGGAGCCAGCCTGGATTGGCTGAAAGAACCCATCCAGGAAGTGCCTCCCGAACCGGAGATGGCCATCCCGCCGGCGCCGGTGAGCGAACAACCTCCGGCCATGACAGGACCCGAGACCCTAGATGAGATGGACGATGAGGCCGTGTTCCGGTGGCTGGAAGGGCTGGCAGCGCAGCAGGGAGCCGAAGAGGAGGAACTCGCCACCACACCCGAGGAACGGGCCGAGGCGGCTCCCGCGGTTCCCGATGTCGTGTCTCCACCATCCGGCGAGGCGATACCCGACAGTGACGAAGAGGGACTGGAGTGGCTCGAACGCCTGGCCGCCACACGCGGCATCGACGCCGAGGTTGCGGTTCCAGAAACGCCGTCCGGGGAGCCTGAGGCGGAAGGCGAACCCCTCGATTGGCTGCGAGAGGCAGCGCCGGAAGAGAGCGCCGGGCCCGCCGAAGCTCCGCCCCAGCCAGTGGCAGAGCAGGAACCTCCAGCCAAAGAACCGCCTCCCGTCTCGCCCGATGCGCCGACCATAGTCATCCGCAGAAGCGAGATCACACCCGAAGAAGCCGCGCCTGAAGCGAGCGGCACGACCGCTCCGCCAGGCGAAGAACCCAGCGCAGAGCCCGAATGGTTGCGGCCTGCGCAGGAACAGCCGCCCGTCGAAGAGGTGCAGGCGGAGATGGAAGCCCCTGAGTGGCTGCGTACACCGGCCGAGGAGAGCAGCCCGCCGCCTCTGGAGGCGCCCGTCGATGAGGCAGGTGAGCCATCCGAGGCGCGCCCCGTCCCAGAAACTCCCATCCAGCCTGGGCCATCGATCACCGAGGTCGAAGGAACCCCGCCTGCGGCGGCGGTCGCACCCGAGCCGCTGGAAGAGGCGGCGGAGCCTGCGGCGCCCCCCGTGCCGACACCAGCGGATACGATCACCGAGCCCGAAACCCCGGTTGCCGATGAGCAGGCAGTCATCGAACCACAGCCTGCTCCTGAAGCACCCGCTCCTGAGCCCGTCGCCGCAGCACCCGCCGTACCGGCAGAGGCGATTCCCGAGGCACCAGCCGGACAACCCTCGGAAGTCGCGCTGCAGGACGCGAGGGAAGCCCTGCAGGCCGGCGACCATGAGCTGGCGGCAACGCTCCTGGGTGACCTGGTAAAGCAGAAACAGCTCCTGGACCAGGTCGTCGAGACCTTGCAGCAGACCATCCAGAGCGGGGTCAAGACGCCGGTTCTCTGGCAGCTTCTGGGCGACGCCTATATGGCCAACGATCAGTTGGATGATGCGATCAAGGCCTATCAGCGAGGCATGGAGTCCGTCTGATCCGGGGCTGGAATCCGCGATACAATCCGAACTCGGGGCAATCCCCCGAGTTCATTTTATGGAGGCAATCTTGGAGAGAACCCTTGTACTCATCAAGCCGGACGGCGTCCAACGCGGACTCGTGGGTGAGATCATCAGCCGCCTCGAACGGCGCGGTCTGCGCATCGTCGCGGCGAAATTCATGCAGGTCAGCCGGGACCTTGCGGAACGTCACTATGCCGTTCATAAAGGGAAACCCTTCTACCCGGGGTTGATCGATTACATCACCTCGGCACCGGTCATGGCCATGGTCTGGGAAGGACCCAACGCCATCGCCGCCGTGCGCCAGACCATGGGCGCCACACGACCCACCGAAGCCGCCCCGGGCACCGTGCGCCACGATCTGGGCCTGGAAGTTGGGCGCAACCTGACCCACGCCTCAGACGGTCCGCAGACCGCCAGCACGGAGATCGACCTCTGGTTCAAGCAAGATGAACTCGTGTCCTGGAGACGCGATCTGGACCGCTGGATCTTCGAGGAGTAAGCGGACTTCAGGAGCCATCTGCAAGGGGAGAGCATCATGGGCCGCGCCCTCGAACCGTTCGTCGCCCTCACGGGTGCCGGTGTATCTGCGGAGAGCGGCGTCCCCACTTTTCGCGGTCCGGGCGGCCTGTGGCAGAGCCGCCGGCCGGAAGAATTGGCAAACCCGCAGGCCTTCGCGCGCGACCCCTTGCTGGTGTGGCGATTTTACGCCTGGCGCCGATCCGTTGTGGCGCGCTGTTCCCCGAACGCGGCGCACCTCACGCTGGCGGACGTGGAAGACCATATCGGCGACTTCACGTTGATCACACAGAACGTCGACGGCTTGCACGAAGCCGCCGGGAACCGACGCGTGGTCGAGCTCCATGGATCGCTGTGGCGGCTGCGCTGCACGCGCTGCCGGGAGCGATGGGAAGAGCGCCGCGTGCCCTTCCCCGAGATGCCACCCCGCTGCCCCTCCTGCGGTGGACTGGCCCGACCTGATGTGGTCTGGTTCGGTGAGGGCCTGGAGCAGGGGATCCTCAACCGGGCGATGAGCAGCGCTGCAAGAGCCCGCCTGATGCTCGTGGTCGGCACTTCCGCCGTCGTGCATCCGGCGGCACAATTGCCCCTCATCGCCAAGAAAGCGGGGGCTTGGATCGTGGAGATAAACCCTGAAGAGACGCCTGTCTCAATTTACGCAGATGAAGTGATCCGCGGGCCCGCGGCGCAGGTGCTTCCCGAATGGTGGGCCCGCAACCGAGACGAATAGCCTCTAGCGCAGATGCACCACAACCTGACCGTCCTGCCACAGTTCCTCGAGACGGTAATACTTCCTGAGCTCGGGCGAGAAGATGTGCAACACTACATCCCCATAATCAAGCAGAACCCAACCGCTGAGCGCGTCACCCTCGACGTGCCCCACCCGCACTCGGTGCTCCTTTCGTAGCCGTCGCTGGACCTCGGTGGCCAGCGCGTTCAGCGTACGCTCGCTGCCCCCGGTGCAGATCACGAAATAATCCGTGAAAGAGCACACCGCCCCGATGTCCAGGAGCAGGATGTCCTCCCCCTTCTTCTCCTCGAGTGTTCCGACAATGGCGTGCGCCAGCTCAATACCCTGAATCTTCATTCCGATTTGTGGGTCTCCTCCCATGTGTCCCCGAGGCGATGCCCGCCACCCATAGCGAGCTCCACGGCCTCCTCTGCCCCCTGGGCGTATAGAATGGGCAATGCACGGCCCTCCGCGTCCTGCGCCCTCCACGTGTTCAGCCCGATCACCCGCCGGCCTGCCTTGAGCGCGAACGCGATCTCCGAGAGCGTTCCCAAGGCCCCGCCGATGGCGATGACGGCCTGGCCCGCTCTGGCGACCAGGACGTTTCGTGCCTCTCCGAGCCCGGTGGGGAAGGCGAAAGAGAGGTATGGGTTTCCCGCGGCAGGGTCGGTGCCGGGCAGGATACCGATCGTCAACCCGCCCGCCTCCTGGGCCCCCCTGCACGCGGCTTCCATCACGCCGCCTCGACCGCCGCACACCAGGACCACGCCGCGAGTGGCGAGCAGCCGGCCAACCTTCTCGGCAACACGCGCCTCCTGCTGCGTGCACTGCGCAGCCCCGATTACTGAGACCATCAGCAGGCGTCGAGATGCCATCTCACCCCCTGAGCAGCGCCGAGACCAAACGCGTGTAATGTGCCCCATCAGGTCGCAGTTCACTCTTGAACAGATGAATGGCCTCAATGTGGGCCACTGGCAGAGATTCGGCGTCGACCCGCTCCAGGGCTCGTGTCAGGGACTTCAGGTCCCGCGGGGCAGCCCCGCGGCGCACGCGCCCCAAAGTGAGGTGCGGACGGAAGGGCCGGGCTTCGGGCTTGAAGCCCAATTCGACCACGCCTGCCTCGACGCGTCGCGCCAGCCCCTCCAGCGCTCCCGAGCCCTCCTCGACGCCCACCCAGACCACGCGCGGCCGTCGCTCATTGGGGAAGCAGCCCAGGCCCCCGATGGCCATCTCGAAGGGCGCTGTGACGCCCGACACCCGATCCAGCATGGACCCGATATCCGGCACCATTTTCTCAGGCACTTCACCCAGGAAGCGCAAAGTGAGATGCACGTTCTCCGCAGGGACCCAGCGGACGGCGCGTGTGCCTGCTGCGGATCTGAGATCCCGCGATAGTCGCGCCAGCGCCTCTCGCACCCCCTGTGGAAGCTCAATGGCGATGAAGGCCCGTATCACGCCACAATGCCTTCCAGCGGCCCCAGGAACGCCCTGATGCTCTTTAGATAGGGCAGCGGGATCTCGTCATAGGGATGATGTCCGCAGGGCATCTCCTCCAGGCGGGCGCCGTCGACGCTCAGCGCCACCAGCCGGCCCTGGTCGGGTGATACCGTCGAATCGTGTTCGCCGACCAGCACCAGTGTGGGTACGCGCAACTCCCCTAACCTGGGTCGAAGGTCATAGCGCGCCACCGCGCGCAGCGTCCCCAGCGCGGAATCTATGTTGGTGCGCGCCAGATCCTCCCGCCGTCGCCTCTTGCCATTCGTCCGCTCGTGTCTATTCCCATGTCGCGCCGTGCCCAGCAAGCGCATAGCGACGGGCCACAGCGCTCGGCCCGCAGCCACGAGCGGCGGCACCAGGGCCTCGCCCAGCCAGCCGCGCATTGACAACAGCGGGCCGGCTATGACCGGATTGATCAGCAGCAGCCCGCGCGCTCGATAGGCCTCACGAAGCGCCATCTCAAGCGCGATCGCTCCCCCCATGGAATGGCCGACGAGCACCGCATTCTCCAGACCCAGGTGTTGAGAGACATCCGTGATCAGATCGGCCATGCGCGGGATGGTGAACCATTCATGGGGCATGGGAGCCGAACCGCCGTGCCCCGGCAGGTCCAGCGCCACACAATAGTATCGGACAGCCAGGGCATCCATGGTCGCGCGCCACATACGCTGGGAGCTGCCCCAGCCGTGGATTAAGACAATCGGCAAGGCAGCTCGTGGGCCGCTTGCCGTATACGCGACTCGAATCCCCCCGGCTTCGAGGAGGGCATATTCATCAGACATCGGCAATATTATACCATCGGCGCCCAGGCCGCTTCCTGCGAGGGGAGAGAACACACTGCAGGTTCCAGAAGGTCTGCGCTTTGGGCTGCGCCCGTCCTCATGTACAATCAGATGCAGATGGCTTACAGGATCATCGAAGAAAGGAGCGACACAAATGCTGGTTGCAGAACGCATGTCACGCCCGGTCATCACCATCCTCGCCGACACGCCGATCCAGGAGGCGATGAACCTCATGCGCAAGGAGCGCATCAGGCGCATGCCCGTCGTGGACGAGCGCGGCCACCTGAAGGGTATCGTCTCAGAGCGCGACCTGCTCCACGCTTCGCCCTCTGACGCCACGACCCTCAGCGTTTGGGAATTGAACTACCTGTTGAGCAAGATCACCGTCAACGAGGTCATGACGCCCGACGTCATCACGGTGACGGAGGACACGCCCCTGGAAGAGGCGGCCCGCATCATGGCCGACAACAAGATCGGCGGCCTGCCGGTCGTCAAGGACGAAGAGGTGGTGGGCATCATCACCGAGACGGACCTGTTCAAGATATTCCTCGAGCTGCTGGGAGCGCGCGAGCACGGCATCCGCGTTACCGCGCTGGTGCCGGACGTGCCGGGTGAGCTGGCCAAGTTGACCAAGGCCATCTATGAGGCCGGCGGCAACATCATCGCTCTGGGAACTTTCATGGGCGAAAGCAGCGAGAATCGAACCATCGCCATCAAGGTGCGCGGCGTTGGGGTGGATAAGCTCACCAAGGCCATCAAAGACAACGTCGAGCGGATCGTGGACGTGCGTGAGATGGAGGCGGCCTGATCCCCTCACCTCTCCTCCTGCCGGGATCGCCCGGGCTCGCAACCTGTCGCAACCTCTGGGGCGCAGCATGGCTGTGCCCCGATTTCCTCCCCTCAGCGCAGCCCGGCCGCCCTCTTCGTGGGCTCATCGGATGGGCACAGAACATTCTGACCCCGGTCCTCTTGCCCCCACCCCCCAGAAGTCGATAGAATAGCATTATGAGCGAGACCATCGCTCGACGCGAATTCCTGAAACTCGGCGGGCTCACGCTGGCCACCATGGCCTTCCGCCGGCCGCCTCCCCCGGACCGCGGCCGGGAGCCGGTGGGTTTGGCGCGGGTCACCATCAAGAGAATCGGGCTCTACAGCGAGCCTTCCTTTCACGCCCCCAAGATCGGCACGCTGACCCGCGACGAGATCGTCACCATCCTGGCGCGCGAGCGCTCTGACGAGGGCCCACGCCACAATCCGCTCTGGTATCGCCTCGATGATGGCTATGCGCACTCCGGCAACCTGCAGCCCGTCCGCTGGCAGCCTCAAGCTCCCGTGAGCGACATCCCCGCAACCGGCGCCCTCTTCGAGGTCTCCGTCCCATACACCCGCAGCTACACCAGGCCCGACCCCACCTCGCGGCCCCTGTACCGTCTCTACTACCAGTCGACGGCCTGGGCCGAGGCCCTGACCCCAGGCGCAGACGGCCTCCCCTGGTACAGGCTCCGGGATGACCTGCTCAAGGTCACCTACTACGTCAGAGCCGAACACCTGCGCCGCGTGCACCCCGAAGAACTGGCCCCCATCTCACCCGACATCCCACTGCGCGCCAAGCGCATCGAGGTCTCCATCGCCAGGCAGGAGCTGTTGGCTTTCGAATACGATCGGCTGGTGTTCCGTACGCGCATCTCCAGCGGCATCCCCAGCGACAAGCCGACCGAAAATGGCATCCCCACCGCCACCCCCAAGGGTGATTTCTACGTGGACAAGAAAATGCCCCTGCGCCACATGGGGGACGGGCGCCTGACGTCGGACCTGGACGCCTATGAGCTCCCCGGCGTCCCTTGGGTCTCGTACTTCTACCTGACCGGTGTGGCTTTCCACGGCACGTACTGGCACGCCGATTTCGGCCGGCCCAGAAGCCACGGCTGCATCAACATGCGCCCCGAGGACGCCAAGTGGCTCTTCCGCTGGACCCTGCCTGTGATTGAGCCCCACGAAATCCTGCGCGTCGGGCACGGCACAACGGTCACCGTGATCTAGACCTGCACACCAATAGAAAAAACCCCCGCCCGCTCGATGAGACAGCAGGGGTACGATCGATGATCCCGCCGCGGCCCACGTCGCCGCGCCGCCGCGTGTAACGCAGGCTACCTCTCTTCCTCGTGATTCCGCTTCGCCCGGTCGAGGATGTCGGGAAGTTCTCCGGTTTCACCGTATCCGGAAGCACCGCGCCGAACAGCGGCCTGGCCCTCGCGTTCGCTGAGCGCGTCCGCCAACACGAAGATCCCCATCTCCGCCGCGAGCTGGCGCAGATTTCGCAGCAGCCAGTAGTCGCGTTCCTGAGCCAGCCTTACGTTCACCAACGCCAGGTCCGGTTGGGCGTGCTCCGCCAGAGCGAGAGCCTCTTCCGGCGATCGCGCTTCCGTAACGCGGTATCCATGCGCCTGAATCATCAGGATCATGCTTTCTCGCGTCGCGTCGTCTGGTTCGACGACGAGCACGCGAGCGAGAGGCTGCAGCCCAGAACGGAGCGCCGCCCGGATGGCGTTCACGAGCGCCCCCGTGCCCTGCGGCCGCACCAGGAAGTCGAAAGCTCCCACCTGCGTAACGCCCTCCGGGCCCAGACTGCTGGTTATGAAAAGCAGCGGGATGTTCCGCGTGCGCCGATCTTGCTTGAGGACCATGGCGATGTCGAGCGCGCTGGGTTCGCGCGCCAACAGATCCAGCAGGATCATGCTCGGCTGACGATCGCGCGCCACGGAGAGGATGTCTTCCGAGTCCGTGAGCAGCACGCTGTAGCCTTCGGCCTGCAAAGCGTCGGCCAGCTCCTCGGCGACCTGCCTCTCCCCCTCAACCATCAACAAGAGCAGGTGGGCATCGTGCTGCTGCGAGGGCAGATAGCTCTCCACCGCACGCCGCAGCGAAGAGAGGTCAGCCGACCGCTGACGCGCCCCGCGCAGCGGCAGGGCCAGCCCAAATCGCAGACCTCCCTCAGGCGGGCGATCTACCCAGAAAACCGCCCTGGAATCCTCAACCAGGCGCGTGCAATCGCGTGCCAGCGGCATTTGATCGTCCGCCGGCCCCGTTCCCCCTCCCAGGGCCTGGGCGACCCTCGCCTCATCCGGATCCACACTCGTGCACGCCACCCACACTATCGCCCAGGGCCCACCCTCGGCCAGCACCTTGGGCGCCCCCTCGAGCACCACACCTGGAACCGGCTTCTCGCCAGCGGGCAGCAGCTCGGCGCGCACGGATACCTCACCCTGCGAGGCGAGATTCACCATGCATACGGCGAGACAACGAACGGCTTGGTGCAGCTGGTCAGGATCAGCCTCCACGACCGGAAGATGGGCCGGGAAGGCCCCCACCACCGACACCGGTTTTTCCCCCACCTGTGACGCTGCTTCCGCTACCGCCTGCTCCAGAATCACGGGCAAAGCCGCGCATGGATGCGCATCAGCGTGCAACGAGCCCTCCTTATCGATACCCATCGGTGCGGCCCAGCGAACACGCGGCCTGCGACGATTCCATCACCCCTCCCCAATGACTCTAGCGCACTCTCGCCTGCAGGGACCTTTCCATTGGCTTACAGATTGTCGCAGCCCCTTCCCCATTGTACAATCTTCTCCATGGAAGCACGCATCGCCGTCGCCAAGGTCCCCAAGTACGCCGTGTCTGAGAGCGGTGACACGCTGGAAATGGTCGAACGCCCCGCCGGCGGACTCTCCTTCGTCCTGGCAGATGGCCAGCGCTCGGGAAAGCCCGCCAAGGCGATCTCCAACGTGGTGGCTCGCAAGGCCATCAGCCTGCTCGCCGAAGGGGTACGGGACGGCGCCGCAGCGCGTGCAGCGGCCGACTATCTCTACACCTACCGCCGCGGCAAGGTGCTCGCCACGCTGAACATCCTTTCCATTGATCTGGCCAGCCAGACCATGGTCATCACGCGCAACAACCCAGCCCCCGTCCTGCTCATCCGTCAGGGCGAGGTGCAGGTGCTTGACGAACGCTGCGAGCCCGTGGGCGCGCGCTGGGGCATCCGTCCGGCCATCCGCGAGATCCCGCTGAATTTGGGCCTGATAGCCGTCGTCTACACCGATGGGCTGACAAGCGCCGGGGAACGCCAGGGCAGCCCGATGGACGTTGTGGCGGAGGTTAACAACCTGCTGCTCACAGGCACAGCGCCAGTTCCCGAGGATTGGTCGCAGGCCCTGCTGGCGCGGGCGCTGGAGCTCGAATCAGGCCGCCCCCGGGACGACATCAGCGTGCTCGTGGCCGCCATCGTGGAGGGCATGGGCGACCGCACCCGGCGCTTGAGCGTTCGAGTCCCCCTTTGACGGAGGCTCAATGACCGAACGGGGCGAAGAGGACCGCCCGGACCGTCGGCAGATCGCGGTCGTCGGCCCTTGCGCGGCCGGCAAGTCCACCCTGGTGGCCGGCCTTCGCGCCCGAGGTTTCCAGGCGCGCCAGATCGCTCAAGAGCACTCCTTCGTCCCCGAGATGTGGCAGGTGCTCGCCAAACCCGACGTGCTCGTTTTCCTCGACGCCTCTTTCCAGACATGCGAGCGGCGCAAGCACCTCAATTGGCGTCCGAAAGATCACGCCGAGCAGATGAGACGCTTAGCCCACGCGCGGGCCCATTGTGATATCTACGTCGAAACCGAGGGGCTGACGCCGGAGCAGGTGCTGCAGCAGGTATTGACCGCGCTGCAGCGCCCGGCGCCCCGCTGACCGCGCACCGTGCCCTTCGACAGGCTCGGGGCACGGTGTGGCCCTGGCCATCCCTCGCCGGGCCCAGGGTGACGAGCAGGGGCCAACTTGATCCCTGCGGCTGAGCCCGGCGCGACAAGCGGAAACTGCAGCCGCGACCCTCCCCTCCGCGCGCGAGGACGCGTCGGCCGACTCGTTGGACAGGTAAAAGGCTCAGAGGTATAATCACGCCGCCAGCCCTCCGGGACATCCGCCCGAGGAGCGGCTGGTTTTTCGTGAAAGCGGAGGCCAACCCTACGATGCGCGATCGATACACTCGCTGGCTGATCCCGATCCTGATCATCACCGCCTTTGCCGTCTGGGTCGACCTGCCCAACAACCCGGGCATCCACATCGGCCCCTTCAACCGCGACATCCGCGTCGTGCGCGGCCTGGACCTGCAGGGCGGGTTGCGCGTGCTGCTCGAAGCCGACCTGCCGAGCGACGTGGAGGTGACGGGCGATCAATTGGAGACCGTGCGCACCATCGTCGAGAACCGCGTCAACGGCCTGGGCGTGACGGAGCCGGTCGTACAGGTGGCGGGCTCACGCCGCATCCTGGTCGAACTTCCCGGAGTGGAGAACACCGAGCAGGCCATCGCCACCATCAAGGAGACAGGCCTGCTCGAATTCGTCGAAATGGGGGATCTGCCCCCCAACGAGATCTTTTCCCTCGTAGGACAGACCATCGAGACGGATTTCGGTCGCTTGGGAGCAGCAGAGCCTGCGCCCAGCGATGCTTCACAGAGCCCGCCAGCTGCTCCCGGCACGGAGGGCGAGCCCCAGCAACCGCGCGTCTTCCACACGGTAATGACCGGCGCCGCGCTGGCGGGAGCCAACGTCACGCGCGATCCGGTCGCCGGTCAGCCCCAGGTGAGCTTCACGCTGACCGATGAGGGCAGCAAGATCTTCGCCCAGTACACCAGCGCCAACGTTGGCAAGTATCTGGCCATCGTGCTGGACAAGAAGGTCATCTCCATCCCTCGTATCTCCACCGCCATCACCGAGGGGGCAGGCGTCATCACCGGCAATTTCACGCTGGAGGAGGCCAACAGCCTGGCGGTCCAGCTTCGCTACGGCTCGCTGCCCATCCCGCTGAAGGTCGCCGAGAGCAAGGCGGTCGGGCCGACGCTGGGCCAGGACTCGCTGCGCAAGAGTACCTTCGCCGGCGCCATCGGCCTGGCCGTGGTGATGGCCTTCATGGCCCTCTACTACCGCCTTCCCGGCCTGCTGGCCGACCTGGCACTGCTGGTCTACGCCAGCGTGACCTTCGCCCTCTTCAAGCTCATTCCCGTCACGCTCACGCTGCCGGGCATCGCCGGCTTCGTACTCTCCATCGGGGTCGCGGTGGACGCCAATATACTCATCTTCGAGCGCATGAAAGAAGAGCTGCGCGCCGGGCGCACCGTGCACCAGGCCATCGACCTGGGGTTCAAGCGCGCCTGGCCCTCCATCCGCGACTCCAACCTCTCCACGCTCATCACCTGCGCCATCCTTTATTGGTTCGGCAACACCTTCGGCGCCAGCATCGTCAAAGGCTTCTCCCTGACCCTGGCCCTGGGCGTGGTCGTCAGCCTGTTCACCGCCATCACCGCCACGCGTACCTTCCTGCACATCGCCCTCGACCGCATACGCCTGGCCAAGCGGCCCACCTGGTTTGGCATATAGGAGCGACGGATGCTGAACATCGTTGGCAAGCGCTACTGGTACTTCGCCCTGTCCATCCTGATCATCGTACCCGGGATGATCGCACTGGCCATTTGGGGCCTGCCCCTGGCCATCGACTTCACGGGCGGCAGTCTGCTCGAAGTGCGTTTCGATTCAGGAAATCCCCCCGAACCCGGCCAGGTGGTACAGCTCTACGATGAGTTCGGCATCGGCGACCCCATCGTGCAGAGCATCGGAACAGACGGGATCACCGCGCGCAGCAAGCACATCGACGAGGCGACCAAGACCAACCTGGTCACCGAGATGGAAAAGCGCTTCGGCGGGCCGATCACGGTGCTACGTTTCGATTCGGTCGGGCCCTCGGTGGGCGCCGAGGTCGCCGAGCGAGCCGCCGGCGCCGTGGGCCTGGCGACGCTGGGGATCCTGGCCTATATCACCTACGCCTTCCGCGGCATCTCCCACGCCTTCCGCTACGGCGTGGCCGCCATCCTGGCCATGCTGCACGACGTGGCCGTGGTCGTCGGCGTCGAGGCCATCCTGGGCCACTTCCTGGGCTGGGAGGTGGACGCCCTCTTCCTGACCGCTTTGCTCACCGTCATCGGCTTTTCGGTGCACGACTCCATCGTGGTCTTCGACCGCATCCGCGAGAATCAGACCATCCATCGCCGCCTGAACTACGAGAAGCTGGTGAACCATTCCATCGTGCAGACCTTGGACCGCTCCATCAACACCCAGCTCACCGTGATGTTCACGCTGCTGGCGCTGCTGCTCTTCGGCGGCGTCACCACACGGCATTTCGTGACCATCCTGCTCGTGGGCGTGCTCAGCGGAACCTACTCCTCCATCTTCAACGCCGCGCCCATCCTGGTCGTCTGGGAGAACCGGGAGTGGCGCCGCTGGTTCCGCAGGAGACCGGCCACCGTCAGCAGTTGACGGACACTTTACACATAGACACAAGAGCTGCCCTGAGGGCAGCTCTTTCTCTTTCCCCGGCCTCCGCAAACCGATGAACTCCGCCACAGCGGCCCAGGGCCTTCCGCGCCCTTCCCCCATCATCCTGCGCCAAGCAATTCCCGCCCGACGAAGGGTCAGGCCGCACCCTTCGACAGGCTCAGGGTGCGGCCTTCAATTCGATGGGCCTGCGCTCAGAGCCGCCTGCAGGGCAACCTCATCCGGCGCGCGTCACGATCCTCGAGATCCAGGCCATCAGCCACGACAGCAGCCTGTCCCAGCCCCCCCCTGCCGTCTCGCCGGGTCGACCATCGCGGAGGGCCGCGAAACGATCAGTGCCCGGCAGGGAGCCGGTGCCTCCGCTGATGTTCACCGTGAGCGAATCGGAGTCCGGCAGGCCGTTGCTCGAAGTGATACTGGCCGAGAGGGAGCATGTGCCCGGGCTGTCGGCCTGCACCTGGACATCCCGCACCGCACCGCCGCTCTGCGCCAGGGAGGCATCGAAGGTCGGGAAAGGCGAGGCGAGTACGGTGCAGGAACCACTCACCGGCGCGCTCACCGTCACATTATGGGCCGTACCCGGGCCCCAATTGCCATAGGCAACCGTGAAGACGAAGGTATCGCCTGGGGCCACCGAGCTCACACTCGAGGAGACGTCCACGAAAAGTTGGGGCGGGACGGGCGTGGGCGTATGAGTACTGGTGGGCGTGGGCGTGATGGTCGGCGTGGGCGTAGGCGTCGGCGTGCTGGTCGCCGTAGGCGTAACCGTGGCCGTCGCAGTACTGGTCGGCGTGCTGGTAGCTGTGGGTGTGGCCGTCTGCGTCGCAGTGGCAGTCGACGTGGGCGTGGATGTCGGTGGATTGCCGACGAGCACCGACACGGTAGCCGTCGATGTTCCACCATTGCCGTCGCTGATCGTATAGGTGAAGCTGTCGTTGCCGCTGAAGCCCGCGTTGGGTGTGTAGGTGATGGTATCGTCAGCGTTGAGCGCTGCCGAGCCATTGCCCGGGGTCCCAACGCCGGTTACGCTCAGCGCGTCACCATCAACATCGCTGTCGTTGGCCAGCACGTTCACAATCACTGGCGTCTCATATGCCGTAGTGACATTATCGTCGGCCGCCACGGGCGCATCATTCACCGGCAAGACCGAAATGCTCACCGTCGCCA
>JAJRUD010000090.1 GCA_024277995.1 Chloroflexota bacterium
GTTCGCCGTTGCGCGTGCCCTCCAGCGCCAGGATGCTGTAGCCATCCAGCGGCTCGCTGCCGGAGAGCGCCAGCGCCGCCCCGCCGCGGCACCAGCCCCCGCCGCCGGGCGTGCCGCAGGTGAGCGAGCCGCTCACCGAGGCCTCGGGCAGGGTGGTCTGCCTGGGCACGGCGCGGCAGCCGGGCTGGCCCTCGCTGCAGCCTTCGATGGAGGAGGAGAGGGTGATGGTGCAGCCCTGGGTGGTGCAGAAGGCCTCGGGCCACTGACAGGTATTGGGGTCGAAGTAGCCGGAGATGTTGCCGGTGGAGGGGCAGGTGCCGTCGGGGGTTGGTAGAGCGTCAGGGTGCAGCCGTACCAGCCGGGGCCGGGCGGGTCGTAGACGGCCTGGTAGCGGCAGGCTTTGCGCTTCCAGTCGTAAACGGTGACGGTGCGGCTGGGGCCGGTGTAGTCGGCCTGGGCCGGGCCGGCCAGGGCCAGCAGGGCCAGGGCCGCCAGCAGCGCCGGCCGGCGCAGGCGCGTCTTTTGAACGCGGTATACAACCCGGCCTAAGGGAGAAATGCTCCTGGGAACTCCGCCTTCCATGGTCTTTCCCCCTGTTCGAGGAGCGACGGGTCACTTTTCAGTCTATATGAGGTCTGGCCGGGATTCAAGGGCGTATTCACTCATCGTCATTTGAAATTCAAAAGCTCACGATTCGGAAGGTGTTCACCAGTTCGGTAGGCGCCCGCGTGCAGCATGATGGATCAAGCCACCTCTGGCATCCCTATGCCAGCGAGAAGTGGACGCTGATCACGTCCATCAACGATCACAGCCGAAAGCTGCTCATTGCCGATTTCTTTTCCGGTGAGACGACCTGGGCCCATATCCAGGCCACCCGGGCAGGGCTAGAGACCTTCGGCCTGCCCTTGCACTACTACGTTGACTCCTTGCGCGTCTTCCGCTTTGTACAGGGACGGGACAGCGTATGGCGGAAGCATGTGCTTCGGACTGACGATGTCGACACGCAGTGGGGAAAGATGATGTGCCGCTTGGGTCTCGAGGTCATCTATGCCCTTTCCCCTCAGGCCAGAGGCAAGGTCGAACGCCCCTATCGCTGGCTTCAGGATCGCATCGGGCGCACCTGTGTCCTGGAGAAGATCGGCGAACTCTGTGAAGTGCGGGCCGTGCTTCGTGGAGAGGTTGAGCCATATGCCATCCAGGCACAGGGCAATCAGCACCAGGTACACTACACACCACTTAAGACCCCCCGCCATCCGTCTCGGTCGTGCCCTCGCCTGAGGGAACTCGCTGTTCCATCCTTTCTCTATGGTCGGGGCTTATGTCCCCCCGACGATATCTTCTGCCTTCAAGAGACCAGGACCACCAATGGCCATGGCCGAATCTCTCTTCAATCATGATATCCGCGAGGCCAATGTGCCACTGGGGGAGAAGGTCAACGTGCATCCTGTTCCCCATTCCACCAGAAATGTCATGCAGATCCGCATCTGGTGTCAGGATGCCCTTGCGCATACCGTTGATCTACCCTTGGATGGCTTCAGAGTTCACTTTTGAACTGAAAACGGTTCGTTTTTCAATTGCTCTTTATAGAGTGAGCATGACCGCGTCCTGTGCCGGGCTCGCTGCACAGCCGCAGCGGTGAGAGGTCGGGAGAGAGCCATCGGGCCGGGCAACTTTCCGCCCTGGGCTGCTGTATGCTGGGTGGGCATGGACGGGGCAAACGCCGGCGTCGAGTCGGCCGCCTTTTCAGGATGCGAACAATGAGAAAGGGCCTTCGGGGGCGCGGGTCGGCAATGAACCTCCTCATCACGGCGCTGTTGACCGGGGGATGTGTGCTGCCGCTGGAGGCGGCGACGCCCCCGGATCCCGCGTCTGGATACGGTTCCGCCGGCGAGCGCCCGAGCGCCATCCCTGCCGGCGCGGGCAAGATGACACTGCAGGAGGACCCACACTCTCCTCTGCTGCACGCCGACGAATGGCAGGCGCCCGTGCCGGTCGCGGGATCGGTCAACACGGCCGGGGCTGAGGGCGCGGCCTTCGTCACTCCCGATGGCTCACAGTTGCTCTGCCTATTCACCCCTGACGTGCGCGTGCCCGTGGAGCGGCAGATAGAGGATGGCGTCACCGTAATCTACCTGGCCCGGCGTGAGAGCGGAGGCTGGGGAGAGCCGACGCGGTTGCTCTTGCAGGACCCGGGAGAGCTCGCGCTGGATGGCTGCCCCTTCCTTACAGGGAGAGACCCTCTGGTTTTGCTCCGCCCGGAAAGGGAATTACCGCGGTGTGGATCTATGGACGGCAACGCCCCGCGAGGGCAGCGCCTCGAGCTGGGTGAACGCGGGCGAGAAGCTCAATCTGGAATACGGGGTCGGGGAGATGCACCTCACGGCGGACGGTCAGGCGTTGTACTACCGCTCCGATCGGGAGGGCGGCCGCGGCGGGCTCGACATCTGGGTTGCTTTCTTCGTGCAGGGGGATTGGGCCGCGCCGATCAATGTGGAGGCCGTCAACACGCCGGCCATGGAGGGGTGGCCATTCATCACGTAGGACGGGCGCGAGCTGTGGTTCACGCGCAGCTGCCAGGGCACGCCAGCCGTTTTCCGTTCATCGAAAGTCGATGATGGATGGTCGGAGTCGCAGTTGATCCTCTCGCAGTTCGCCGGGGAGCCCTCGCTGGACGCCGCCGGGAACCTCTACTCCACGCATCATTACTTTCAGGAGGGCGTTATGCTGGAGGCGGACATCTACGTGGCCTACCGGAAGTAGGGGCGGTTCACGAACCGCCCCTACAGATGGACGGTGACCTGTGCCGCGCGCTGAGCGCTGGTTACGCCCGCACCTCCTGACGCTGGAAGAGCACGTAGGCCAGGGCGAAGAAGAGGATCACGGCGGCGATCAGCCCCACCAGGTGCGGCCAGACCAGCCCCAGGCTTTGTGAGAGAGGCAGCGGCGCGCCGAGCACGGCGCGATGGAGCTGGATGGGCAGCACCGGGCCCAGGGCGCGCACGGTGGGGTTGAGCAGCGCCAACACGATCTCGGCGTAGAGCGTGTTGGGGGAGAGGCGCGAGAGCGCGATCTCCATGCGAGTCTGTGCCAGCACCTCCTCCAGGAATCCGTATTGCAGCGGGCTGAAGACCTGTGCCAGCACGCCAGCCAACATGCCCCAGAAGACTGTGAAGAAGAGCCACACGGCGATGGAGGCCAGCGCGGCCGTCGCCGGCTGGCGGAAGATCACTGAGAAGACCATCGCCAGGCCGAGCCACACTCCACCGTATGCCAGCGTGGCCAGCAGGAAGAGCAGGCCGCGCGCCACCTCCTCGCCGCCCGGCGGCACTCCCAGGAAGATCAAGCCCAGCCCGGCGACCAGCAGCCAGATGGCGGTCAACACGACGGCCAGCGTGGCCAGCCCGGCCAGATACTTTCCCAGCAGCAGCGCGTCGCGGTAGATGGGTTGGGCCAAGATGCGGCTCATGGTGCGGCGGTTGAACTCACCGTTCACCGCGTCGAACCCCAGAGCGATGGCCACCAGGGGCGTGATGAATCCCAGGAAGGACACGAAGGCCGGCAGCGGTTCGCGCGAGGTGGTGAACAGGCGCAGGAAGAGGAAGGGGTCCTCCCCTATGTTGGAGCGGATGTTGCCCACCGCGGCATATACCGCGCCGACCGCAGCTACAAGCGCCAGCAGCTCGAGGATGCGCATGCGGGCGCCCGTCAGTTGGTCGGCCATCTCTTTAGCCATGACCGTCCAGACCCCTTGCCAGGGTGAACCTTCACGACGCATAAGCGATCTCCTGGAAGTAGTGGGTGTAGACCTCGTCCAGGTTGGGCTCTTCGGCACGCAACGTGAGCAATCTGCCCCCGGCGTCCAGCACGGCGCGAGCCGCGTCTTCACGCAGGTCGCGCTCCGACTCCAGGATGTAGGTATGGTCGCCTTGCTCCTGCAGCCGCACCAGGCCCTGCAGATCCTTCAGGCGTTCGACGATGCCGTCTCCCTCTGCCTCCAGGCGCAGCCTGTGTCCGACGCCCAGGACCTGCTGCGACAGCTCGCGCACGGTTCCTTCCAGCACCATGCGCCCCTTATGGAACAGGCCCACCCGGTCACAGACGGCCTGAACCTGGTGCAGCAGGTGTGAAGCCAGCAACACCGTGATGCCCTCATGCTTGAGACCGCGGATCAGGTCCAGGAATTCGCGTGCTGCCCCGGGGTCCAGGCCCAGCGTGGGCTCGTCCAGGATGACCATTTCCGGCTTCTTCACCAGCAGCTCCGCCAGCCCCAGGCGCTGGCGCATGCCGTGGGAGAAAGTGCCCACTGGGCGGTCGATTTGTTCGGCCAGCCCCATGCGTTCCAGGGCGGACTCGATGCGCCTCCTGGCCTCGGCGGAGGGGATGCGGTTCAGGCGTGCGATGTAGCTCAGGTTCTCGCGCGCCGTCAGATCATCGTAGAAGCCGACGGAGTCCGGCATATAGCCGACGCGGCTCTTGACCTGCAGCGGCTGCCGCGCCGGGTCGAAGCCCAGCACACGCACGCTGCCTGAGGTCGGTTCGGTCAGGCCCAACAGCATGAGGATGGTGGTGGTCTTGCCCGAGCCGTTGGGCCCCAGCATGCCGAAGACCTCGCCGCGCTGGACCTGAAGCTCCAGGTCCTGGACGGCGTGCGTGCCGTTGTAGATCTTGGTCAGCCCATGAGTCTCAATGACCTTGTCCATGGCTCTATCGACGACCGAATCGGGCGACGGCGAGGGCCACGACTCCCAGGGCGGCGGCGATGAGCACCAGGCCCACCACGCCCCACAGCGTCGAGGTCATCACCGTGATGCGGAATTCGGA
>JAJRUD010000091.1 GCA_024277995.1 Chloroflexota bacterium
ATCAATACCTATCGCGGGCTCCACCTCATCGACATCACGAACCCGGACCGGCCAGCAATCCAGGGGCAGCTCGAGGTCTACGGCTACCCGGTGGAGATGTACGTCCGGGGCGGTCGGGCCTACATCCTGCTCTCGAGCTACCTACGGGTGTGGCGCACCGGCCGCGAGGGCAGCGGACCTCTGCTGAGCAGGACTCTGGCCGCTGAGCCCCGTTGGGTTGGAGCCAGCGTCAAGCCCATCTGGTGGCTCGGCTCGCTCACATGACCTGGAGCGCTGGCATGTCCACCTGGGCACAAAGCAGCTCCTTGGGCTGGCAGAGGAGGCGCCGAGCAACCCTCAGACCGGAAGCTGCCAGAGCGCAGGGCGGCCCAGGGGCGGCGGTGCTCCTGGGCGACATCACCATGGATCGAAGCCAGAGCCCTCGCCGATGGCGCTCAGGATCTGCTCTCGGTGAAGCCGGGTCCAGCGAGAGGCCACCGGCAGCAGGACGGCCCAGACGCTGGCGCCCAACAGGGGCAGGGGCAGCAGGGCGACCGCGGCGGGCAGCCCTGCCTGGGCTGCTCCGATGATGGCCCCCACCGCCAGCGCGGTACAGGCGGCCAGTGTGATCAGAGCCCAGACAAAGCTGGCGCCCACTGGGCGGTCACGCCGGCCGAGGCTCAGATGATAGCGGCGGGGGAAGCGCGCCGAGAGCAGGTTTCCGCTGGCGAGCAGGCAGAGCAGACCAAAGATAAAGGTGCACACAGGCAAGAGGAGCCCCGAGACCGAGGCACCGGGAAGCAGCCCGAGCACAAGGATGGCGAGACCGAGGGCTTGAACGGAGGCGAACAGGCCCTGCGCCAGGTTCCGGCCCACGATCCAGGCAGAGGGCGGGGGGGGCAGGAGATAGACGAGGCGGACGGCCGGGCCGTCATAGCCAAAGCCGTTGACGAAGAACTGGCCGGAGAGCACGGCAAGGACGTACAGTAGCACGCCGGCCAGGAGCAGCGACGCCCAGGTGTCGCCCCATAGATACTGGAAGAGCTGCGCCGCGCCCACCAGCTTGAGCAGGATCACCAGGAAGAAGGGCACCGCGAAGAGCATACGGCCCTTGGGATTGCCGGTCAGGGTGCGCCACTCCTTGTGAAAGATGCAGGCGGTCGCCTGGCTCAAGCCGGGAAGCCGCGGCCCAGGGGAGATCGGCCGGGGTGGCGCGACGCGGCGATGGGATCGGCGCAGGCTGCGTCCGCCGCGGTAGAAGCGTTTGAGCAGGATCAACCCCACGGTCCAGGCCACGGCCCCCACGGCGAGCATCCCCAAGGCGGTGCGCCACACGGTGCCGTGGCGGCCCATGATCGCGGCCCGCAGGCCATGTGCGAGCCACCCGGGCGGGGTGTCGGTCATGGCGCCGGCCGCCCGGATGATCTCGCTGAGGTCCTCGGCACCCAGGGCGTCCAAGTTGTCCATCTGCTCGTAGAACCAGGATGTGTCCACCGGGGGCAGGATCGCGGCCAGCCCGAGGCCGAGCAGGAACGCGGCGAACAAGATCTCGGCCGATCGGCGGGAGGCCATGACGTTGAGGAACAGGTTGAGGAGCGCGCGGCCCAGGGCAACGTTCATCAGGGCGAAGCAGATCATGAGACCGGCGGTGGGAAGCCCCCCGGGCGACACGGTCTCGGCCAGCCCGAGGCCCGCGCCGATGAGGGCCGGGTAGAAGAAGATCACCGCCGGCTCGCAGAGCCCCACCAGGGTTTGAGCGAGATAGAGCCTCGCCGGTTGTACCGGGAAGTGCAGGTACCGCCCGAGCTCGTACGCATCATCCACCTGGGCGGCCACCAGAGGCCAGAGGATCCAGAACACCCCGAGCAGGAAGCAGAACAGTCCCAGGAAGAAGGCCCGCCAGCTCCTGTTGTCCGTCACAACGGTTACCCGAGTGAAGAGCAGGTAAGAGGCCACCCCGAGAGCCCCGGCCATCGCAAGCAGGAGCAAGGCCGAGAGCAGTCCGCCCAGCCAGCCGGCCGTCGCGATCTGTCGCCAGAGCAGGCGAAAGCGCAGCCTCGTCAGGAGCCAGACCGTGGTGGCCAGACCGGGGCCGGGCGTCTCACCCATCCGGTCCCTTCCCTTTGAGCCAGGTGGGCAAGGGTAGCGGGCCATCCCGGCCCCCCACCACGCGGCGAAAGACGTCGGCCAGGGGAGTGCCTTCGGCCGCCAGGGCCTCTCGATCCGCTTCGAAGGCGATCCGTCCCTGGTGGATGATGCCCACCCGATCACAGATCTGCTCGGCAAGGGTCAGGATGTGGGTCGTGAGCAGCACCGTGGCTCCACGGGCAGTGAGCCCGGCCAGCACCTGGCGAATGGTTTCGGCGCTCAGGGCGTCCACGCCTTCGAATGGCTCGTCGAAGAACAGGAGCCCGGGCGCGTGGATCAGCGCGCAGGCGATGGCCAACTTTTTGCGCATGCCACGAGAGTAGTCGGCGATGAGAGTTCTGGCGTGAGGTTCCAGGTCGAGCAGGCGGAGCAGGTCCGTGGCTCGGCGATCAGCCTCGGCAGGGCTTAGCCCGTACATCCGCGCGGAGAAGACCAGCTGCTCGCCGCCCCGGAGCCGATCAAAGAGGGGGGGGGCTTCGGGCACCACGCCGATGGCGGCCTTGTAGACGGGGTCATCTGGATCCAGGGCGCGGCCGAGCAGGGAGATCCGGCCCGAGGTGGGCAGGCGGATCCCGGTGAGCAGGCTAACGGTGGTGGACTTTCCTGCCCCGTTGGGGCCAAGCAGGCCATAGAAGATCCCGGCTGGCACTCTGAGACTGAGTCGGTCCACGGCCACCGTATCGCCAAAGCGCTTGACCAGATTGGTGGTCTCGATGGCCAGGGAGGTCACTACACAATACTACCTTAGTCTCTTCTCAACTCAATGCTGCGCAAGATGGCATCAACTTTTGCAGGTATCGAGCCGGTATTGCTGCTGTTAGCCGTTGGCTATGTAGAGTAGCCGGGACCTGAGGGATCCCCGTCAAGGGCTATGCGCATACCTTTATTGAAATCACTTGTGCCAGGCATGGCAGGCGATATTACAGCGCGAGACAAAAGAATCAACGCCGAGCGACCGCGCGGCGCTCGCCGGGGCCGCCGGGAATGGCGGACACCTCCGGCTGGGTGTCG
>JAJRUD010000092.1 GCA_024277995.1 Chloroflexota bacterium
ACCAGCGGGTGGACGACCCGCATGCGCTGGCCCGCTTCGGTCGGGCCTGGAACCGGTCCGACCTGAACCCCAGGCCCGGCCTGACCGTCACCGAGCTGGTGAATGGCGCGCACAGCGGCCTCATCAAGGTTTTCTACATCATGGGTGAAGACCCGCTCACCAGCGAGCCCAATCTGACCCATGCGCGTGAGGCGCTGGAACAGTTGGAATTCATGGTATGCCAGGATATCTTCCTGAACTCGACGGGCCGCATGGCCGATGTGATCCTGCCTTCCTGCTCCTTCGCCGAGAAGGACGGCACCTTCACCAACTCCGATCGCCGCGTGCAGCGCGTACGCAGGGCGCTGGACCCTGTGGGCGAGAGCCGGCCCGATTGGCGCATCCTGTGCGACCTGGCCCGGCGCATGGAAGACCGCCTGGGACTGAGCCCCAGCTCGGGTTGGGATTACGACCGCCCCAGCGACGTCTGGGATGAAATGCGGCAGGTCACTCCCGACTTCCGGGGGATAACCTACCAGCGCCTGGAGCGGGAGGGGGGCGTGCATTGGCCCTGTCCCGGCGAGGATCACCCCGGCACGCCCTATCTCTTCGCCGAGTCCTTCCCGCGCGGTCGGGGCAAACTCTGGCCCCTGCAATACGGCACCGAGAGTGAGCTGCCCGACCAGGAGTATCCCCTTGTCCTCTCAACCGGCCGCGTGCTCTATCACTGGCACGGCGGCACGCTGACGCGCCATTCCGGGCTGGACGGACTCTGGCCCGAGGCCACAGTGGAGGTGAACCCGGCCGACGCTCAGCGCCTGGGCCTGCAGACGGGAGACTGGGTGGAGGTGTCCTCGCGGCGCGGCGCGATCAGGCTGCGCGCCCTGGTCAGCGAGCGCTCGCCGCAGGGCGTGGTCTTCATCCCCTTTCACTTCGTGGAAGCGGCGGCTAACCTGCTCACGGCGGACCGCATCGACCGCAGGGCGAAGATCCCGGACTACAAGGTGTGCGCTGTGCGCCTGAGCAAGGCCGCGCCGCCCGCCGACCGCCAGGGGGCCGGGGTGCCCCTGAGCCAGCGCGGTGCCATCAAGGACCAGGCGCGCTGAGGGACCGGCGCGCAAATAGCCCTTCGGTGGCCACGATGGCAGAGGATGCGCGTCTCGAATGGCGAGCCACTGGCTGCCCCGGCGCCCGACGGCAAACGCCGCATCGCAAAGTGCTCGCTCGGGCAAGCCCTGGCTCACTCCAGCGGGGAGGCGGGCAGCCTTTCGACCTCGACCCACATGCCATCGCCGTCCGTGATCAGCTCGATCCAGCCGTTGCGATCCGTCCGCAGCAGCTTCGCGCCCGCCAGCGCGCTTGCCACCTCGGGGGCCGGCAGGTCGGCGCCTCTTCCGCCGCCGATGGAGGCCACCGCCAACCGGGGACGCACGGCCTCCAGCCAGGCCGGCGGGTTGCGCCACAGCCCTCCACCGTCAGCCAGCAGCATCGCCTGAACCGCCCCGGGGGGTTGCCGGCGCATCAGGGCTTCAGCCAGCCGTGTGTCCAGGCCTGGGGCCAACAGGATCCGCGCGCGCCCATGGGTCAACAGGAGCAGGGCGCCGCGCCGCCCGAGGGCCAGCACCTGCAAGCGTGCGCCGTCGCCGAGATCCAGGACGTATCCCGTTCGGGCCTGGACGATGGGCCGGCCGGATGCTTCCACCGCCTGGATCACGTGCCGGTAGGCGCTCCCTTCACCCTCGGCGGCCACCAGCAGTGCCCCGAGCGGATAATCCTCCACCGCGGCCGTGAGCCCGGCGATCTGTTCTTCCCGATCGCTGGCCACGATCACCCAGTCCAGAGCGCGCCCGAAGAGCGGCAGGCGGGATCCGAGGGCCTCGGTCAGGGCGACGGGGCTCGGGCCGCCGTTGATCAGAATGAAGCGGCCGCCCGGGGTCTCGATCAGAGTGGCCTCGCCGCCCACATCCAGGAAGATCACGTGCAGCAACCCATCAGGACGCTCTGCGGCCGCCCGCCAGGTCAGCCCGGTGGCCAGGAGGAGAGCGATCAGGCCCAGGGTCGTCGGTACCCGCAGCTCGGGGAGCGCGGGGCGTGGCGCGGCGGGGAGGTGGGGGCGCGCCTTGAACGCGATGAGCAGCAGGTAGAAGCCGGCGACGGCCGGCAGCCCAACCCGGCCCAGCGGCAGGGTCGCATTGGGCAGAGAGGCAAAGAAGATCGAGGCGCGCACTGTCAGGGCGGCGAAGGGCCACGCCAGCCATGCCAGCGGCTGCCCCAGCGGAGTCCACAGGCTCCCGGCCAGCACGGCCGGCCCGGCGAGCGCCATGAGTGGCGGCTGCAGCGGCAGCACCACGGGATTGGCGACCCAGGAGACGAGTGACAACCTGCCGAAGTAGTAGGCCATCAGGGGCAACGTGATCAACTGGGCAGCCAGAGTGAAGAGCACGAACTCACCCACAGGGCCAGCCAATCCATGGGCTGCTTCCCTTCCCAGGCGACGGGAGGCCAGGGCTTCGAAGCGCTCCTGCAAGGGCGTGGCGTACAACACCAGGCCCAGGGTGGCGGCGAAAGATAGCTGGAAGCCGACGTCCCACATCGTCCGCGGGTTGACGGCGGTCATGATCAGGGCCGCCGCGCCCAGCGAGGCCAGGCCGTCGCTCTGGCGCCCGAGTCGACGGGCCAGCAAAGCCAGGCCGGCCATGACCGCCGCTCGCACGACCGCTGCCTCGGCGCCCACCAGCAGCGTATAGAGACCGATGGCGAGGCCGGCCGCCAGGGCGCCGCGCCGCGCCCCCAACCATCGCCCGAAGAGCGCGATGACGAAGGAGGCGATCAGGGTCAGGTTGAAACCGGATATGGCGATGATGTGGCTGGTGCCGCTGTCGTTGAAGGCCTGCCTCACCTCGGGCGGGATGCCGCTCTCCACCCCGAGCAGGATGCCGGCCAGCAGCGAGGCCTCCGGCTCCGGGAAGAGGCGATGCAGCACGCGCAGGGCGTGCCGGCGGTAGTCGAAGAGCGCTTGCAGCAGGGGGTTGGCCTGGCGGCCTTCCAGACGCACGATGGTCGCCTCGGCCAGGATGCTGTGGATGCCTCTGCGGGCCAGATATGTCCGGTACGAAAACCCCTCCATCTCCGGCGGCGTCTCCAGGTAGCCGCGGGTGCGGATCCTGTCACCGTAAGCGTAGTCGCCGAAGCGCGGGGCGCGCACCAGGACCAGCCCTTCCGCCGGGGTCAGGGAACCATCCTGTCCCTGCAGCCCCTCGACGCGCAGGCGCAGGCCCACGTACCGCTGGCGCACGTCGGGAAAGTCGACCACCAACCCGACCAGGGTGGCAGGTTCCCCGAGGTCGTTGTAGTGTGAGACGTGGGCAGGGCCGGGCGGGCGCTCTGCGGCGCTGCCGCGCGCCGCGCCGAGGAACAGCATGAGCAGCAGGCCGAAGAGCAACCGATATGACCGTTCCTGGCGGAAGAGGATCAGCGCCGTGAGGGCCAGGCCGGCCAGGGAGAGCCACTGCCAGGCGACCAGGTCGGTCACCGATGTCGCGGCCACGCCCGCCAGCCAGGCTGCTGCGAGCCAAAAGAGCGTCACAATCCCCCTCACAGGGCGGCTCTTGCCCCTCAATTATACAATTGCCATTGCTGCCTAGAATGAAAGGGGGTTCGCAGCCAACGGCCCTCGGGACTCATCCCGATACGGTGCGGTCCGCCTCGATGGGCCGGCCGCGTGCTGGCTATGAAGTATTGGGAATCTCTTCCTTGGGCAGGAGTGCCATGGCGTCCACCATCTCGCGGTTGAAGAGCATGGCCGCCGATTCCGCCTGCACGCTGGGGAACAGGATGGCCGACAGCTTGGCGCTGAACAAGGGGATGAAGATGTGATCCCCTTGAAACATGAGCCTGCCAAAGTCGAACTTGCCGGCCGTCTCGACGATGCCGCGCAGCTCGTAGCCCCCCAGGAGCACGTGGACCCAATGCGGCACGTTGGTGCTGAACCCGCCGCGCAGCACGCTGGCCGGGCCGATCTCCGATCGCGAGCTGACCAGCACGGCCACGATCTCGTCCTTGGCCAGCCACATGCGGGGATATCGCGCCACCAGGCGCGAAGGTTGGTGCAGACGGTTGAGGTGGGCGGTTTCGAGCTCCACGTAGGAGGTGGTCGGGATGTTGAGGAAGCTGAAGAGCCCTGAGGCGCCGGGAAACACACGACCCAGAACGCGATGGCTGCTGGTGTAGATCTCAACGGAGACATGTCTGCTCATGACGCGACTCCCTCAGGCGATAGGCAGGGCGAAGGTGATCGTCGTTCCGGTCGGGGTTTGATCGTGCCACACGGCGCCGCCGAGGCGCTCGCTGATCATGCGCACCTCGCCCATGGTCAGCCCCGGCCCGATCTGTCCGGCGGAGTGATCAGGGACGGCGGCGGTCAGGGCGCGGATGGTGTCTGGGGACAACCCGCCGCTCGTGTCCGATACGGTCACACCGACCCAGATTCCGTCTCTCAGGCGCGGCTCGCGCCAGGGCAGATTGATCCCCTGCACGGTGCCGTTGCGCACCTCGAAGCGCCGCGTTTCCAGGGTGACCTGGCCGCGGCGCGTGCGGCGAATGGCGGCCGCGACCAGCGTCTCGAGCACTCGCTGCACGCCCTGGGGATCGCCGGGGAAGAGCGGAGGGGCCGGCGCCGGCCGCACCAGCAAATCGAGGCCGCGGCGCGCGGCTTCCAGGCGTTGGGATTCGACGACGTTGTGGATGACCTCCGAGAGGTCCACAAGTTCGCCTCTCCTTTCAGGCGGGAGCACGGCCAACGGCAGTTCGCGCATGGCGGCCAATTGTGAGCGCAAGGTGCGCAGCATCTGCAGGGCCTGGTCCGGACGCAGGCCGCGCACGCCCCCCAGCAGATCGTCCAGGAGCTTGACGGCCTGGTCCAGGCCTTCGACGAATCGCATGGGGCCGGCGGTGATGGGTGCGGTATCGGCGAGCGCCTCGGGCGCGGCCTCGGGAGTCTGGGCCGGTCGGTGGGCGTGCGGGCTGGCGTGCTCCAGAGCGACGCCGGCCCAATCGGCCAGGGCCATCAGCAGCACCACCTGATGCTTGGTGAAAGGGCGCGGCGCCAGGCGGTTGTATACGCCGAGAACGCCCACGACCTTGCTGCGCACGCGCACAGGGACTTTGACCAGCGACTGTACCAGGAAACCGGTCTGCACCTTCACGGTGCCTCCCTCCAGGGAGGACTGGCGCAGGATCGGCTGGCCGGTTCGATACACCTGGCCGGCCAGGGTGTCGGTGATGCGC
Organism: Chloroflexota bacterium; assembly: GCA_024277995.1. GTDB lineage: Bacteria > Chloroflexota > Anaerolineae > Anaerolineales > E44-bin32 > JAJRUD01. Next base: position 5,266 of record JAJRUD010000092.1, read on the forward strand.
AAGCGCTGCAGGGTGGCGCGATTCTCACCGGCCTGTTTGCTGGCGCGCAGCACCACTTCGTCGCTCTCGGGCTCGGCCAGGTAGATATTGGCTTCTTCGGCGTCGGTGACGAACGCGGCGGCTTCGACCACGCGGGCCAGGATCTGGTCCAGATCCCCCAGGTTGACCACCGCGCGGCCGATTTCACTCAGCAGGCGGATCTCCTCCGAGCGGCGGCGCGCCTCTTCACGCGTGGTTTGCAGCCGTCGGGCCAGCAGTTGCGTGGTCACCTCGGCGGCGCGCGCTTCGCTCAGTTCGAAGACGGTCTGACATAGTTCCGCCGGGCGATAAGGCTTGAGCAGGATATCGGCTACGCCCAGCCTGAAGAGATCCCGCAGGCGGGCGGCGGGGAAATGGGCGGCCAGAACGATGGCCGGGGCTTCGTCCCCCTGGCTGCGTCGATGGCGCAGGCCGGCCAACAGGTCGCCGCGCAATTGGGTGACGTCGACGATCAACAGATCGGGGGGTGGTGCCTGGTCTCTTTGCGTCCAGGCGTGGATCCCCGCGGGTTTGAGCACGCGCTGGATGAGGGCGCGTGCGTTCTCCTCCACATCAGCGATGATGACCACACGCGGTGGGGCACGGGTTTCGCGCGCCGCTTCCATGGCTATCCTGCGCCTCGGGTTGTCCTCATGCTCATCGCCCCGCGTCCGCAGGTGTCCCTGGGGGTGTTTCCTGATCTGAGCCAGCCTGGGCATGGTGACGGCGGCGTGCCTGGTGGTCGCTGTCCAGCACCGCGTGCAGTTCAGCCAGGGCCGAAGAGTCATATTCCCGCCGGCCGCAAACGTCACACACCCAGGCCGGGAAGTCGGGAACGATGATGGGATGCCCGTCGTGGCTGGTGAAGAAGGATACCCGGCGTGGTCGCAGGGCTCCCACCTGGCATTCGGGGCACGGATAGTAATGCTCTTGGCTCATTCACGGTATCCATGGCCGGACAGCGGGTGAAGGGGCGCACCCGGCGCCCGGCTGACAAGGGTCATACCCATGCGCTGCCTTGGGCCTACGGCTGTGATCGAGGTGGCGCGCCCGCCCCCGCCTGGACGGCCGGCCAGCGCGATGGCTGACGCTGCGCTGATTGTAGCATAAGGGGGGTGCAGGGAGACAGGCCCCTTCAGGGGCTGGCGCTGCCTGCCAGGTCGTAGTGGGGGATCAATCCCATTTCCGACGGCGGCCAGTAGACCAGAACGGCCTTGCCGATGACGGCCGAGAAGGGCAGGTTGCCCCAGTTCTGCGAATCGGAAGAATTGTTGCGGTTGTCCCCCAACACGAAGAGCTCGCCCTCGCCAATCGTCCACTCGCCGGCATAGCGCGGCGGCGCGTTGATGTAGGGTTCGTCCAGCACGATCCCGTTCACGTAGACGCTGCCATTGTGGACCTGCACCGTGTCGCCGGGCAGGCCGATGACCCGCTTGATGAAGCGCCGTTGGGGGTCGAGCGGGAAGCGAAAGACGATGATGTCCCCCCGCTCAGGACCGTGGCGCAGGTATGCCAGCCGGTTGACGACGACGAATTCGCCGTCGTGCAGGCTGGGTTCCATGCTGTTGCCTTCGACACGGATGCGGGCCGTGACCAGGTTTACCGCGACGAAGAGCAGCGCAGCGATGAGGATGGTTTGCAGCACCTCGCCCAGGGCACGCAACAGCCGCGCGCCCAGTCCGGGCGCGGCGGGGGCCTCCAGCGGAGGCGGTGGAGCGGGCTCAAGGGGATGTGTGTCTTGCATGGTAGAGGATTATAAGACCTGGGGAGGGCGCTTGCAAGGAGGACTATTGGCTGGCTTTTCGCGGCCGCGGCCGTCGGGCCCCGCGGCTTGGTTCATGCGCTCTGCCCGGCTGGATCGGTGCCATCGGCAGCAGAAAGTGGCCTGTGCGGCCCCTTTCCCCCGGCCGCGACCGGGCACATGGGGCGCGGCGCGTCGGAGCTCGCGGGGAAGCCCGAGGGAAGAGATGGGCCGTCGCCCGGGCAACACGGCTGCGCAGAGCCGCTCAGGATTTCCCCTTGCGCTTGCGGAAGGACAGGCGCAAGGGTGTGCCCATGAAACCGTACTTGTCCCGGATACGGTTCTCGAGAAAGCGTCGGTAGCTGAAGTGCACCAGCTTCGGGTCGTTGACGTGGAAGAGGAAGGTTGGCGGGTCGGTGCGCACCTGGCTGGCGTAGTAGATCCGCAGGCGCTTGCCGCTCTTGGAAGGGGGGGCATGGGCGTCCAAGGCTTGGCGCACCAGGCGGTTGAGTTCGGCGGTGGGTATCCGTCGCAGCCGTTCCTCCTGCACCCGCAGTGCGGTGGACAAGACCTGGCCCACGCGCTGGCCTGTCTTGGCCGAGATGAAGAGCACCGGGACGTAGTCCATGAAGTTGAGCTCCTGGCGCACGCGCGCTTCGTACTCGTTCATGGTGTAGGAGTCTTTCGGGATGGCATCCCATTTGTTAACCAGGACCACCACGCTCTTGGCCTTGTCGATGGCCATACCGGCGATGTGGGTGTCCTGGGAGGTGATCCCTTCCACGGCGTCGATGAGGAGCAGCACCACGTCGGCGCGCTCGATGGCCTTCAGGGCCCGCAGCACGGAATACTTTTCCACCCCGGGTTCGATGCGCCCGCGGCGGCGGATGCCGGCTGTGTCGATCAGCGTGATGGGGGTGCCGTGGTAGCGCAGCCGGGTGTCGACGGCGTCGCGCGTGGTGCCCGGGATGGGTGAGACGAGCACGCGCTCCTCGCCCAACAGGCGGTTGAGCAGGCTGGATTTGCCCACATTGGGTCTGCCCACGATGGCGATGTGGACGGCATCGTCATCCTCCTTCGGCTCCTGTCGCGCGCCGCCCAGGGCTTCCAGCAGGAGGTCGAGCAGGTCGCCGGTGCCGGTGCCGTGCAGGGCGGAGATGGGGATGGGGTCTCCCATGCCCAGTTCGTAGAACTCCATCGCCTGGGCGCGGCGCTGGGGGTTGTCGCATTTATTGACCACCAGCAGCACGGGGGGCCAGGGTTCGCCCTGGCGCATCTGCTGCTGGCGGCGCAAGATGGCCGCCACCTCGCGATCGGCCGGTGTGGGTCCGCTCTCTCCGTCCACCAGAAAAAGCACCGCGTCGGCCTCGCGCGCCGCCATGGTCGCCTGGGCGCGGATCTGAGGGATGTAGTCCGCCGAGTCTTGCGAGAGCGGCTCACCGCGCCCCATGCTCGTGGGATCGATGCCGCCGGTGTCGACGATGTCGAAGCTCAGGCCGCGCCACTCGGCCGATGCCACCAGGCGATCGCGCGTCGTCCCCGGCCGTTCGTCCACAACAGCCAGGCGCTCGCCGGCCAGGCGGTTGAAGAGGGTGGATTTTCCGACATTGGGGCGCCCGACGAGGGCGACCAGCGGTTTGCTCATGGTGTCGCCGTGGCAGCCGGGGTGAGCGTGGGTGTCGGCGTGGGACTGCCTTGGGTGATGGTGACCTCGATGTTATCGGGCAGGATCGTCTGGACCACGATATCGGTGGGAATGATGATGACCTGAGGCTCGATCTGGTAGGTGCCCGGGCCCAGGCCCAGTATGTCCAGGACCACGCGTACGTCTTCCGGCTGCAACTGTTCCAACGTGGGGAGCGGGCCGTTGAGGATCACGCTCACCTCCTGGGGGGAGGCAGCGGCGGAGATGCCGTTATCCAACCCCTGGAATTCCAGTGTGCGCGTCAGTGTGATGGAGCTCTCAATGGCCTCGATGGTCACCTGCACCAGTACCAGTTGGTCGCCCACGACTGAGAAGCCCTGAGGGATGCGCAGCGGCACGCGGCGCTCGATGCTTTCCTGCGCGCCGGTCAGGCTGACCGGCTCCGTCTCCACGAAGCCCGGTAGCAGGTCCACCGCCTGGGGATCGGAGGAGGTCAGAGTGACCAGGGTTGGGGTGACGGTGATGTTGGTGACGCGATATCCCGGTTCGACCTGGCCCTCGATGATGGGCACCACGGCCACCGCTCGCTGGCCGCCCAACTGCTCCACAGGGACCAGCACGCGCGCCCGCTGTGGGCTGACTTCCACGCCGGCGACGGGGCGCCCATCGGCGTCGACGGGGACCAGCGTGACTTCTACGTCCACGTCCTGCCGTCGTCCGGCCACGTCCACGCTGGCGCGCAGCGCCGCCACCTGGTCGACCACGGAAGCCGGGCCGCTGACCTGGGCGTTCTCGGGTGTGACCACGGGGTCGCCGAGCTGGTAGCCGACGGCCGGCTCGCCGCGCGACCGTACCGAGATGACCACCTGCCGCGTGCGAGCGGTCTCCAGGGTGATTTGCACCTCCTGCGGTGAATAGTCGATGATGCGTACGGGCTGGCGGTCCACCGAGGGGCTGACGGGGACGACGTAGGTGCCGGGCCCCAATCCGGTCAGGTCGACCCGCAGGTGGATGTCGTCCTTGGTGAGCTGGTTCCAGACGGAGTTGGCCGGCGCCCGCAGGGTGATTTCCCCCTCGCGCGGTTGCCCGTCGACGATCAACAGGCCCTCGCCCAGCCCCTCATATTCGAGCTTGATCGGGTTGGGGAAGTTGCGGGTTTGAATGGGGTCCTGCTCGTTGATCGCCCCCACCCAGACCACCAGGGCCAGGACGAAGGCCATGAGCAGCGAACCGAGGTTGTCCGAGAACCAGCGCAGCACGCGACCCTCCTCAGCGCCCTTCGGCAGGGCGGGCGCGCCGTCCGAGGCGTTCCAGCAAGCGATCCAGCCAGCCCGGCAGGCCGCTGGCGGCGCGCGGCCGATAGAAGGCCATCAGGATGTTTCGCAGGCGTCCCTGATCGAGGCGGCGGATCATGCGGCCGTTGTGGGCGATGGAGATGCCGCCGGTCTCCTCGCTGACCACGACGGCCACGGCGTCGCTCACCTCGCTGATGCCCAGGGCTGCCCGGTGGCGCAGGCCCATCTGGCGCTCGGGCGAGCGCGACAGGGTCCCGCTGGCCGAGAGCGGCATGACGCAGGCCGCGGCGGCGATGCGCTCGCCGCGCAGGATCACCGCGCCGTCGTGCAGGGGCGTGTTGACGTAGAAGATCTGGAGCAGCAGTTCCGGTGTGAGCAGCGCGTCCATGCGCACTCCGGTATCCATGTATTCTTCCAGCGGCACGTCGCGTTCGATGACGATCAGCGCGCCGTAGCGGTGGTGGGCGAGCCGCTGGGCGGCGCTGCATATGGTGTCGATGCGGCGCTCGATGCGCGACGGTTCGCTGGCGATGGCGAAACCCAGGCCGGCGCGCCCCAGACGATCCAGGGCGCGGCGGATCTCCGGGGCGAAGATCACGGGGATGGCCACCACCAGCGCCGGTATCGAGTTGCGCATCAGGAAGGAAAAGGCCGGCAGGTCCAGCAGGCTGGTGAGCAGGGCGATGAACAGCACCAGCACCACCACGCCGCGCAGCAGTACCACTGCCTGCGTGCCGCGCACCAGGCTGAGCAGCAGAAAGAAAATGGCGGTGACCAACAGCAGGTCCAGCAGACTGAGCCAGTCCAACCGTTGGACGAAGAAGGCCAGTTCGGCGATGATATCTTTCACGGCTGCGTTGTCCCGGGCGTGTGGAGCGGCCTCACACCTGGCCGGCCTCCAGGTTGCGCAACAGCTCGCGATAGCCCTCCGGGTCGGGTGGGCCGAGATCGATGATGGTGCGGATGGTGCGGATGGCCTCCTGGACCTGGCCAGAGTCGAGCTGCAGTTCGCCCAATGCGTCGTACTGGGCGATGGCGTCGGCCTTGCGCCCAGCCGCGCGGTAGGCCTCTGCCAGCCGGCTGTGGAGGGTCTGTTTGCCGGGGTGCACGCGCGTCAGCTCCTCGAGCAGGTCCAGCGCCTCGCTGCCGCGCCCGGCCTGGACCAGGTGCTCGAGGTAAAGGTCCAGTTCTTCGGCCGCCTGATCCTCCTGGCCGAGGCGCAGATTGAGGTCGATGATGTTGAGGCGGGCCTTGTCGTTCTCCGGGTCGATGTCTCGGATTTCCTCGTAAGCGCGCAGGGCCTGTGGCCAATCGAGACGGGCCAAGTGCATATCGGCCATCTGCTGCAGGATGACCAGGACACGCTTGCGGTCGGCGCCGCCGCGCTGCGATAGCTTGTGTGCCTGCTGCAACGTGCGCTGGGCGTCGTCCAGACGGGCCAACTGCCGGTAGATATCGGCCAGCTCCAGGTATTGGTCGAGGGCTTCGTCGATCCGGTTCAATTGGGCCAGCATGTCGATCATGTGACTGCGGGCCTCCAAGTTGACCGGCGAGTATTCCAGGATCTTGCGGTATACATCGACGGCCTGCTGCACCTCACCGCGCACGCTATGAGTGTCCGCCACCACGCCCAGTTTCTTGAGTCCGTTCTCCAGGTTGCCGGACTTGATCATGAGTTCGGCGATGCGCGTGTGCAGGGCCAGGTAAGTGGGGACGTGTTCCAGGGTGAGCAGGGCTTCTTCCATCGCACTGGCGTACAGGCCGCGCGCCGCCAGGTCGTCGATGCGGCCCAGAGCCTGGAGCACGCGGTCCGACGCGCCGACGGCGAGCATCTCAGCCAATGGGATCACAGGGCCTTCAGAGGCCTGGGGCTGAAGCTGCTTGCGGGCCTTGCGTATGCGCTGCAGCCATTCGGGCCCGCTCAGGAAGCTGAGCGTGCTCTCGACGATGCGGGACAGGGCTTCCTCATCGCCTTCGTTCTGCGAGGCCAGGATGGTGTCATAGAGCTGATTGAGTTGCGTGGATTGCTCCGCTCCCACGGAGAGGCCGTCGGCGATGCGCAGGGCCTGGAGCAGATAGCGGGCGGCCTCGGGCAGATCCTCTTGCATGCGGGCCAGGCGTCCGAGGGCCAAATTGGCGCCCAGCGCCAGGTCTGGATGACCGATGGCCGCCATCAAGTGCTGCCGGGCTTGCTCATATTCGCCCATCTCTTTGAGCAGCAACCCCATGTTGTAATGTGCGGCGGGGTGGTCCAATCCGGCGCTGATGGCACGCTCGAATTCCTTGACCGCCTGCCGTGTGTGGCCATGGGTTTGCAGATCGATGGCCTCGCCCAGATAGCGGACCATGCTCGGCTTTCCGCCGACGCCGCGTCGTCCCTCCGTCAGGCCTTGTGTGATGGCCGACATGCTCGCGCCGCGGCCGTTTCCGCCGTCGGAGCCGGTCTCCGGCTCATCGAAGAGCAAGCTGGCCAGGATGCTGAGCGCTCGTTTCTGTGCCGCGACCTCGGGGTCGTCCTGGTCATCCGCCGGTTTTTCTTCATCACCTTCTTCCTGCGCCTGCAGGAAAGTCTGGGCTTCCTCCATGCGCAAGGGGCTGGTCACGGCGCGCGGCTCAGTGGGTTCGGGCAGCGGCTTGCCTTGTCGGAGCAGGCGCATTGCCCTGGCGGCCTCGGGGTGCCCCGGGATCAGGCCCAGTGCGCGTTGCAGAGCCTCCATGGCTCGCTCCAACTTGCCGGTTCGCTGCAGGATCGAAGCCAGGTTGATGTATTCGTAGACGGCTTCCTTGCGACGCCCGATGCGCTCATAGGTGAGGGCCAGGCGGGAGCGCACGGCGATGTTGCCCGGGGCGAGGCGGGCGATGTGGTTCCAGTTGTCGATGGCCTTATCGACGTCGCGGCGCCGGATGTGCAGGTCCGCCGCCGCTTCACGGCGTTCGATGGCTTCGCGCACGCGCCCCATGCGCTCATAGATCTCGGCGCATTTCTCGACGGGGATGGGGTTGTCGGGCACGATCTCGGCGGCGCGTTGGTACGCCTGGAGCGCGTCTTCCAGTCGGTCGAGTTCGAGCAGCGCGAGGCCCAGATTGGTAAGCGCCTCCGGATGCTCGGGGAACTCGGCCAGCGCCTTGCGATAATACTCTACGGCCCGGTCCCAATTGAGTTCCCAGGCCGCGGTGTTGCCCAGGCGCATGGATTCTTCAAATAAGTCCTGGCGTCCCGTCATATTTTGTCTTCCGCGCCTCAAGGGTGAACTGCGAGGCGAGTATAGCACAAGTCACCAGTTTCGCTTCCCGGGAAGGGTGCCGAACGGCCCTGGGGGCGCCGCGACGTCGGTCAGCAGGACGCTCTGGATGCGTCGCCGGCGCTCCAGGCGGGCGCCCCTTGAAATCGCTTTGGTTGGGGTTGTGGTGCGGATGTCGGCGGTGCCCTCAGGCGTCCACAGGCTGCATGTCGGCCCAGGTGGGCCCGGCCTTGGCGTCCGTCTTTAAAGGTACGCGCAGGCTGTAGGCATCCTGCATGGTGCGCTGAACCACCGCGGCCACCGCGCGCAGTTTCTCGCCAGGCACTTCCAGCACCAATTCGTCATGGACCTGCAGCAGCATCTGTCCCGGCAGCCCCGCTTGCTTCAAGGCCGAGGGGAGGCGGAGCATGGCCAGTTTGATGATGTCCGCCGCGGTGCCCTGAATGGGCGCGTTGACCGCTTCGCGCAGCGCCCGATTGCGGGCCTGCTCGGATACCCGCGCGCCGTCGCGCCGGAGTTGGGGGAAGTAACGGCGTCGACCGAGCAGCGTTTCCACGTAGCCCTGCTCCATCGCCTGCTGCCGGACCCGCTCCAGGTATCCCTTGACGCCCGGGAAACGCTCGAAATAGGCTTTGACGAAGTCCTCGGCCTCCGCCAGAGTGAGATCGGTGGAGCGTGTCAGTCCGAAGGGGCTCATGCCGTAGATCAGGCCGAAATTGATGGCCTTGGCATGGCGCCGCATGGCGGGCGTGACCTCCTGCAAGGGGACGCCGTAGATGGCGGAGGCCGTGGCAGCGTGGATGTCCTGGTCGTCGAGAAAGGCCTGGATCATGGCCTGGTCCTCGGCCATGTGAGCCACGATGCGCAGCTCGATCTGCGAGTAGTCCACGCTGAGCAATTGCTCGCCGGGGGCGGCGACGAAAGCGCGCCGGATGCGCCGTCCGAGCTCACTGCGGATGGGGATGTTCTGCAGGTTGGGGTCTGAGGAGGCCAGTCGGCCCGTCACGGAGCCGGTCTGATTGAAGGAGGAGTGGACGCGCCCCGTCTGCGGGTTGACCTGGGCTTGCAGTGCGTCGACGTAGGTGGATTTCAGCTTGGCGATCTCCCGCTGCTGCAGGATCAGATCGACGATGGGATGGGCCTGGCGCAGTGATTCGAGCACCGAGGCTGCCGTGGAATACAATCCGGAAGCCGTACGGCGGGTTCCCTCGGGGGGCTTGAGCCCCAGTTCTTCGAAGAGCACCTTGGAGAGCTGTTGCGTGGAGTTGATGTTGAAGGTATGGCCGACCTGACGGTGGATCTCGGCTTCCAGCTCGGCCAGCTTTGCGGCCAGTTCCTTGGAAAGACGCTCCAGGAAAGCCAGATCCAGGCCGATGCCAGCCAGCTCCATCTCCATCAGGACGGGGATCAGCGGGATCTCAAGCTCGCGGAAGAGGGCCGTCTGAGCCTTTTCTTCCAATTCGGCCTCCAGCAGCGGCATGAGGCGCAGGCAGATTTCGGCGTCGGCGGCTGCGTAAGGCGCCACCTGCGCGATGGACACCTGGGCCATGGAGCGCTGGTTGCGCCCGCGGCCGATGAGTTCCTGGATCTCGGTCATTTCGATCCCCAGCCGCACCCAGGCCAGGCTCTTCAGGCCCAGGTTGTGCGAAGCGGGGTTGCACAGCCACTCCGCCACCATGGTGTCGAAGGACAGCGGGGTGGGGCGTAGGCCGTGGCGCGCCAACACGAGGGCATCGTACTTCAAGTTATGTCCCACTTTGGCGATGCCGGCCTCCGTCAGCGGCCCGCGCAGGGCCTCGATGACGCGCTCGATGGGGAGCTGCGGGCCGCCGGCCAAGTCGGGGTGGTGCCCGACGGGTATGTAGTAACCCTCGCCTTGCTGAAGGGCCAGCGAAACGCCCACCAGCTCGGTCTGCATGGCATCCGTGCTGGTGGTTTCGACGTCGAAGGCGATGGTGTCGGCCTGCTCCAGGCGCGCCTGGAGAGCCAGCAGGTCTTCGACGCTGTCTATCACAATGGTCTGCAAGCCTTCAATGCCGGAGGTGGGGGCGGAGAAGAGCGCCAGTTGCTGGCCCTCGTCGCGGTCGTCTGGCAGGCGTCCCAGCAAAGATCGGAACTCCAGCTCACGGAAGAGCGAGACCACCTGTTGGCGGTCGAACTGTCGCGCATGGCAGGCTTGCAGGTCGAAGGGTACGGGGACGGCCGTGACTATCGCTGCCAGCTTGCGGCTCAGATAGGCCGAATCGCGCCCCTCTTCCAGCCGCTTGCGGAAGCGGGTGGGGATTTCGTCGAGGTGCTGGTAGATGTTGTCCAGGTCGCCGTACTGCCGCAGCAGTTTGACGGCGGTCTTTTCGCCGATGCCGCGCACCCCGGGGATGTTGTCGCTCGGGTCGCCCACCAGGGCCTTGTAGTCCACGATCTGGGCCGGTTCCAGGCCGTATTTCTGCTGGACGTCCTGGGGGCCATAGTCCTTGGCCTCCGAGAGCTTGTTTCCGGCCAGGCGGATGGTGATGTGCTCGTCCGCCAACTGCAGCAGGTCGCGATCGCCGGTGAGGATGACCACCTCGACACCCTGCTGGGCGGCCTGGCGCGCCACGGTGCCCAGCACGTCGTCGGCCTCATAGCCCTCGGCTTCGAGGATGGGGATGTCGAAGGCCGAGACGACCTGGCGGATGCGTTCGAACTGCGCCTCCAGATCTTCAGGCATCTTCTCGCGCGTGGCTTTGTACTCGGGGAAGATGTCGTCTCGGAAGGTGCGCCCGGTGTCGAAGGCAACGGCCAGATATTCGGGGCGGTCCTGCTCGAGCAGTCTCAACAGGACCGAGGTGAAGCCGTACACGCCGGCGGTGGGCTCACCATTCTGGGTCATCCAGCGTTCGCTCCCGCCTGCGCCGGTCAGGGCGAAGTAGGTGCGATAGGCCAGAGCATGCCCATCAATGAGGTAAAGGCGAGGCTTTGAGCCCATGGAAGCCCTCCAACAGCGTGCGGTTGCGCTGTCTGATTGTAGCACCGCGCGCTGGAGGAGGGGGTTTCAGACGGGCAGCCCCTGGGCGCTGCGCGTTTCGCGGATGAAATCCTGGATTCGTTGCCGGGCCGGGGGGGCGCCTGCGGTCAGCAGATAGCCACGGGCCCAGAAGCGGCCGGAGGGCAGGTCCTCGGCCAGATGTGGAAAGGCTTGCAGGATGCGACTGGTGAGGCCGTCGCGCAGTTGGCGCACGGCCCCGGCTGGGGCGACTTCCGGACGCAGGCTGACCGTCACGCACAGACAGTCGGGGTAGATCTGAACGCGATCCGCCCGCCAATCCCAGGCCAGGCACAAGCGCCGTACCCACTGCTCCAGCTGGCGGCCCAATTCACCCTCCAGCCTGTGCTCCGGAAAGAGCGGGATGAGCACGGCGGTGAAGGACAGTTGGTATTCGGACGCGGGAAGCGGTCGAAGCTCAGTGGCGACGCCCTCCACCGCCCGGGTCGTCCCTTCGACGTTGATCGGCTCCAGGAAGGGCAGGTGCGCCTCGAGGCGGGGCCTGACGGGCAGCCAGTCCTTGGGGATGGGGATGGCCTCGGTGGCAAGCTCAGGCTGCGCGGCGGTGAGAGCCTCGGGCTCTGGATCGGGCGGGGGAAGATGGAGCCCTGCGAGCTGATCTTTGAGCGGAAGCGTCTCTTCGGGGATCGCCTCTGCCGCCTCCGCCTGGCGCTCGTTCAAGGCGATGCCTGGTTTCGCCTGGGGGATGGCCTTGCTGACCGGCCGAAGAGGGAGCCAGTCGGCGGGCAGGGGCGGCACTTCCCCTTGCGTGTCACGTGCCTGCTGCAGCGGCCTTTCGAGCGGGGCTTCAACCCCCGAGAGGGGAGTGTCGGGATCGATGGAGGAAAGGGCATGGGCGAGGGAAGATGCCTGTCGGCGGATCGTGCCGAAGGGCGTCTCGGCATCGAAAATCAGGGTGAGCACGATGTCCCCCGCCACGCGGGTCGCGTAGAGCATGAAGTCTTCTTTGGATCCCGGCAAGCGCACGAAGCGCGCCAGGCATCCGCGCGCCGCCTCGCGAGCCCAACTGTCGGCGACCATCCTGATGAGTTCTTGAAGCTGCGGCTCCTCCAATCCTCCGGTAGAGGCCCACAGGCGTCGGCCGCGCGTGAGCAGCGCTGCCTCGGCCGACGACGCCATGGAAAGCCGCGAGAGGTACTCGGCTGCCCGCTCGCTATCTGTGAGCCATGGAGGCGGGGGCACGCTGGTGATGGGGGCCGCGTCCGCGATGGGGCCGGGCCGGCGGGGTGCGGGTGATGTCGCTTCTTCATCGGAAAGTCCCAGGGCCTGCGCGACGACGGCTGGCAGGTCGGGCACGTAGAAGGGCTTGCTCAACATCCCGGCGAGCGCGAGCTCGCCCAGTTCCTGCGCGTGGTCGCCCTCGCTGATGGGGATGCCGATCACTTCCAGGTCGGGCCTGATCTGGCGAAAACGCCGCACGGCCTCCGGGCCGGGTAGATCGGACAGACCGAAATCGACGATGGCAAGCCGCATCTCCACCTGCCGCAACACGTCGAGGGCCTCGGTGGCGTTTTCGGTGATGGTGACTTGATAGCGCCCGGTTTCCTCGAGGGTCTGTCGGATCAGATCGCCGAACCCGGGGCTGGCGTCAACGACCAGGATTGGAATCGCCATAGGTGGACTCTAGCATGCCTGATGGGAGATGAGCAATGGCTCCAGTGTCTCTTCCCGCCAGGATGCAAGAGTCGAGCCAGGGGGGATGCAAGGCGCAAGACACAAGACGCAAGACGCAAGACGCAAGACACAAGTCTTGGGACATGTGTCTTGCGGCTCTAAGGAACCCACGTCGTGAAGTCCAGCTCCAGGGGGTCCTGGAGGGATGTGATGCGCAGGTAGCCAGGACGGCCTTGGTCGGTGCGGTAGCAAATTAGCATGCCCGCCTGGTCCTCAGCAAGAGGAATGGGATCTTGCGAATGCGGCAGTGCCTGGCAGTCGGCGGGCTCTGGGGGATCTGGAGGGGGCGAGAAGGGCGCAGCGACGGCCCCGCCGGAGAGGACGAGCAACCGTTGGTCCGGCTCGGGTCGCTCGTAAGTGATGTCCCCCTGCTCGGGCGAGATTGCAACGCCGCTGTCGAGGTCGAACCCCATCATGGGGTCGAGCGCGACGCTTCCCTGGTTGTAGGGGACGGGCCCCGGCCCGGCGGAAGGGGATGGCTCTGGTGTGACACCCATGGTGGGCGCGGGCGTGAGCGAGGGCGTGCTGGTGATGATTCCGGTGACCGTGGGCGGGGCAGGCACACGGATCTTGACCCAGAAGGATTGGTCGCCGCGTGGGCCTATCCCGAAATAGGAGCCCCGTTCGTCCCGAAGCCTCCAGTATCCCTGATAGGTGCCGGGCTGCGAAGGGGCGACCATGTCAATGGCCACGTCGACCGGCTGTCCGGGAGCGACGGTGGTGTCCAGGGCTTGCGAGGCAGCAGCGCTCATGCGATCGCCGCCGACGAAAGCCAGGGTGTAGGCCGGGGTCCAGGTGCAGGTCCCGTTGTTGCGCAACCGCCAAACCTTGGCGAAGGGCTCGCCGGGTTGGACCTCGCTGTTGTCCCGCATGGTTACGTCTGCAATGAATCCGGCCCGATTCTCGCACTCAGCGGATCCGGTCGAAGAGAGCTGGGAGCGGGCGCCGGGTGTGAGGGCCGGGATCGGAGTGCCGGTGGAATCCGCCGGTTGGGTCTGGAGACCGAGGGCGGCCTGAGTGAGGCCGCCCTGCTCGGTGGGGGCGGCTGACCCTTGCGGCCCCACTGTCCCTGCCTGAGGGGCGCGCTGCAGATTGCAGGCGCTCAGCAGCGCCGCCAGGCTGGCGACGAGCAGCCAACGGGCGCGCAGGTGTTGGATCGGCGACGTACGCGAGGGTTTCGATCCCATGTCGAGGCGATTGTACCCCACCAGCGGTCCAAAATGCCGCGCAATCAACCTGAAGGAAAAGGGCCTTCCCGGAGGCTGTCTCCGGGAAGGCCTTGGGAGCGATGGCTGGGAGGCTGTCGGGCTATTGGGTGCGAATGATGCGCGGCGCCAGCCAGAAAGCCCAATCCTGGTCCGCCGGGCCGTTGGCCATCACGGCCAGGACGAATTCGACGCTCTTGCCAGCCAGCGAAGAGAGGTCCACATCCAGCTTGGTGATGTTGCCGTCGTAGGTTTGGTCCCATTGCCCCAGATTCTGGAGCGACCCGCCATCGGCGCGGTAGTTCAGTTGGAAGCGTACGTTGCAGGCCGCGCCGTTGTACAGGCAGCCGATGATGGCCTTGAAGCGGTCACCGTCCTTGACGGTGAGTGCGGGGAATATGCCGCTGATCACACCGTTATCCACCCATTCAGGATGCGTCTCAAGGGCCGGCTCGTTCTCCGTGGTGCCGTTCTCCAGCTTGGGGGCATCGAGCCTGACGATGAAGCCCTCTGGGTCGCTCTGGGTGCCGGGGCAGGGCAGCACGCCGGCGCCGCTGACCCACTCGGCGTCGCAATAGTGGGCGACGAAATCGTAAGCGATGCTGGTCACCGGCTTGGGGGTCGCCGTGGGGCCGACGATGATCTGGACCCAGAAGGGCCTGTCGGCGCTCGCTCCGATGCCGAAGATGATGCCCTTGTCGTTGCGCAGCTTCCAGTTGCCCTTGTAGGTGCCGTTGGCGTTGGGGGCGGTGAGATTCACTGAGAGATCCACCTCGCCGCCGGGCTGGACGTTGGCGGGCATGGGGACCACCGCCGGGCCGCCCATGTTGTTGCCGCTGTCGAAGACCAGGGCGTACTGGGTGGTCCATGTGCAGGTCCCCGAGTTGCGCAGGCGCCAGGTCTTGGTAAAGGTTTCGCCTGGGGCAAGGTTCGTGTTGTCGGGGATGGTGACGTCGGTCACGAAGGAGACCTTGTCGATGCAGCCGGCGGCCCCCGCGGTGGGGGTAGGCCCGGCGGGCTCGGTGGGCGTCGCTCCCGCCGGTTGAGTGGGGATCGGCGTGTCGGTCGGGAGCGCGGGTAGGCTGGTCTCAGCCGGCGATTGCGTCAGTTGAGCGGCTACCGTCTGGGCGGCGGCAGTCGCGAACAGGTCCGGCGTCGGCGTGGCGCCGGGGAAGTTGCAGGCACCCGCCATGAGTGCGAGGGCCAGCAGGCCGCCGGAAATGGTGAGTGCGCGTCGCGGCTGTATGGGCATGTTTCTCCTCCTGAAGGCGAATGCCTCCGATAGCGGATGCTACAGCGGCCCTCGATGGGAGTCAAGGGACCACGGCACAGCCATGTGTCGACGGTCCGGCAGGTTCAAGCCTTCATCGGCTGCGCTTTTCTGCCAGCGGTGGTCTGCACGGCCACACCCTTGGCCGGTCGCCATCCCTGGAACGACACGCCGCGCCCGGCGGTTCCCCGGCAAAGCATGCCCAATCGTGTCGTTCGCCGGCGGAGCGCAATCAGATGGGTCTCCAGCCTGCTCTTTCATCGGATGCCCCAAAGGGGGGGAGGGCGGCGGGCCGATGGCAACGGCCCATGACGGCAAGAGGACCGCGAGGGCATCCGGCGAAAGATGATCTTCACCATTCTTGCGTCTAGTTCGCGATGTTGGCGCTTGCGGCGGCGATTTGGCGGGCGCGCTCAAGCGGCGGGTTGCGCCAGGCCCTCGAGCACGGGGGCGCCGCGCATGCTCCAGGGACCCGTCCACTGAATACGTACCTGCACCAGTCGGCCGCGCAGGTCGCCGGGGGCTTCGAAGAAGACCAGTTTGTTGGTGCGCGTGCGGCCTTTCCAGCGTCCGCGGTGTTTCTCTTCCACCAGGACCTCCACGATCTGATCCTGGAAGCGGGCGTTGATCTCGGTCGCGATGCGTGCCTGCAGGTCTTCCAGCAGGCGGAAACGGCGCATCTTCTCGGCCGCGGGCACGTCGTCGGGCATGCGCCTGTCGGCGACGGTACCCGGCCGCGGCGAGTAGCGGGCCAGGTGGGCCACGTCCAGGCGCAGTTCCTCCAGCAGGTCGTAGGTGTGCTGGAACTGTTCCACCGTCTCGCCCGGGAAGCCGACGATGATGTCGGTGGCGATGGAGACGCCCGGGATCCGTTCGCGGATGCGCTCCACCAGGCGGCGGTAGTCGTCGGCGGTGTAGCCGCGCTTCATGCGCCGCAGCACCTCGTCGTCCCCGGCCTGGACAGGCACCTCGATGTGCTCGCAAACCTTGGGCAACTCCGCCACGGCATCCAGCAGTTCGTCGCTCATCCAGTTGGGGTGGGAGGTCAGGAAGCGGATGCGCTCGATGCCCTCGATCTGATGCACGACGCGCAGCAGATCCGCCAGCGTAGGCCCGTCGGGCACGTCCTTGCCGTAGCGGTCCACGATCTGGCCCAGCAGGGTCACTTCACGCACGCCTTGCTCGGCCAGCGAGCGCACTTCGGCCGCGATCTCGCCCACCGGACGGCTGTGCTCCACGCCGCGCCGGAAGGGGATGATGCAGAAGGTGCAGGCGTGGGAGCAGCCATAGACCACAGGCACGTGGGCTGAGATCAATTCGCCGCGCTCATGCACCGGCAGGAGCAGATCGCCGTCCATCAGGGCATGCCGGGTCTGCGTCTCGGTCAGCTCGACGGTGCGGCCTTCACTCTTGGTGAGGTAATCGAGCAGCGGACGCGGATCGGAGGGTGGCGAGAAGACGTCCACGAAGGGGAAGGCTTCCCACAGTATGGGATTGCCCTTGACGCCCACCAGGCAACCCATCAGGTTGATGACCAGGTCAGGCCGCCGCTCTTTCAGCGGGCGCAGGGTGTGCAGCCGCCCGTAGGCCTTATCCTCGGCGCTCTGGCGCACCACGCAGGTGTTGAGCACGATGACGTCGGCCTCTTCGGCCGTCGGCGTATGGCAATAGCCCAGCTTCTCCAGCGCGGAGGCCACGCGCTGCGAGTCGGCAATGTTCATCTGACAGCCGGCGGTCCAAATGTGGTATTTCATGGTCCGTATTATAACCCGGCGCCGCCCATACTGGCGGTGACTGCAGGTCGGCGCGCCCCGACAGCGGCCAAGCTGAGGTATCATGGATGACGCGGAGGGTTCATGAGCGAGTTCACCCAGGTCACCAAAGAAGCGCTGGCCGCGCTGGAGCGGGGCGAGCGGATCGCCCTGGCCACTGTTGTGCGGGTGCGCGGTTCCGCCCCGCGCCACGAAGGCGCACGCATGCTGATCTGGCCTGACGGCAGGATCGTGGGAACCGTGGGCGGCGCGACGCTCGAGCAGCGCGTCATCGAGGACGCCCAGGAGGCCCTGCAGGACAACCGCAGCCGCCTCGAGAGCTACGTCTTCAGTACCAGCGAAGCGGCTGCCGACAGTGTGGGATTGTGCGGCGGCGCGGTGGAGGTGCACATCGAAGTGCTGCAACCTGATGCGACCCTGTTGATCATCGGCGCCGGCCACGTGGCGCAGCCCCTGGCTGCCATAGGCCACCTGGCCGATTTCCGGGTGGCGGTGGTGGACGATCGGGCGGATTTCGCCACGGCTGAGCGTTTTCCCCAGGCCGACGAGCTGGCCGTCGTGCGCTACGACGAGCAGAAGGAAGAGCTGGAGCCCCTGCCCGTCTCGCTGTCGCCCTCGACCTATGTGGTGGTGGCGACCTGGGGCTGGGACGAGCCGGCGCTGGCCCAGGTGCTGGCGGCTGCCCCGCCGCCAGCCTACGTGGGCTTGGTGGCTTCGCCCACCAAGGCGCGCGTGATCCGCGAGCGACTGCTGGCGCGCGGGCTGCCGCAGCAGGCCGTGGAGCGGGTGCGCGCGCCGGTGGGGTTGGACCTGGGCGCGGAGACACCGGGCGAGATCGCCCTCTCGATCATGGCGGAGATCCTGATGCTGCGCCGCAAGGCCAGCGGAAGGCCGCTGGCTGAGGTGCGCGCCCGGCGCGCTCCCGCGGAGTCCGCTTGAGGATCGTGCGCCTCTTGCCGCTGCTGCTCGCACTGACGGCCTGCGCCGCGCCGGTCGGTCGGGCGGCTTTGCCACCGCTCCCGACGCCTTTGCCTCCGCGGGCGACAGAGGCCGAGGCGCCCGCACCCACCGCGACAACCTCCCCCACGCCCGAGCCCTCTCCTTCACCCGGCCCGATGGCCGTCTGCCCGTGGCCTGAGGGGCAGATGGTGGAAACCTCTTACGCGGGCGCGGCCGTCGCACAGGCGGTGCCTGTTCGCGCCTTCCTGCCCTCCTGCTACCAGGCGACGGGCGATCTCTATCCGGTCCTCTTCCTGCTGCACGGCAAACCCTTCGACGAGACCCAATGGGAAAACCTCGGCGCCTTGCGCCTGGCCGGTGAGCGGATAGGCTCCGGGAGCTGGCCGCCCTTCATCATGATTCTGCCCAGGCTGCCGGAACCGCTCTTCAGCGGCAGCGACGGTGGACCGGGGTCCTACGAGGCCGAGTTCCTGGAAGGGCTGCTTCCCTTTGTGGAAGAGGAGTTTCGCGTGCGTACCGATCCGGCGGGGCGCGCCATCGCGGGCATCTCGCGCGGCGGCGTGTGGGCGCTGGAGATCGGTCTGAGCCATGCCGAGCTCTTCGACGCGGTGGGTGCGCTCAGCCCCTCGCTGGCCGTCAACTACCCGCGCCCCGCGTACGACCCCTTCACCCTGGCCCGCCCCGGGCGCGCGCTGCCGGCGCGCGCCCTGCTCCTGGCGGGCGAGCAGGACTGGGCGCGACCTGACACCCTCCGCCTCCACGAGCAACTCGTGGAGGCCGGCGTGCAAGCGACCCTGCTCCTGGTCCCGGGGCAGCACCAGGAGACGACCTGGTCGGGCGCGATGGAGGCGGTGCTGGCCTTCTTCGCACAGGGGTGGCGCCGTTGAGCGGGTGCCCCGTGTATTCCACAGGCCAAACCTGCGGATTTCCACAGTTTACAAGGCGCTCGACCTGCGCGAAGCTCCTAACATCCAAACTGTCTCGAAAACAGCCCGGCGGCTCAAGTGCGGGTGTTCAAGGCGCATGGTGTGAACGTGGGGTTGGGCTGCGCTGGCGCCGGAGACATCCTGTGCCTGCTGTCCGAGGGGTGGGGTAGGGGGTACCCAA
>JAJRUD010000093.1 GCA_024277995.1 Chloroflexota bacterium
GCGAAAGTCTCTGGCCATTTGATGACCCCCTCCGCAAACAGGTCCTGCGGCAATCATCCCTGAGGGCGGCAGCACACTCAAGGGCCCAATACGGGCCTTTTCGCCTTCTCTCTTTCTTCGGCCTGCCCATCACCTCCTGTAGATCAATTGATCGCTGCACCACACATCATGTAACTTACCCCCAATATCTCTGCGTCTCCAGCCTGCATCTTGCATCTTGTGTCATGCGTCATGTGTCTTGTGTCCTGCGTCCTGTGTCCTGTGTCTTGTGTCTTGCGACTTGTGCCTCGCCTCCCACTCTCCCTACCCCTTCGCCTCCTTCAGTGCCTCCTCGAAGGCCGTCAGCGTCTGCGCCACGTCCTGCTCGCTCAGGCTGTAGCACAGGAACCAGGGCTCGCGGCCGTCGGCGTCGGGCTGCACGCCGCGACGGATGAGGCCCATGGCCATGCGCTCGTACAGGTCGGCGTCGCCGGCGGTGTAATCGCGGAAATCCTGCGGCTCCTGATCGGTCCCCAGCAGGATGCCGAACATGGAGGGCACGCCCACCACGACCCCCGGCACGCCGGCCTCGGCCAGGATCTCGCCGATGCCGCTCATCAACATCTGACCGCGTTGGTTGATGGTCTCCAGCACGGGCTCCGCCTCCAGCACCTCCAGCGTGGCCACAGCCGCCGCCGCGCCCACCGCGTGGCCCGAATAGGTCCCGCCATGGGCCATATGTCCGGGCTCGATGGTCATCATGACCTCTTCCTTGCCGGCGATGGCGGCGATGGGGAAGCCGTTGCCCAGGGCCTTGGCATAGGTCACCAGATCGGCCTGCACGCCGAAATACTCCTGGGCGCCGCCCATGGCGATGCGAAAGCCGGTCTTGACCTCGTCCATCACCATGACGATGCCGTATTCGTCGCACAGGGAGCGGATGGTTTCCAGCCAGCCGGGCGCCGGCATGACGGAGGCCACGTTGCCCATGATGGGCTCGACGAAGATAGCCGCGATCTCGCCCCAACGGGCCCGCACCGTGGCCTGCAGGCGCTCGGGGTCGTTGAAGGGCAGGTTGATCACGTACTGGCTGATGGCCTTGGGGATACCGGAGGTCATGGGCACGTCGATGGGACTGCGCCGCGAGCCCACCGCGCCGCGTGCCACCCCCGCCGTGCTGAACATGAAGTAGTCCGCCATGCCGTGATACTGGCCTTCGAACTTGATGAACTTCTCCCGGCCGGTGTGGGCGCGCGCGATGCGCAGAGCGTGCATAGTGGCCTCGGTGCCCGTGTTGGTCAGGCGCACCTTGTCGACCTTGCACATGCGGCAAATGTGCTCGGCAGCCTCGATCTCCCAGGGCGTGGTCCAGGCGAAGAGGTTGCCGCCCTGCAGCGCCTGGCGCACCTTCTCGAGCACGGCGGGGTAGGCGTGCCCCAGGATGATGGGGCCGAAGGCCAGCCGGTAGTCGATGTAGCGTCGGCCGTCAGCGTCCCAGATGTAGGCCCCCTCCCCGCGCGTGATGACCAGCGTATCATCTTCTCCCCAGTAGCGGAAATTTGAATTCACACCGTAGGGGATGACCTTCATCGCCCGCTGAAAGAGCTCACGCGTCTTGCTCGAATCCGTCACGATGGTATCTCCTCTCCCCGTCAGCCGCCGCAACCGCCGCGAACTGCGAGGGGCGCGATGCATCCATTGAAGGCTCGATGGTCCGTGCCCCCCAGGCGCCGACCTGCAGCCAGACCTCCCATGGCCCGGCGGGCCTTGCCGCGGCCCGCTGCGCGCTAGGCCGGCTCGGCCAGGGTGCCCTCTTCGACGATGGTCTCCTCGACCGTGATGCCGCGCCGCGCCAGCGCCTCGAAGAAGGGCTCCACCGGCAGCGCCTGTTCGGGCGGCAGCACGCCGCGCGCCGTCACCTGTCCGCTGGCGATCAGCTCGGCTCCGATGGCCAGCGGGATGCCGACATTCTTGAAATAGGCCGATTCCCCGCCCCATTCCTCCTGCGGCGGATGATGGCTGCGGTAGGTGCAGCGCACCCGCCGTCCGCCTCGCTCGCCGCTCACCTCAACCACCAGGCCGTAGGCCCAGATGGGATTCTCCTTCGAGAAGGGGCTCTGCCACAGCAGCGCCCGCACGAGCTCGACCGCCGGCAGCACGACGCCGTTGATCTCCACCTCGCGTGAGGTGAGCAACCCGCCGCGCATGAGCGCGCCCATCAACTCCATGACGTGCGGCGGGAAGCAGCCGCGCACCGCGGCGCGGCGCAGCGTGGGATAGGAGCGCGGCAGGCTGTAGCACTCGTCGTGGGGGACGTAGTAGACGCGCTGCACCCCGATCTGATCGTGGAAGCGCACCTCCACGCCACCCGACATGGGCGGCGTGGGATGCCAGCGGCCGTCCTCGAAATAGGCCTCGGAGCGCTCCTCTTCCTCCGGCACGAACTCCCACAGCGTGGTGGCCAGCAGCCCCGGCGCCGGGGCCAAGCAGCGAAAGGCAGCAAAGTAGATGTCCACCGCCTCCAGCCGCTCCAGGACTTGCGCGGCGCGCGCCACCATCATATTGGTGATGCCCGGGGTGGCGCCCACCCCGGGGATGAAGATCATGTCCTTGGCCTTGGCCTCGGCGTCCATGGCGAACTGGGGATCATCGCTGGAGAGATCCAACCCGTTCACCCCCACCTCGACGCAGGCCTGGTTGACGGGCAGGTCATAGCGGAAGGGCAAACCGTTCACCACCACATCGAAGCCGGGGAAGGTCTTCAGCATCGCGCCGTAATCCTCGGCGTCGAAGTGCATGGCGCGCAATCGACTCTCCCCGATCTCGGCCACCAGCGCCTCTGCGGCTTCCAGGTTGTAATCAGCGACCACGATCTCATCAAAGCTGCTGTATTGGGCCAGGTCGCGCGTGGTCTCCTTGCAGACCGCTCCCGCCCCGCCGAGAACCAGTACTCTCACTTCAGCCTCCTCTCCACTGCGCGGGCTCCTACCCTCAGCGCCGCAGCTCGCTGCCGAGCCCCAGCTCGAGAGCCCGGCGGTAGACCGCCGGCAGGATGGCGGCATATTCGCCCCAGATGCCCAGGGCGACGTAGACGATGATCTCGTCGGCGGATTCCCGCCCTGGCTTCCGGCCAGCCGCCACTTCGGGCCACTCGGCGTGCAGGTCCTGCTCGCCAAAGCGGCCGTGCCAGCCCAGCTCCATCAATTCCGGAACGCGGCTGGCCACGTATTTCCAGCGGTCGACGACCACCTTGTCCGCGCCGGTGATGACGTCAAGGGCCACCTCCTGGTAGGAGCCCAATTTGGCCACGAACGCGCCCGGTTTGAGCCAGGCTCGCTCGACGAGCGGCTGGTTGCCGGTGGTCACCGTGATCACGATATCCGCCGCCTGGACGGCGCGCTGGCGCGCCGCCAGGGGCATGATCTCCAGCTCCAGTCCCAACTCGCGGCTCATTTCGGTGACGAACTGCTTCGCCCGCTCGCTGTCCACGTCCACAATCCAGACCCGTCGCAGATTGAAGCGCTGCGCCAGGGCGCGCAGATGCATGCGACCCTGCAGGCCGGCGCCGAAGATCACCGCCGTATCCGCCCCCGGACGGGCCAGCGCGCTGGCCGTCACCGCTGTCGAGGCACCCGTCTTGAGCCCCGTCACCCAGCCCGCCTCCATCACGCACACCGCCTCGCCCGTGCGGGCATCAAAGAGCAGCACCAGCGAGGAGGTGGCCGAGCGTCCAAAGCGCTGCGGGTTGCCGGGAAAGAAGCTGAAGGTCTTGACGAAGGCCAGTTCTTCGCCAGCCAGATAGCCTGAGAAGGGTTTGATGAAGCCAGCCTCCCCCACGGGCATGTAGAACTTGTCCCCCTCCACGCGCCCCTCGGCTTCAGCCTGCAGGCCTCGCTCGGCCAGCTCGATGGCTTCAGCCACAGTGAGCGTCTGCCGCACGTCCTGCTCGCGCAGGAAGAGCAGCGATCGCCTCTCCGTCATGAAATCAAACCTCCCGCGATGGCCGGCATCAGTCGCAGCTCATCCCCCTCCTGCAGCGCCTGCCCGGCCTGCGCCATGCGCCCGTTCAACACCAGCAGCACGCTCTCATCCTGCGGGTCCAGCCCCACCTGGCGCATGGCATCA
>JAJRUD010000094.1 GCA_024277995.1 Chloroflexota bacterium
CCCGCCTCATGCTTCAGGGGTTCGACCTCCAGGATCAATCCATCGCGCCCGATCACCCGCACCCTGGCCCCGGGCCGTATTTCGCGGGAGGCGCGCGCCGTCCACAGCTCCCCGGCGACGTAGACCGATCCCACCGGGTCCAGCGCCGTGCGCACCTCGCCCACCTGCCCGACCACCGCCTCCGGATCCAGCGCCGGGCGTGCGCCCTGCGCCAGCATCACCTTGCGTATCATGAGCCAGAAGTAGCCCACGGTGAGCAGCGAGACCAGGCCGGCCAGCAGCGGGTGCACCGCCGGGCCGCCGCCGGGCAGGCGGAAGAGGAACACCGAGCCCAGGCTGAGCACCAGGGCCGACAGCCCCAGCCAGAGCCCGTCGCCCCTGCGCCATAACGAGAGGCCGAAAAGTGCCGCGCCCACCAGGAGCACGGCCAGCGCCCAGGGGTTGAAGGGCATCAGCATGGTGCCCAGACCGGCCAACACGAAGGCACCCAGCGCCAGGGCCTCCAGTGCCCCCGTGCCAGGCGTGACCACGGCCAGGGCCGCCAGCCACAGGCCGCCCACCAGGATCAGGTACAGCAGGTTGGAAAGCAGGGAATACGACAGATTCTCCATCTCGACCTCCCCGGGTGCGGCCTCGCCACCATCATAGGCCACGGCCCCCGAGAGCACGCCCCTTTTTGGCCGACATTAAGCGGACAGATGAGCCGCGCGCGGCTCTCATACCAGGGATTTCTCGTACATACGGTAGGTCTTGTAGACCTCGCCGCCCAGCATGCGGATGGCGCGGTTCATCATGTCGTTGTTCTCCAGGATCCAGCTCATCTCCGCCCAGCGGAACCCCCTGGAGAGCGCGCTTTCGGCTGTCTCGAAGTACATCAGGGCGTCCACGCCCTGGCCGCGGAATTCGGGCAGCACACCCAACGCGAAGACCCGCAGCCAATCCACCCGCCGCCGCACCTTCCAGTGCCAGGCCAGCTTGAGCAGCGTGATCCATTCCGGCGTACCGGGGCGCGGATAGGCCAGGCGCAGCGGCTGGTTGAGGTCGGGCAGCTAGAGACCGAAGCCGATGGGCTCCCCTTCGTACTCCACGACCACCACCAATTCCGGGTCCAGGATGGGGCGCAGGTCCTCGGCCAGCTTCTCGATCTCAGCGTCGGTCATCGGGACGAAGCCCCAATTGCGGGCCCAGGAGCTGTTGTAGATGCGTTTCACGTGCTCCACTTCGCGATCGAAGCGCTTCATACTAACGCGCCGCACGTGGAACTTGCCGCGCCGGCGCACCTTCTCCACCACCCGCACCAGCTTCTGTGGGATGCGGCGCTGGTAATCCTCGATCTCCAGGGCATAGGCCCACATGTCCATCGCCTTGCGGTAGCCGGCCGCCTCCAGGTAGTTCCGGTAGCGCGGCGGGTTGTAGGTCATCAGGATGCGCGGCGAATCCTGGAAGCCCTCCACCAGCAAGGCACACTCGTCGTTGGTGGACCACTGCGCCGGGCCGAGGATCGCTTCATGGCCGGCCTCCCGGGCCCAGGACTCGGCCCGCTCCAGCAGCGCCGCGGCTGCCTGCGGGTCCTCCAGCACCTCGAAGAAACCGAAGAAGCCCGTGTTCACGCCCTGGAACTCGTTGTACAGGCGATTGGTGAAGGCCGCGATGGTCCCCACCACCTCTCCCCCACGCCGGGCCAGGAAGAGCCCCACGCTGGCGTGCTGGAA
Organism: Chloroflexota bacterium; assembly: GCA_024277995.1. Taxonomy (GTDB): domain Bacteria; phylum Chloroflexota; class Anaerolineae; order Anaerolineales; family E44-bin32; genus JAJRUD01. The sequence goes on from JAJRUD010000094.1 coordinate 1,713, forward strand.
AAAGGGGTTCCTTTCCGGATCGACGAAGGCCAGCCGTTCGGAGAAGAGCGGCGGCACCCAATAGGGGTCGTCCCGGTAGACCTGCCAGGGAAAGCTCAGGAAGAGGCGGCGGTCGCTGTCGCTGTGGACAGGGTCAACGCGCAAGGTGGACATGAGGGCCCTCCCGGTGGGACGATGCCGCATTATATATCCGTATCCGCGCCCGCAGGACGCAGTTCCCGCAACCCCGATGCCATAATGGCCGCCATCCGAGCTACCGCGCTCGGCGGACTCCCACGACAGGAAGGAGGATGCCATGTTCTACTGCGCGCAGCCTCGGTTCATGTTCACGCTGGCCTTGCTCGCCCTCGCTGCCTTGGGCTGCAAGCTCTCCGAGAGGCTCCCGACCACGTCCTCCACCCCATCACCCCAGCCGAGGCACACTACCCCGCCAACGAGTTCCACGCAGGCCGTCACCCCTGCACCGATCCAGCCCATTCAGGCAAGCCCGGCACCCACACCGGCTTCGATTCCCGAGAGGCCGCTGTCCACCCAGGGGCCATGGTGGGTCTACAGCTCCCCGGAGGGGATTTGGACCCTGAACCCCGACGGCTCGGGGGTGACCCTGCTCCTGGACCGTTTCGAGACCGAGGCCGACAAGCACTTGTTTCGCCTGGCCGCCGCGCCTGCCGGCGGGATGGTTGCAGCCCTCGAGGTGGAGGACAGCCCCGCCTACTCTCCACCCAGGCTGAGCATCCTCACCCTGCCGGAGGGGAAACTCCGTCTGCTCGCACAACTACTCCCACAGGATGTTGACTACGGGAACATGGACGAGGAGGCGCTGGATCTGGCGCGCGACCGGTGGGCCGCGGTGGCGGCGTGCAACGAGATGGCATGGTCCACAGACGGCCGCCTGGCCTTCAACGCCGCCTTCGAGGGCCCCTCAGCCGACCTCTACGTGTACTCACCGGCAGAGGATCGGCTGCTGCGCCTGACCAGCGGGCCCACGCAATCGGTCGGGCCAGTGTGGTCCCCGGACAACCAATACATCCTCCACGGAGGTGTGGAGCGCCTGTACCATGAATACTCGGGCGCAGGATACGACTACGCGGCCTTCTGGGCCGCCAGGGCGGATGTCTCCAGCGTCTAGAAACTCTTCAATTCCGACATCTACCGCTTCGAGCAGGTGGTCGGGTGGCTTTCCGAGGCCGAATTCCTGCTCGACACCTACGATGGAAGCAATCCCTTCATACCATGCCGCTTCACTCGGATGCAGCGCAGAGACCTGACGAGCGCCCAGATCAGAGGCATATGGCCGGGACGCTACAACGCCCGCGCCTTCGACACCGAGAGCCGCAGCCTGCTGATCGCCCTCTCCCGAGACGATCTGTGCGACCAAGAAAGGGCCTCCGGGCTGTACTTCGTGCCGCTGGAGGGGGATCAACCACGCCAGGCGGCGGAGGGCGAGTTCTCCGACCTGATGTGGGATGAGGCTGCGGAGCTGTTCATCGCCATCGCGGAATGGGACGTTGAAAAGAGGAGCGCCGTGGCAGTGGACGGATCGGGCCACGTGTGGGATCTCCCCATGCCTGAGGGCGCCTACGGATTGCCGCTGGTGTCTCCCGACGGTGAACGATTGGCCTGGACGGGGGAGGGGCTGTGGATGACCCGCCTCACCGCCGGCCTCGCAGAGCCCCCGCTGCAGGTTCAGGAGGCGCGCATCGATGAGGCCGCCTGGAGCCCGACCGGAGAGGGCCTGCTGTTCTTCTCCTCAGAGGGGTTCTTCATCGCCAGCGAGCCGGGCTTCGCGCCCATCGCCCTCCCCGGTCTGCCGGGGTCCAATCTGGTCTGGGTCGAACCGTAGCGCCTCTCGATGCCCGCCTCCTGGTGGGCGCCCGCTGCGCCGCATCTCTTCGGCAACCTCGCGCCGCGCTGGCCCACCCAGTCGATGGGCGCCGCGTACAGCCTGGTCCTGATGCTGACCATGGTACGCCTGGGGCAGCGGGCCGTCCGCCCCGGCCTGCGCGGCCTCCAGCCCGATGCTATAATCTGCGCACCCACCGTGCGGGCCGGTGCGCCTGACAGATCGTCTCTGCGGGAAGGAGGCTGCCATGTTCAGGCCCAGGCACTTGCTGATCATCCCCAGCGCCGCGCTCGCCACCGCGGCGCTGGCTTGCCAGCTTGCATCGGGGCTCCCGTCTTCCGGCCGGGTCACGCCCAGCCATGAGCCGTCGACACCCGCTCGGCCACCCACAAGCACCATCACACCCAGCGCCGCGCCTCCCCCATCCGCCACGCCTCCCGCCCTCACTCCCACGCCCCGTGCCCAGGAGACGCGCAAGCCGCTCCAAGCCACCGCCATCCCCTCCAGGCCGCTCAGCGACCAGGGCCCCTGGTGGGTTCTCACCAACCCCGAGGGCATAGCGGCCCTGAATCCGGATGGCTCGGGATTTACACAACTGGCAAACCTGCCTCCCAGAGGCGGCCTCCTCATACTCCCTGGCCGCCAGGCGGCGCCCTCCGGCGGCATGCTGGCCGTGATGGAGATTCCGGGCGGCGACCCGTACGCTCCCCCCACCCTGAGCCTGCTGAGCCTCCCGCAAGGTTCCCTGGAACCCGTCGCGCAACTGGTGTCCAGCAGCATTGACTACGCCTCGCTTGAAGGCCAGGCCCTGCAGGATGCCCTCGACTTGTGGGCCGCCGTGGCCATCGATAACAAGGTCGCCTGGTCCAGCGACGGTCGGCTCGCCTTCAGCGCTGCTCTGCACGGCCCCTCGGCAGACCTCTATACCTTCTCCCCGGCGGAGGGGCAAATTACACGCCTGACCAGCGGCAAGACCCAGGCCGTCGATCCGGTATGGTCCCCTGACGATCGCTTTATCGTCCACGGGGCAGTGAAGAGGTCGCAATATGCGGCTGGGCCTGGTGAGCCTTATGGTCATCAATACGTTGCCCTTTGGGCCGCGCGCGCCGACGGCAGCGGATCCATCAAGCTGCTGGATACGGACATCACCGGCTTCCAGCGTGTGATCGACTGGGTCTCGGATACCGAGTTTCTCACCGACGCCTTCACGGATGACCCCCTGACATGCCCGTACCAGAGCCTCATGCGCGTGAACATTCTCGACGCAAGCCTTGAAGTTCTTTGGGAAGGTCGGTACAGCGCACGCGCCTTCGACCCCGTATCCCGCACGTTGCTGATCGCCTATCGAGACCACCCCGTCTGCGAGAGCGGGCTGCCCTCCGGCCTCTATCTGCTCGAACTGGGAAGCAGCGCCGCGCCAAGGCTGATAGCCGAGGGCGAATTCGCTGACCTGAAATGGGACCCCAACGCCCGGCTCTTCTTCGCCGCACATTCGCCGGGCGGCCTCCGCTGGGATGGCATGCTCGCCATCCCACTGTCCCTGACCCCCATTCCGGTCCCCATGCCGGACGGGGCGGCGGGATTCCCCTTTGTGTCGTCTGACGGGGCCTGGCTGGCCTGGGTAGGTGATCGCCTGTGGATCGCCCCCATGGACCCGGACGGTCCGCAGACACCCCAGGAGGTATACGGCGATTGGACCGATGTGGCGGCGTGGAGCGGGGACGGGGCCACGCTGCTGTTCTCTCCCATCGATGGTCTGTTCATCGCTGCACCACCCTATTTCATCCCCCACATGGTCGACAACCTGATCGCCGGCGACTTTTCGTGGGTAGAGCCCTGACGCCTTACGCACACGCCGGGGCCGACAAGAGAGGGTGAGGGGCGGGGATCGGGCAGCAAGGGCCGCAAGAACAGGCCATGCTCGGCAGAGCCAGACGTGAGGCTATCCTGCCCATCGCCTATGACCTCCCAGGCTTCAGCATGTGCGTTGTGCCCGGGTCAGACCCCTGCCGGGGCTGCGCCTTCTGGCCAGCCGATCGATCTCTGGAGGTTGGCCCGCTCGCGGCCGCGCCCCCCCCACGGTCTGTGCCTGACGCCGGCCGCAACGGCCGCGGCATCCCGTCGCCACCTTCACCCCAGGCCGAACTAGATCACCGAGCCCCTGGGACCGGCCTGAGCCGCGGCAGCCCGCGCCCATTGGCGGAACCCCCGATCAAGTGGGCAGGCCTGAGTCATGGCGCGACCCGTGGTGGTATGATGATCTGCGGACAGGAACCAGGACCGTGAGCCAACCCTTCACATTGATGCTGACCCTGGGTGCCGTCGCCGGCCTGCTGTGGCTGGGCATGGCGCCGCACGCGGATCCCGGGCGCGCCGGACCGGCGGCGCGGGCCCGCTTAGACGCCGCGGCGGCGGCCCTGGTCGTGGGCCTGCTCGGCGCCCGGCTCGGCTTCGTGATGGGCCGTTGGCCCTATTACGCTGCCCACCCGGGCCAGGCCTGGCGCACCTGGGAAGGCGGCCTGAGCTGGGCCGGGGGCGCGCTGGGAGCCCTGGCCGGGCTGGCCCTCTACGCAGCTTGGAGCCGCCGGTCCTTCTGGCACCTGGCGGACGCGCTCGCCGCCCCGGCGACGATCGTCTCCGCCGCGGCCTGGACCGGATGCCTGCTGGAGGGTTGCGCCTACGGCCGCCGGCTACCCGCTTCCTGGTGGGCGCCCGCCGCGCCGGATCTCTTCGGCAACCTCACGCCGCGCTGGCCCGCCCAGTCGCTGGGCGCCGTGTACAGCCTGGTCCTGCTGCTGGCCCTGGTGCGCCTGGGGGGGCGGGCCGTCCGCCCCGGCCTGCGCGCCTGCCTGACGCTGGCCGCCCTGGCCCTGGGGGCACTGGCGCTCTCCGCCCTGCGCGCCGACCCTGTCGGCTCCTGGGCCGGACTGCGGCTGGATGCCCTGGGCGCAATGCTGGTACTGTTGGCGGCCTCCGCCGGGCTGGCCCTGAGCGCCCGCCGAGCCTGATCGGGAGGATGCCATGCCCACCCTGACCCTGGCCCTGGCCCAGATCACCACCCGCCTGGGTGACGTCGCGGCCAACCTGGAGAAACATCTCAACCTGATCGCCGAGGCCCGCGCCCAGGGCGCCGACCTGATCATGTTCCCCGAACTCTCCCTGACAGGCTACGTGCTCCAGGACCTGACCCCGGAGGTGGCCCTGCGCCCGACCGGCGCCGACCCGCTCTTCAAGCCGCTGCTGGAAGCCAGCAAAGACATCGACCTGCTGGTGGGATTCGTCGAGGCCGAGCGCCGCCACCGCTTCTACATCGCCGCGGCCTATCTCTCCCAGGGCGAGGTGATCCACGTCCACCGCAAGGTCTATCTCCCCACCTACGGCCTCTTCGACGAGGGGCGGTTCTTCGCCTGGGGGGACCGGGTGCGCGCCTTCGACACGCGCTTCGGCCGCTGCGGCGTGCTCATCTGCGAGGACTTCTGGCACGCCTCCCCACCCTACCTGCTCTGGCTCGACGGCGCCGACCTGATGCTCTTCACCTCCGCCTCGCCCGGCCGCGGGCTGAACCAGGAGCCGCGCCTGGAATCCGCCCGCTGGGTGGAGCAGATCAACCAGGCCTACGCCAGCCTCTTCACCACCTTCGTCGCCCATGCCAATCGCGTCGGCTTCGAGGACGGGCTCAACTTCTGGGGCGGCGCCACCGTCTTCGACCCCGAGGGGCGCCGCCTGGCCCACGGGCCATATCACGAAGAGGCGCTCACCCTGGCCGAACTGGACCTGGATCAGTTGCATCGCACCCGCGCCCGCCTGCCCCTGCTGCGCGACGAGCGCACGGCGCTCATGCAGCGCGAGCTTCAGCGAATCCTGAGCACGGATCAGGAGTGACACCCATGGACCCTGCACGCGCTTTGGAGATCAACACCGATCTGGCCCGCAAGGTGCTCACCGAATGGCTGCGCACGGAGATCCAGCGCCACGGCTTCCGGCGCGCTGTGGTGGGCCTCTCCGGCGGCGTCGACTCAGCCCTTTCCTGCACACTGGCCGCCGAAGCCCTGGGCCCCGAGAACGTGCTCGCCGTGCGCATGCCCTACCGCACCTCGGCCCCCGAGTCCTACGATCACGCCGGCCTGGTGATCGAAGCCACCGACGTGCAGGAGATCACGGTGCCCATCACCGACATGGTCGACCCGCTCTTCGAGCGCTTCCCCGAGGCCGACCGCGTGCGCCGCGGCAACGCCATGGCCCGGGCGCGCATGATCGTGCTCTTCGACCAGTCCATGGCCTTCGAGGGCCTGGTGGTGGGCACTGGCAACAAGACCGAGATCCTGCTCGGCTACACCACGCTCTACGGCGACTCGGCCTGCGCGCTCAACCCCATCGGCGACCTGTACAAGACCCAGGTCCGGCAGCTGGCGCGCGCTGTGGGCGTGCCGCAGGTCATCATCGAGAAGGCCCCCTCCGCCGACCTGTGGCAGGGGCAGACCGACGAGGGCGAGCTGGGGTTCACCTACGACGAGGTGGACAAGCTGCTCTACCTGCTGGTGGACGCGCGCTACAGTCCCGAGGGCTGTGTGGCCGCCGGTTTCGCACCCGAGTTCGTGGAACGGGTCATCGCACTCGTGCGCCGCAACCAGTTCAAGCGCGTCCTGCCGCCCATCGCCAAGCTCTCCAACCGCACCGTGGGCTACGACTTTCTCTATCTGCGGGATTGGGGGACCTGAGCGCCCGCGACCAGGGGTGGACGCGCAGGTCCGCCCCTACACACCCTGACCTTGACGGCCTTCCCAGGATGGTGGAGGCCGACCCGTGTGTCGGCCCCGATGGCTGCTCCGCGCGCGACTGTCTCCACTTTAGGCCAACGTCCACCGGAGATCACCGTCGTGAGCTTGTCTCATGGGTGAGAGGAGAGGGACTCAGGGAGTCACCGGCCGCTGTCTTCGACAGGCTCAGACAGCGGCCTTGTCCGTCCTGCGCTCATCGATGTCCTTGTCCTGGGCCGGTCGAAGGGCACCGTCCTGATCCTGCGGAAATGCCTGTGCCGGAGAGGGAGCCCCTGGGCTGCGCTGCGCCCTCCACAGCAGGGCACATCCATAGGCGTGGCAACGCTCTAAGCGGAGCGAGCCGCAGCCGAAGGGCCTGTCCTGAGCCCCTCGTCCACGCTCGGGGTAAACTCCGCCGAAGGGCCTGTCCTGAGCGCAGCCGAAGGAGAAGCCCCGCGAATCACCTCTCCAGCCTACCGCGCCCGGCTGCGTCATGATAGACTTAAATCGAGGCATCCTGCCAGTGGGCGCATGGCCCGGCCGGCAGACCCCAGATCGCTCTGCATCGGGCCAGAGCACGTTTCGCTCCAGAGGGGAACCGTGGTTGACACCCGGGCGCGTAGCTCAGTTGGTCAGAGCGCACGGTTCACATCCGTGAGGTCGATGGTTCGAGTCCATTCGCGCCCACTGCGCTGGCCACCGCAGCAAGCGGTGGCTTTCATCATGGAGAGAAGGGAAACATGAAAATCGTGACCGACAGCGCCGCGGATCTGCCAGCCGCGGAAGCGAAGGAATGGGACATCCGCATCGCGCCGCTCTACCTGCTGTTCCCCGATGGCCAGGTGCGCTCGGAGGACCTCACACCGGATGAGTTCTACGCACGCCTGGCCGCCATGGCGCCTGACGTGCCGACGACGACCATGCCCTCGCCGGGCGAGTTTGCCGCCATATATTCCGAGGCGGACGACGAGATCGTCTCGATCCACATCTCCTCCGGCCTGAGCGGGACGCTGGAGGCGGCGCGCGTCGGCGCCGAGCGCTCAGGGGCGGACGTGACGCTGGTCGACACGAAAACCCTCTCCGGCGGGCAGCGCTTCCAGGTCCTGGCCGCCGCGCGCGCTGTGAAAGAGGGGCTGAGCAAGGAGGCGCTGCTCAAGCGGCTTGAGCAGGTGCGCGCCGCCACCGAGGTGGTCTACACACTGGAAACGCTGGAGTATCTGCGGCGCGGCGGGCGCATCGGGCGCGTCCAGGCCTTGGCCGGGTCACTGCTCAAGATCAAACCCATCATCCACGTCGACAAGGCGGACGGCAAGTACAGCACGCTGGGCAGCAGCCGCACCATCCGCAAAGCGCTGGAGAAGATCGCCGAACACCTGTCGCAAGCCTATCCTTCCGGGACGCCGCTGTGGCTGTCGGTCATGCACGGCGCCTTCCAGGAACAGGCGGACAACCTGGCCGCGCTGCTGCAGGACCGCCTGAACGTTTCCCGCCTGGACGTGCTGCGCATCTCGCCCGTCCTGGCCGTCCACACCGGCCCGGGGATCGTCGGCGCGGCGGCCGTGCCGCTGGCGCTCATGGAGGGCTGAGCGCGGCGCGCCGGAACTCCCCTGGCGGCCGCGACCCGGAGAGGCAAAGGCGGCAGCCCCACTGCCGCAGGTCGCGCCGCGCATTCCCCTGGGGAAGCACGACCGGGTCGAACATCCGGCCATCGGTCCATCATTGGGCAATCCCCCCTCGGCCAGGAACCACCGAGGGGGTTCTCTTTCCGACCTGCCGATTTACCGCCTCCGATTCCCTCACAGGCGGCCCTGCGGCGCTGGCGATCGGCTTCCCTTCTGCTCTTGGCGAGCGCCGGGGTGCATTACGAAAACAGGCTATATGCTGTAGACTGGATCAATTCATCGCTCGGTAACCATCCATTCGCAGCCTGCGGGAGCCGCCGTGCCGCCTTCACTATTGGTGAGATTCGCCGGGAGTCTGGAACTCCACTATCGCATTCATCCGAAAGCCCCCGCAGCGCGCCCCCCACCCGCCACGCTCAAGTCTCAATCCTTGCTTGCTCATCCCAATGTCCATCGCGATCAGTCGCAACCGCGGCATCACCCACACGGCCTGTTCTGGACGACATCCTGGAAGCGGGCCAGCACGAGGCGCGATCCCTCTTCCAGGGAGGGCTTCGGGTCAACGCGATGGGCATGTTCACGGACGGCGGCCCATAGGCCACTAAGGAGCCATCTTGAAGCACACGCGTCTCCTGCTCAGCCTGACGGTGTTTCTCCTGGCCGCGGCCTGCAACCTGCCCACCGGCGAGGATGAGGCCGAAGGGACTCGCCCCCCACGGGCGACGCCCCAGGCCCTGCTAGCGCCGCCCGCACCCGCTCCGGGGGGAGATAAATGGGCGCTGTGGGCCGACGGCACCCGCCTGCGCGGGGCCAACATCTGGCAAGCCATCGTGATCCCGGAATTGGACGGCCCGGATTTCAAGGGGCCGGGACGGGTGGGACCACCCTTCGTCCAGGAGGATTTCGACCGCCTGGCGGCGCTTGGGGCCAACTACGTCGTGATCTCGGGCCCCGGCCTGTTCACAGAGCAGCCGCCCTTCGAGGTGGATCAGGGCGTGGTCGAGAACCTCGACAACCTGCTGGCGATGATCGCCCGCGCCGACATGTTCGCCACCATCGCTGTCCGCACCGGACCCGGACGCAGCGAATACGGTCTGTGCTGCAGCGGAGAGTGGTCCGCCAGAAACTACGTCAACGATTCGATGTGGGAAGATCAGGCCGCGCAGGACGCCTGGGTGGACATGTGGCGCTATGCCGCCGAGCGCTACAGGGCAATCCCATCGTCGTCGGATATAAGCTGATGGTCGAGCCGAATTCGAATGGGGCCTACTTCGGCGGGATCTACGAGCCGGAGGAATTCTACTCCCAATACGCCGGGACCCTGTACGACTGGAACCAGCTCTACCCGCGTATTGTGGCGGCAATTCGCGAAGTCGACGCCGAGACCCCCATCTTGACCGGCGGCATGGGGTGGAGCGGCGTGGCCTGGCTTCCCTACCTGGAGCCTGTGGATGATCCCCGAACGGTCTATGTGGTCCACCAATACGAACCGCAGGACGAGTACACCCACCAGGCGCCAGGCGGCCGCAATCGTTACCCGGGCGAGATGGATCTTGATTTCGACAATCGCCCTGATGCCTTCAACAAGGCATGGCTGGATGCTTTCCTGGCCCCGATAGACGAGTTCAAGGCAACCTATGGCGTGCCGGTGGCTGTCGATGAGTTCGGGGTCATGCGATGGGTCCCGGGCGGAGCCCAATACATGCAAGACGCGATGGCCCTCTTCGAGAGCTACGGCCTGAATTATGCCCTGTGGGAATGGCCCACTTCGTGGGCTCCTTTCGCCAATGACGTGCGCGATTTCAATTTCCTGCTGGGCCCGGACCCGGCAAGCATCACCCCTGTGACCAATGAATTGCAGGATGTGATCGTCTCCTACTGGCAACTGAACACCATGCGACCTTCGAACTACGGCCCCGCAGCGGAGACTCCTGCGCCCTCCCCGACGGAGGTGGAAGCGTATCAAGAACCAGGCACCTGGTGGCGACCCGCCGTGGACACAACCTGGCAGTGGCAGCTGGAGGGCGCGATCGATACCTCCTTCGACGTGGACATGTACGACGTGGACCTCTTCGACACGCAAGCCGAGACGGTGCAGGCGCTCAAGGATCAGGGCCTCGCCGTCATCTGCTACATCAGCGCAGGCAGTTGGGAGGACTGGCGTCCCGACGCCGATCGATTCCCGCCCGAGGTCCTGGGGAAGGACTACGAAGGGTGGCCCGGCGAGAAGTGGCTGGATATCCGCCGCCTGGACCTGCTCGCACCCATCCTGGGCGCCCGCCTGGACCAGTGCGCCGCCAAAGGCTTCGACGGCGTGGAACCGGACAACATCGACGCCTACACCAACGACACGGGCTTCCCGCTGACCTACGCCGACCAACTCGCCTTCAACCGCTGGCTGGCCGAGCAGGCTCACGCCCGCGGCCTGTCCATCGGCCTGAAGAACGACCCCCAGCAGGTCGCTGACTTGCTCCCCTACTTCGACTGGGCGCTCACCGAAGACTGCTTCGACCAGGACTGGTGCGAAGACGTGCTGCCCTTCATCGAGGCCGGCAAGCCGGTCTTCGCGGCCGAGTACACCGACACGGGCATCGCCCTGAGCGATTTCTGCCCGCAGGCCAACGAGATGCGGGTCAGCGCCATCCTCAAGAACCGCGAGCTGGACGCCCATCGCGCGGCATGCCGGTGAGGGCTGGGAGAAATCGGCCCGTGTCTCACCTCGCTCCTATGCGTCCCAAGATATGCGGGGCGGTCCGACAAGGTCGGCGCGCCGACGTGGATGACCTGCCATCGATGCAACGGCCAGTCCTCCTCCGATCCTGGATCACTGCTCCATGCGGCGATCCTCGAGCCCGCCAAGGAGTCCCCTATGAAGCGCATGCACATCCTGCTCGGCGTGACATTGCTCTTGGCGGGATGCAATCTGCCTCTCGAAACTGACGACGGCGATGATCAGGGCATCGAATCGCCCTCCGCCGTTGAGCCCGCGCCGGCGGATGACGCTCTGCCGCCGCCTGCCCCCGCAGGCACCTCCCTGCTGCGCGATTTCTCCCTGCCGGTTCCCCTTTTCGCCCCCGACAGCCCCTGGAACCAGCGCGCCGATGGGGCCGCCGTGCTGCCCGAGAGCGACCGGCAGATCCTCGTCACGTATCGCGTGCTGCGCGGCGACATTACCGATCAGCGCCCCGTCGACTATCCATCTGTGGTCAACTGGCCCTTCATGGACGTCAGCTATGACGATTTCACCACCCCCATCTTCCGCACCGGATCAGGACAGCAAAGCGTGCTGCTTTGTGACTACGAGGGCAACCTGAGCTGGCCCAGCCCAAAGTTCGGCATCCAGCAGGAAGGCGGACCGGTGCCTGTGCCCCTTCCGGCCGGTACAGTGCGCCCCAACGGGCCGCAAGACATCGGAGCGGACGGCCATCTCGTTCTCTACAACCCGGACACCTTTGAGGAATATGATTTCTGGCAGGCGACGACCGTTCGCGACGCGCAGTGCGCCAGTTCGGGCGGCGGCCTGGAAGGAAACGCTATCCTGGAAGCTGGGGCCATCGACTTTTTCGATGTCCGGGAGAGCGGGAGCAACCCTGACACGCTTTCCAGCGCGCACGCCGTCGGGACGGCGCTGTTGGCCGGGTTGATCCTGCCGGAAGACGTGCAAGGCGGCAGCATTGACCATGCCCTGGCCTTCGCCTTGCCGGGGCTGCGCAATCTGAGCGCAGACCCGACCGAGCCTCTGGCATCGGACTATTATTACCCGGCCTCGACGACGGAGACGGATTATTTCAGCGTCAACCCTTATCACATGGCGGCCGGGCAGCGCGTTCGTCTGAAGTCAACCATCGTGGACGACAACGGCGACATCATCGACGAGGCGCGCGATCTGGCGCCCATCACCCAGATGTTTCTGACCGCGCTGCGCATCTATGGAGCGTATCCGATAGACGGCGCTGACGGTTTCACCTTTTACGCTGAGGACGTGCATACTGCCAATCTGAATCTGACGGATGCTGAAGTGAACGCCCTGATCGGCCGGCCCGCCGGGACGCCCCTGCCGGAAGGTTGGTCGAAATGGCAGGTCGTGATGGAGCAGCTGAATCTGGATCTGGAGAGGATCCCTCTGGCCTACGACGCAACGTGGGAGGATGGGGATAACCCGGCAGCGGCCGTGTACAACGTGGCCAATTTCGAAGTCGTCCAACCGGCCGAGAGGCCATAGGATGTCTGACGCCCCGGCCCTCGGCGTGACCGTTGACCGCTGAGGGCCGTGGGTGTACATTAACTGCATCCCCGCCCTTCGGAGGCGACATGAAACGAGCGGTAAGCATCAGCATCGGATCCTCGAAACGCGACAAGGCCGTCGAGATCGAACTGCTCGGCGAGAAGGTGCGCATCGAACGCATCGGCACCGACGGCGACATGGAAAAGGCCGCCCAACTCTACAAAGAGCTGGACGGGGAAGTGGACGCCTTCGGCGTGGGTGGGGCCGACCTGGGCCTGCAGGTGGACGATAAATGGTATCCGCTGTACTCCGTCCAGCCCATGGTGCGCTTCATCAAACAGACCCCTGTGGTGGACGGTGCCGGCCTGAAGAACACGCTCGAAGCACGCCTGGCACAGTTCATCGAGGAGAAGATCGGCGACTACGTCCAGCCCAAGCGCGCCCTGGTCGCCAGCGGCGCCGACCGCTGGGGTATGACCGAATCCTTCCTGAAGGCGGGCTATGAATGCGTCTTCGGAGATCTGATGTTCGGGCTGGGACTGCCCATTCCCCTGCGCTCCGCCCGCAGCCTGAAGATCCTGGCCGCGCTGGTGATGCCCATCGCCGGTCGCCTGCCTTTCGAATGGATCTACCCTACCGGCGAGAAGCAGGAGACCAACGTCCCCAAATGGGGCAAGTATTACCAGTGGGCCAGCGTCATCGCCGGCGACTGCCACTACATCAAGCGCCACATGCCCGAGCGCCTGGAGGGCAAGGTCATCGCCACCAACACCACCACGCCCGAGGATGTCGAGCGCTTCCGGCGCGCCGGCGTCAAATACCTGGTCACCTCCACACCGGTGCTGGAGGGGCGCTCCTTCGGCACCAACATGATGGAAGCGGCGCTGGTCGCCATCGCCGGCAAAGGTCGCCCGCTGACGAAAGAGGAGCTCCAGGAGATGCTGGACCGTCTGGGGCTCGAACCCCAACTGCAGCAGCTCAACTGAGGCAGACCATGGCCGAGCAGCTCGACGCACTAGTCATCGCAGGAGGCACGCCGCCGCCGGAGGATCCCTTTTACGTCCACACTCAGGGGGCGCCGCGCTCGCTGGTGGACGTGGCGGGCAAGCCCATGGCCCAATGGGTGCTGGACGCCCTGGGCGGCGCCCGGCGGGTGGCCGATGTGGTCGTGATCGGCGTGGATTCCAGCAGCGCCCTGACCTGCGAAAAGCCGCTCTCCTTCATGCCCGACCACGGCTCGCTGCTGGCCAACGTGCAGGCCGGCCTGACGCACATCCACGAGCAGCACCCCGAAGCCAGCCATGCCCTCATCGTCTCCGCCGACATCCCCGCCATCACGCCCGAGATGGTCGATTGGCGCGTCGAGCGCGCCCTGCAGGCCGGCAAGGACATCGACTACTCGGTGGTGGAACGCTCGGTGATGGAAGCGCGCTTCCCCGGCTCCAACCGCTCCTACGTGCGCCTGAAGGATGTGGAGGTCTGCGGCGGCGACATGAACGCCGTGCGCCTCTCCCTGGTGAACCAGTTGGAGCTCTGGGAGCGCATCATCGCCTCCCGCAAGCACCCCATCCTGCAGGCTGCCTTGCTCGGCTTCGACACCCTGCTGCTCATCCTGCTGCGCGCCATCACCCTGGACAAGGCAGTGGAGCGTGTGACACGCAAGCTCGGTCTGACCGGCGCCGTGCACCTCTCCCCCTACGCCGAGATCGCCATGGATGTGGACAAGCCGCACCAGCTCGAGATCCTGCGCCGGGATCTGGCGGCAAGGGGCGGGGCTTCGTCGTGAGCCTGCGCGCCCTGCTGGAAGTCGACGCCCGCTGGTCGGCGCGCCTGCGCCTGGCCGAGGGGAACGGCCCCCTGCGGGTGGCCGCCATCCTGCTGGCACACTCCGGCGATTCCTGGTTCTGGCTGCTGGGACTGGCCGTGGTGTGGTGGCGCGGCGATGCGCCGCTCAAAACCTGGGCACTCACCTTCGCGCTCGCCATCGCCGTCACGGCGGCGCTGGTGATGGCCCTCAAGTTCGCCTTCCGCCGCCGACGCCCGGAGGGTGACTGGGGCGCCATTTACCGCAGCACCGACCCCCATTCCTTCCCCTCCGGCCACGCGGCGCGCGCCTTCCTGCTGGCTGTGCTGGCCGCCCGCTGGGGCCCGCCCTGGATGGCCCTCGTACTGATCCCCTGGGCCCCGCTGGTCTGCCTGGCGCGGGTCGCCATGGGCGTCCACTACCTCTCGGATGTGGTGGTCGGCGGCGCACTGGGCCTGATCCTGGGACTGCTCATCGCCGTGCTCCTGCCCTGAGCGCCCCGCCCGACCGCGTTTGCCCCACCCGGCCGCTGAAACGTCCCATGCGGTCCAATAGAGCCGATCGATAGCCCGCCGCCCCGCCGCCAGGACCCCGCGCCCGGCTCCACCAGGACTCGGGCTCGCTCGCCGGCCTCTCCCCCTGAGCACGCCCGCCCACCGCCTTTCGCCGGGCCGCGGCCGGAGCCTGAGAAAGGGTGCGGCCCTCCACTCGCCGGAGGTCCCTTTCGCGCCACCCTGAGCCCATCGAAGGAGGACGGGGGGAAGGCAGCGCGTTCCTCGGCGGGCTCAGACACTCGCCTGTGGCATCCTGCGCTCGATGAAGGGCCCGCGCTGCCATTCTGTGATGGATATCGGCAATGGCCTGCGTCCCCCGCCATCCTTCGACAAGCTCAGGATGGCGGGAAGAGTGCACCCGGCATCGCCGTAGAGAGGCGGCATGCTGCATCTCTGCGGCGCATCGCGCTGCAAGCCCCCTACGCTTCCTGCCTCCGCAAGGACCACAGCACCGCGCCGAAGAGCAGCGCCGTCACGCCGGCCAGCGCGGCCAGGTTGCCCCACGCCTCCCCGCCGCGCCCGGTGAGCGCCAGCGACAGCCCCCGCACCAGGTGGTAGGTGGGAATGAGCTTGACGGCCTCGGCGACGAATCCCAAACGGCCCAAGGGGATGGCCGCCAACAGGATCGGGAGCAACAGCGGCAGCATGATGAAGCTGCTCCACGTGTTGAGCGTACTCAGGTTGTCCACCAGACCGCCCAGCAGCAGGCCGATCAGCGTCAACGCCAGGCTCCCCAGCACGATCGCCGCCAGCGAGACGGCCACATCGCCCGTGAACCCCCCATTGAGCGCCAGGATGATCAGCGAGCCGATCAGCGCGTAGACCATCCCCACGATGACCTTCCCCGTCACCACCTCGCTGTACCCTGCCGGCGTCACCAGCAGCGCATCCAGCGTGCCCTTTTCCTTCTCCTCCACCACCAGCGTGGGCACCAGCATCGCCCCGGTCATCACCAATCCCATCACCACCCACAACACCACGAAATACCCCTGCAGGTCCAGACCTGCCAGGAAATCCATCCCCCGGCCAGCCTTCTCCCCCTGGTCGGGAGGCGGCGAAGGTGTGCGCAGCCGCACCGCAGGCGGCCTGCCGGAGAGATCATCCACGGTGAGCAGCAGCAGCCGCTGCGTCGCCCGGACGGCGTCGGCGTTCTCCCCGTAGAGCAGTTCCACCTGCGGGCGCTCACCGGACCGCAGCGCTTCGTCGAAGCCCGTCGGCAGGACCACGCCCAGAGCAGCGTTCTCCTCGGCCAGCTTGGCGGCCACCGCCTGAGGTGAATCCACCACGAAGAGCGAGACGCCCTCCATCTCGCCGAGCCGCGTCACCAGCGCGCTGGGCTGCGGGCTGTAGATCACGATCTCGGCCGAGGTGGGCGTGTCGCGGAAGAGGTAGCCATAGAGCACCGAGAAGCCGATGGGCATGATGACGAGCAGCAGCAGGCGCGCGTTGCGCAGCGCGTCCACCAGATCCTTCCACGCGATGGCCCAGACCGTTCGCCACTTCATGCCAGCGCCCTCCCCGTGAGCCGGATGAAGACCTCCTCCAGCGTGGCCTCCTGCGAGTGCACGGTGAGCACGCGTCCTTCCGACATCCAGCGCGCCAGGCGCTCGGCGTCCGCCGGGTCGTCCAGGGCCAGCACGTGCTCGCTCCCATCGTCGAGCAGCACGCTTGCACGCCGTTTGCCGTAGCGCAGCTTGAGCGCCTGCGGCGTGTCCAGGGCCAGAATGCGCCCCTCGCTCAGGAAAGCGACGCGCCGGCACAATTGATCCGCCTCCTCCATGTAATGGGTGGTGAGGAAGACCGTCGTGCCCGCCTGCCCCAGCCGCTGGATAGTGTGGCGGATGTCGCGCGCTGCGGTGGGATCCAGGCCACGCGTCGGCTCATCCAGGAAGAGCACCCTGGGCTCGTTGAGCAGGGCGCGGGCGATGAGCAGGCGCTG
Organism: Chloroflexota bacterium; assembly: GCA_024277995.1. Classification (GTDB taxonomy): domain Bacteria; phylum Chloroflexota; class Anaerolineae; order Anaerolineales; family E44-bin32; genus JAJRUD01. Next base: position 18,457 of record JAJRUD010000094.1, read on the forward strand.
TCTCATGCCGTTGGAGTAGGTCTTCACCTTGTCCCCCGCCCGTTCCGCCAGGCCCACATGCTCCAGCAGAGTCTCCACGCGTCCGACATCCACGCCATGCAGGCGGGCGAAGAAGCGCAGGTTCTCGCGCCCGCTCATGCGCTCGTAGAGGTTCTGGATCTCGAAGACCACGCCGATCAGGGGCTTTATGCGCTCACGCTCGCGCACCACGTCGAAGCCGCCCACGGTGGCCGTGCCCTCGTCGGGCCGCAGCCGGCCGGTGAGCATCTTCACCGTGGTGGTCTTCCCGGCGCCGTTGGGCCCCAGGAAACCGAAGACTTCGCCGCGCTGCACCTGGAAGGAGATGTGGTCCACGGCGAGCGTTCCGTTGTAGGTGCGCGTGAGATCGAATGCCTGGATCACGGCTTGGTCAGGGAGAGGCAGGCGAGAAGCAGTCATGGGCGATCAGAGACCCGCGAGCGGTGATCGGGTGTCAGGGATGTGGGATCAGCTTTGAACATCACGAGACCAGTCTATACCCTCCATCCCCTTTTTGGTGAAGGGAAGCTGACGGCAGGCTGTCAGCCGAGGGGGAGGGTTTTCGCTCTTGCGGATTCTCGTGATCCCGCGCTGACTGGGGCGCGCGCATCCCACCAGGAGCCGCAGTAGAGATGTAGCATGCTACGTCTCTACTGCGCGCCGCCCTCCTGATGGCAGGGGCTGCTTGTGAACGAAAGCGCCGCAGCATGCTGCGGCGCGCCCCCTGCTGCGAAACAACCGGGCGATCCCTAGGGCACCCACCAGTCGGCGCCCAGGATGACGGCCACGTCGACCTGGTCGTTGGGCGGGGCCTGGAACAGGATCTGGCCCTGGCTGAGGCCCATGACCTCCATCAGGTAGCGTGTGGTGTAGGGGTTGCCGGTGTAATCGATGATCAAGGTCTTGGCGTAGTCCATGCGGTCGGCGTTGCTCACTTCGACCACATTGAACCCTTTCTCCCTCAGGAACTCCGCCGATCGCGTCGCCAGGCCCTCGATGCCGGCGCCGTTGAGCACCGCGAGGCGGGCGTTCTCGGCGCTGGCCGCCGCCTTCGGATCCTCCAGCGGGATGGAGGGTGCGACGGCCGAGGTCTGGGTAAAGACCTCATCGCGCAGCAGGCGGATCTTGTCCGGCACCGGCTTGAGCACCTGGGCGCCGTCGGGCAGCGTCTGCAGCAGCACCATCTCGGGGGGAGCGATGACGCCGCGGCGGATGTTCTCCTTCGGGATCTGCACCGCCAGCAGCCCCAGGGCGAGCATCTGGTCGAGGGTCAGGTTGGTGCGGATGCCTGCAGCCAGCTCCTGGTAGAGGACGGGCGCTTTGGTGAGCAGGACGGGGATCATGTCGAACCCCACCACCCGGTCCAGGATGGCCAGGGCCACCTGCTGCTGGCGTTGGGCGCGGTCGAAGTCGCCGCCTTCGGTCTTGCGCGCCCGGGCGTAGGCCAGCGCCTCGGCGCCGTTGAGGTGATAAGGCTTGGCCTCGAGCCAACGACTCATCTGCCCGATGGGCGAGATCTTGATGCGCTCTTTCACCAGCACGTCGATGCCGCCGATCTCGTCGATCATGCGCTCGAAGGTGCTGAAGTCGATGACGGCGTAGTACTGCACGGGCACGCCCAGGAATTCCTCGACGGTGCGCATGGCAAGACCCGGCCCGCCGCCCGGCAGGTTGAAGGATTCTCCCAGGAAATAGGCGGTGTTGATACGGTTGTGCTCGAAGCCCGGGATCTCCACCCACAGGTCACGCGGGATGGACAGCATGCCCGCCGTGCGCGTGATGGGATCGATGGTGAGCAGCATCATGGAGTCGGTGCGCGGCGGGCCATCGTCGCTGATCCAATCGCGATAATCCAGGCCCATGAGCAGGATGGTGACGCGGTCTGTGCCGTTCCAGGGCTCGGGCGTCTCCTCCAGCGAGAAGGAGGTCGGCGTCTCACCCGGTGCGAGCGTGCCCCCTCCCTGCGACTGACCATCGCTCGGCTGGAAGGGGTTGAGGCCGGTCCCCGTCCAGGCCGCGGCCAGGCCGCGCGCCGTGTTGAAGACCAGCGCCGCTGAAAGCACAGCCGCCAGTACGAAGGCCGCCCCCAGGCCCCAGACGACCCAGTCGGGGAAGGGCCGACCACCGCGCGCTGCTCTATGCGATCCCATTTTCCATCACTCCATGAGGGCCTTTTCAGCCCAGAAGTTCCTGCCACCCGGGTAGGGAAGCGCGTACGCAGCCTCCCAGGCGGACCGCTGGCAGTATATCACGCCTGAGCAGAGCCGGGCGCCGGCGGCGACCCCTCAGCGTCCCGGGCCAGCGCCTCCCAGGTCTCGAGCTGACGCTGCAATTCAGTCTCCAGCGTCGCGTAGCGCCCGCCCAGTTCCCGCACGCGCTCGGCGTCGCCGCCGGCGGTGTTCAATTCGGCTCCCACTTTCTCCAGCTCCCGCTCCAGGCTTTCGATGCGCGCCTCCAGCGCCTGCAACTCGACCCGCGCCCGGCGCTGCTTCTGCCGCGCCTGACGAGCGGGATCGCGGCGGCGGTCAGCCTGGCTCGCCTCTGTTCCCGACCGGGCATGCGCTTCCCGACGCCGCCGTTCTTCCAGATATTCGGAATATCCACCCTGATGGACGGTGAGGCGGCGCTCCTGCCTGGAGATGTCCCAGACCTGCGTGGCCAGCGCGTCGACCAGATAGCGGTCATGGGTCACCAGCAGTACGGTGCCCGGGAAGGACCGGATGGCCTCCTGCAGCACCTCCTGGGCAGGGATGTCCAGGTGGGTGGTGGGCTCGTCCAGCAGCAGCAGGTTGGCCCGCTGCAGCGCCAGCTTGGCCAGCACCAGCCGCACCCGCTCGCCTCCCGAAAGCGCCTCGACGGCCTTCTCGACCTCATCGCCGCGGAAGAGGAACCTGGCCAGCAGATGGCGCGCCTCGCTCACCCGCAGGGAAGGGGCGGCCTGCAGGATCTCCTGCAGGACCGAGTGGTCGCCCACCAGTCCGGCCTGCGTCTGCTCGAAATAGCCCACCTTCAGGCCGGCGCCAAGGCGCACGCTCCCGGCCTGAGGCGGCACCTCGCCGAGCAGGGTCTTGAGCAGCGTGGTCTTGCCCGCGCCGTTGGGGCCCAGGATCGCGGCCCGCTCACCCCGCTCCAGCACCAGGTCGGGCACGACGAAGAGCGCTTCCTCCCCGGGATATCCCACCACCAACCCGCGGGTCTCCAGCACACGGTCGCCGGACCGGCGCTCGACCTGGAAATCCAGCGCCAGGTCGCGCCCTTCCTGGGGCCGCTCGACGGCATGGTCCCGCAACAGGCGCTCCAGCCGCTTGCGGCGGCCCTGGGCCTGGCGCGTGTTCTGCCCGGCGATGTTGCGCCGGATGTATTCCTGCTCCTTGGCGATGTGTTCCTGCTGGGCGCGATACTTCGCCCACTGCAATTCGCGCCTCTCGGCCCGCTGCCGCGTGTAGGCCGTGTAATTGCCGCGGTAGGCCTCCAGGCCGCGCGGTCCCAACTCCCACACCACCTCCGCCGTGCGATCGAGGAAGTAGCGATCGTGAGAGACCACCACGGCTGCGCCGGGCCACTCGGGCAGCCAGCCCTCGAGCCACTCCACGGCCTGCACTTCCAGGAAATTGGTCGGCTCGTCGAGCAGGAGCAGGTCAGGGTCCTCCAGCAGCAGGCGGGCCAGGAAAGCGCGCGTGCGCTGGCCGCCGGAGAGCTCGCGCAGCGGGCGCTCGAAGTCTTCCGGCTGGAAGCCCAGACCGGCGAGCACGCGGCGCGTGGTGGCGGCATACAGGTATCCGCCGGCGCGCTCGAAGGCTTCCTGCAGCGTGCCGTAGCGTGCCAGCGCCTCTTCGGCATGGCGCGGGTCGGCCATGCGCGCCTCCAGCCGGGTCAATTCAGCCTCCTGCCGCCGCAGCTCGACGAAAGCCTGCAGTGCGAACTCCCACAGCCGTTGCTCCAGGCCCTGCTCTCCCAGTGCCAACTCCTCCTGCAGCGTCTGCGGCAAATAGCCGACGCGCAGCTTGCGGGCGCGCTGCATGCGCCCGCGGTCGGGCGTCTCTTCGCCCGCCAGCAGGCGCAGCAGGGTGGTCTTGCCGACCCCGTTCGGCCCCACCAGGGCGATGCGCGCCTGGTGGGGAATGGCGAAGGTCAGGCCGGCGAAGACGTCTTGAGCGCCGTAGGATTTGGCCAGGTCGGCCGCTGCAATCAGTGACATGGGGTCCAGCGGAGGATTATACCCCAGCGTCTGCGCCCAACCCCACAGGTCCCGTTTCCACGCCGTGGGCCGCTGGGCTATAATTCCCACACTGCCGAAGAGCGTGCTGAGAAAGGTCAGACTTGCCATCGCCTAATTACCGCAGCCTGCTGATCACCGCGCTGGTGCTGGCCCTCTTGGCCTGGCCCAGCCTGTTCCTGCTGGTGACCGGGACACAGCCGACGCTGGGCCCGCGCTGGCTGTTCTTCTTCCTGGTGGTGCTGGCGGTGACGGGCACGGCGCTGCCCTTTGTGTGGGTGCTGCATCGCCGCTTCGACGGCGACCTGCCCGCGGCGGAGACGGTCCTGCTGCGCCAGGCGCTGCTGGTTGGCCTGTACGCCGCGCTCAGTCTGTGGCTGCAGATCAACCGTGCGCTCAGCCTGCCGCTGGCCCTGCTGCTCGCCCTGGGCCTGGTCGTCATGGAAGCCCTGTTGCGCCTGCTGGAGCGCAGCACCTGGAGGCCCGGGCGGTGAGCCTGCGCGAGCTGCCTTCCGTCGATCGCCTGCTCAGCCACGAGCAGGGGCAGGAATTGGTGGCGCGCTACGGCCATGAGCTGACGCTGCAGGCCCTGCGCGAGAGCCTGCAGGCGGCGCGCCAATCGGTGCGCCAGGGCGCGGAACCGCCCGGATCGCAGGCCTTGCTGCAGCAGGCGGCCGAGGCCATCGAAGGCCTGCTGGCCCCCACCCTGCGCCCCGTCATCAACGCCACCGGCGTCATCCTGCACACCAACCTGGGCCGCGCCCCGCTCAGCCGCGCCGCACAGGAGGCCATGCTGGCCGCCGCCCGGGGCTACAGCACGCTGGAATACGACCTGGCGCGCGGCAGGCGCGGCAAACGCCAGGTCCACGCCGAGAACCTGCTGCGCCGGCTGACGGGCGCCGAGGCGGCCATGGTGGTCAACAACAACGCCGCCGCGGTGCTGCTGGCGCTTACCGCCCTGGCCAGACGCAAAGAAGTGGTCATCTCGCGCTCGCAGCTCATCGAGATCGGCGGCGGCTTCCGCGTGCCCGATGTCATGCGACAGTCGGGCGCCAAACTGGTGGAGGTGGGCACGACCAACCGCACCCACCTGCGCGACTACGAAGCCGCCCTGGGCCCGAGAACCGCTCTCATCCTGCGCGCGCATCATTCCAATTTCCGCATCATCGGTTTCACCACCGAGCCCGGGCTGGAGCAGATGGCGGCGCTGGGCAAGGCCCACGGTGTGCCCCTGGTGGACGACCTGGGTTCCGGCACCTTGCTCGACACCAGCGCCTACGGGCTGGGCCATGAGCCCATGGTGCAAGAATCGCTCCGCGCCGGGGCCGATCTGGTGGCCTTTTCGGGCGATAAGCTGCTCGGCGGGCCCCAGGCCGGCATCCTGGTGGGCCGGGCGGAGCTGGTCCGGCGCCTGCGCAAACACCCCCTGGCGCGCGCCGTGCGGCCCGACAAACTATGCCTGGCGGCGCTCAGCGCCACGCTGGTCCACTACCTGAAGGGCGAGGCCGAGCGCGAAATCCCCATCTGGCGTATGATCGCCGCGCCCGAAACGCGCCTGCGGGCGCGGGCCGACGCCTGGCAACGACATTTGGGCCGCGGCCGGGTGATCCGCAGCCGCTCCACCGTGGGCGGCGGCAGCCTGCCCGAGGAGACGCTGCCCACCTGGCTCCTGGCCCTCGAGTCGCCCCACCCCAATGCCCTGCTGCGACGCCTGCGCAGAGCCACACCCGCCGTCATCGCCCGCATCGAGAAGGACCAGGTGGTGCTGGACCCGCGCACGGTGCTCGATTGGCAGGAAGAGGGCCTGCTGGCAGCACTGCACGCCGCGCTGGGCTGACCGCTGAATGCTGATCGCTGATCGCTGATCTCCCCGGGAGCCCGCCTTTGAAACGCGACCTCGACACCCACATGCAGAACGCCAACCTGGATGCCCTGTTGGTGATTGGGGGATCCAGCCACAACCCGGCCATGGCCTATTTCGCCGGCGAGGCCGACCTGACGCAGGGTTATCTGGTCAAGCGCCGCGGTCAGCAGCCGGTGCTCTTTCACAGCTCCATGGAGCGGCAGGAAGCCGCCCGCAGCGGACTGCCCACGCGCGACCTGAGCGATTTCGACTATCCGAGGCTGTTCGAGCAGGCGAAAGGCGATCGTCTGGAAGCCGACGCCCAGCTGCTGAAGAGGCTCCTGCAGGCCTGCCAGGTGCGCGGTCGCGTGGCCATCTACGGCCAGATCGAGTTGGGGCCGCACTTCGCCGCGCTGCGCCGCCTGGAGGCGCTCATGCCCGAGGTGAGTTTCGTGGGCGAGTCCCAATGGGATTCGGCCCTGATGCACGCCCGGGCCACCAAGGACGAGTGGGAGATCGAGCGCATCCGCAAGATGGGCCGCATCACCGTCGGTGTGGTGAGCGACGTGGCCAGCTTTCTGACCTCCCTGCAGGCCAAAGACGGGCGCCTGGTGGACCGCCAGGGGGAGGTGGTCACCATCGGCCAGGTCAAGCAGCGCATCAACATGTGGCTGGCGATGCGCGGCGCGGATAACCCCGAGGGCACCATCTTCGCCATCGGGAGCGAGGCCGGCGTGCCGCACAGCCGCGGCGACGACGACGCCCCCATCGAAGTGGGGAAGACCATCGTCTTCGACCTCTTCCCCCAGGAGGCCGGGGGTGGCTACTTCTACGATTTCACCCGCACCTGGTGCCTGGGCTACGCGCCCGAGGAGGTGCAGCAGGTCTACGAGGACGTGCGCGCCGTGTATGAAAAGGTGATCGCCAGCATGCAGGCCGGCAGCCTGTGCCGCGAGCTGCAGGTGATGGCCTGTGAGCTCTTCCAGGCCCGGGGACACCCGACGCTGCTCTCCGACGCCAAGACCCGCGAGGGGTACGTGCACAGCCTGGGCCACGGCCTGGGGCTGAACGTGCACGAGAGCCCGCTCTTCCAGCACGCGGAGAGCAACCAGCACCGGCTGCAGCCGGGCTCGGTCGTGGCCGTGGAGCCGGGTCTGTACTACCCGAGCCGCGGCCTGGGTGTGCGCATCGAGGATACGGTGTGGATCCGGCCTGACGGAAAGCCCGAGAGGCTGGCGGATTTCCCGCAGGACCTGGTACTGCCGGTGGCGGGGGCCTAGCGCCGCCTCAAGGGGCCGATTCAGAAGACCCTGCCGCCCGAAGCGCAGGCGAGATCAAGGGGCATGGAGCGCCTGCCATAGGGGGCCCACTGAAGGCATCGACGAGGCGCGACGGGGGTGGAGCAGAACCGGGACGAGTTGGGGCCGCATGCGGCCAGGAGACGACGCTGATATGAGCGAGGGCACGCGCATTCTGGGCATCGAGACCTCCTGCGATGAGACGGCCGCCGCCGTGGTGGAGAACGGGCGGCGCATCCTGTCCAGCGTGGTGGCCTCGCAGGTCAAGCTGCACGCCCCCTACGGCGGCGTGTTCCCCGAGGTGGCCTCACGCGCCCACGTCGAGACCATCTACCGCGTGGTCGAGAGCGCGCTCTCCCAGGCCCACGTGGGGCTGGAGTCCATCGACGCCATCGCCGTCACGCGCGGCCCCGGCCTGCCCGGCTCGCTGGTCGTGGGGCTCAACATGGCCAAAGGCCTGGCGCTGGCCTCCGGCCTGCCCATGTTGGGGATCAACCACCTGGAGGCCCATCTCTACTCCATCTGGCTGGTGCAGGATGAGCCGGAGCCGGCCTTCCCGCTGCTGGGGCTGATCGTCTCCGGCGGCCACACCGAGCTGGTGCTCATGCAGGACCACCTGACCTACCAGCGGCTGGGCGGCACGCTGGACGACGCCGCCGGCGAGGCCTTCGATAAGGTGGCCCGCCTGCTGGGGCTGGCCTATCCCGGCGGCCCCGCCATCCAACAGGCAGCCGAAGGCGGCGATCCCCAGGCATACAAGTTCCCGCGCGCCTGGCTGGAGGGCACCTGGGATTTCTCCTTCAGCGGGTTGAAGACGGCCGTGCTGCGCGAAGTGCGGGCGCAGCAGCCTGATCTGCAGGCCGGCGTGGACGCCCCCCGCCCCGGCCTGCCCATCGCAGACCTGGCGGCCTCTTTCCAGGCCGCCGTGGTGGACGTGCTGGTGGGCAAGACGCTGGCCGCGGCGCAGGCCCACGACGCCCAACTGGTGCTGGTCGCGGGCGGCGTATCCGCCAACCGCGCCCTGCGGGAGGCCTTCCAGGCGCGCGCCAAGATCCCCGTTCGCGTGCCTCCCATGGCTCTGTGCACCGACAACGCCGCCATGGTCGCCGCCGTGGGCCACTGGCGCTTCCTGGCCGGCCAGCGCGACGCCCTGGACATCGACGTGCTGCCCACCTGGCCGCTGGAGGGGTAGGGGGAAAGACGCAGGACGCAAGACATAAGTCTCAAGTCGCAAGAGGGGAGATGGGGGTGATCTAGAGGTCCAGGCCCGGGCGGGGCAGAGTCACCAGGCGCACGCCGGCCCGGTGGACCTGGCGGAAATCCCCGCCCTGGGAGATCGTTCGCAGCACCGGCTCGATCTGCGTCACCATCGCGCCCGCCAGCAGGTCCACGCCATGATCGAAGAGCAGCGGCGAGAACGGCGTGCTGGGGCCGATGAGCAGCACCAGGGCCTGCGGCCGACACAGGCGCAGCAGCCCCTCCAGCGTGTGGTTGGCCAGCGTCATGGCCGTGATGGCCACCACCTCCGCCCGCGGCAATACCTGCGGCGCGGCCCGGGCCGGCAGGTCCCCCTGGCGCGGCCGCAATTCCAGCACGTGCAGCTCCCCCACCGCTCCGCGCAGTCGTTCCGCGAAGGGAAAGTGGCCCACCATGGCCACCACCTTTCCCCGGCCGCGTTCCGCCAGCACCTGCTCGGCGTTGACGTCGACCTGCGGCAGAGGCGGCTCGGGGAGCAGCGCGTTCATGGCCGCCACCCCCACACTGGCCAAAGTGGGCCGCTCCGAACGGGCCAGGGCCGCCAGATCGCCCGCAGGGAGTTCCTGCAGCCGACCCGCCTCGGGAACCAGCGGACCGCCGCCGTGCTCATGGCTGTGCAGATCGGCCAGGGTCGAGGCCAGGCCACAGCGGCGCTCCCCCTGCACCTCGACCACCACGGCCGTCCAGTGCAGGCCGATGCGCACATCCAGGACCCGCCCCTGCTGCAGCGTCGCCAGAATACGCTCGATCAGCATCATCTCACGACCTCAATCCGGTGCCGCGCCGAGACGCAGCGCCTGCACCACCGCAGGCCCGCCAAGGGGAATTCCCTTCAAGGACCATTCTACAGGATGCGGCTCGCGAAAGCCTCCCGATCCAGGATCGACCGTGGGCTCTTATGCCTGAGCGTCAACCGCATCCTTTCCACCTCCGCGCTCAGCGCATACAATGGACGCCGGGCCCCCGATCTCACCCAGGAGAGACCACTCCCATGAGCGCCTCCATCCCAGCGCAGCCCACCGGCTACATGGAACTGGTCCGCGGCAACCGCGACTTTCGCTTCCTTTGGTACGGCCAGATCGTCAGCCTGTTGGGGGATTGGTTCAACCTGATCGCCTCCGCCTCCCTGGTGGGCCTGCTCACCCAGTCGGGTCTGGCCGTGGGAGGCCTGTTCGTGGTGCGCATGCTGGCCCCCTTCGTGATCAGCCCGCTGGCGGGCGTGGCCGCCGACCGTTACGACCGCCGACGCCTGCTCATCTTCACCGATCTGCTCAGGGCGGTCATCGTGCTGGGCTTCCTGCTGGTGCGGCGGCCAGAGCACCTCTGGCTGCTCTACACCCTGACCGCCATGCAGCTGGCCCTGGGCGGTGTGTTCTTCCCGACGCGCGGCGCCATCCTGCCCGATCTGGTCGCTCCCGGAGAGCTGGGGGCGGCCAACGCCCTCACCTCAGCCACGTGGTCCGTGATGCTGGCGGTGGGGGCGGC
>JAJRUD010000095.1 GCA_024277995.1 Chloroflexota bacterium
ATTTCGCGCAGCGCACGCTGCGCAGGAAGCCGCTCTTGCTCAGCAGGTGTGTCTCAGGCAAGGGATCACCCTCCGTGAATGGCGAAGCACGCTGAGCAGTGTATCCCGAGACGGGGCGAGCGGCCAGCTAGTACCTCATCGCTATGGTGCGCGCAGGCCAATCCCAAGGACAATAGAGGGATGATGGATGAGAAGACCCGTCCCTTGAGAGTGAGAGCCCGGCACAGACCTCCGCGCCGCCGCCTGGCCCCGGCCTGCGGCCTGCTGCTGGCAGCCGTGCTCTGCGGCCTCTCGCTCTTCGCCGGTCTGCTCACGGCCCAGGCCATGAGCGGCGGCCTGATGACGGACCTGGGGGGGGCCGTCGACGGCCTGCTGGCGAACGGTTTCTCCCTGCCGCCTGGCCTGCTCTGGCCGCCAAACACACCCTTCTCACCTCCACCGACACCGTTCTCACCGACGGTCTTGCCGCCGACCCCCTTCCTGCCGGCTCTGGCCACCGCGACGGCTTCCCCGACCGCGACGGCCTCGCCCAGTCCGACCCCGACGGCCACTCAAACAGCGACCGCCAGCCCTTCGCCGACGCCCAGCGAGACTGCGACGGCGACCGCCTCCCCCACCGACACACCCACCGCCACACCCACGGCTTCACGCACTCCAACCCGCACGCGCACCCCCAAACCCTGGCCCACGTGGACCGCCACACCGCGGCCGACACGCACCGCGACGCCCCAGCCGACGTGGACACCATCCATCCCTGCCCCCTCGCCCACGGGTACGCCGCCCACGCCGACCCCGACCGGGACCACCGCGCCCAGCCCCACGCCGATTCCCACCACGGCAACATCCTGCTCCACCACCCTGAACACGGCCTTCGAAGCCGAGGTGGTGCGCCTGATCAACGACGAACGCCGCGCGCGCGGGCTGGCCCCCTACGCCGTGCAGAGCCAGCTTCGGGCGGCGGCGCGCGTGCAGGCAGCCGATATGGCCTGCAACCACTTCACCGGCCACACCGGCTCGGACGGTTCCTCCGTCCGCGATCGGGTCACGGCGCAGGGTTACGCCTACTCCTGGATCGGCGAGAACTACTACGTCACCGGCAACACGATCAACGGCCCCCAGATTGCCTTCAACTGGTGGATGAACAGCACACCGCATCGCAACAATATCCTCAGCCCCAATTACACACAGTTCGGCGTGGGTTACATCTACAGCGACGAGAGCGATTACGGTGGCTATTTCGTGATCGTATTCGCCCGGCCCCGGTAGGCGCAGGTATCCCCTCCGGCTCCGCCATCCCAACCGCCGCACTCAGCCTGCCGAAGCATGGCGCCTGCTGGCCGCTGTCTTCGACAGGCTCAGACAGCGGCCTTTGCCATTGTAAGGGCGCAGGGGCATGGCGTGCCGTGCCCCTGCGCTGGCCTCAAGGATCGCATCGGGCATCCGACGCCGAGGCCGAGGCAATCTCTCTTGCCAGAGGGGAGATCCCCACGCTCCCTTCGGTCGCGCCCCATGACCCGCGGCATCTGTCATCGCGCGGGAGCGCAGCGACCGAAGCAATCTCCCCCTTCGCCGTGAGAGACGGTCCATCCAGGAAGGAATGGCCAAGGGGTCTCGCGGCCCAGGGGGAGATTGCCACGCTCCCTTCAATCGCTCGCCATTAGCATGAAGGTTACTTTCATTTTCATGAATGAGGCCGGGGATTCGCCCTTCATCCCCCTGCTGCCGACCTCGCCCCAGGGCAACTTTCCGAGAGGATCGAGCAGAGAGAGCCAGGCCCGGCGCGGCCTCTCAATCGCGGCTGCTGCCCTTTTCGAGAACCAGGTACAACAACCCCAGATCCGGGATTTCCACCTCCATCGTCGCGCCGTCCTGGGCGTCGATCACCGTCCCGGACTCGCTCATGGCCATGCCCAACGGATTGGCCAGGATGAACTGCAGGATGGATTGCCCCATCTCGAACATCAGCGGGCCGCACATCTCGTCCTCAGAGGGCGTGAAGGTCACATCCCCTTCTCCCGGGCGCCCCTCCAGCCGGAAGCGATAGGCCCCTTCCCGGCCCTCACGGCGGCCCCGGATCTCGAAGGTGGCGTCGCCGGAGACGTTGATGTCGGGACCGACGTATGTCACGACGCCGTTCTCCACCACCTGGCAGCGACCGACGCCGCTCAGGGTGCCCGTTCCCGCTCCTTTCAGCGCACCCCGATCATCCACCGAAAAAGCACCCTCCCACTGGAAACGCATCTCCCCGTTGACGGCCTCCATAGTCATGTCCATTGTCAGGCGCCAGTCCAGTTCATGCCAGCCGATTTCCACTTCCGCCGGGAAGAGCACCCGCCCACGCTCCGGCAGGAACATCAACAGGCGCGGGTCGTTGAGGCCGTAGCGCGTCTGAAGGGCATACTTCACATCGTAGGTCGCTGCCACGGAGGCCGCGGCCGTGCGCTCCTCGCCTTGCCCGCGCGCCGGCTCGGCGCGCGGCTCGAAGGCCAACTCCGCCCTGCCCAGGCCGTCGGTGCGCGCCGGGCCGCCGAGCGAGCTGCCATCATGCGTCTTCAGACGCCCATGTTGCTCGAAGGGTCCCTCCACTTCCCACCAGACCTGCACCCCCTCCACACCGCCGACTATGGGCGGGTCGAGATTCAGCAGGTAGCCGCAATTGACCGCCGCCACCGGGATCGACTGGGGGATGTAGTTCATCTCCACCGAGAAGGTGAAGACCAGCGGCTCGACGGGGTCTTCGTGCCATTCGTGGACGCGCCGGGCCGAAGGCTCCAGGCGTGCCTCGTAGGAGGATGCCAACATAGGCCCATGGATGGCATAGTAGGCCGTCTCGGCCTGGATCAGCGCCGCGATGTCGGAGGCGCTGCGAGCCAGCCCCCACGCAGGGACCACCGTCCCGCCTGAAATGGTCCCACAGGGGCCGCCTTGTGGAAGGCGACGAGCCAAGAGGCCTCCGCCGCGCAGCGCCGCTGGCTCGCCGTTGGGCGGCACGAATGTGTCAAGCAGGAGGAGCCAGGATTGCAGCGGTGTGAGGCCGGGATCCCCCTCGAAGCGCAGCCCGGCCGCCTGGAAATATTGCGACAGGAAGGCGTCGGGCTGCTCGGCGTAGACCCGGCGATACGCCAGCAGCAGGTCCGCCTGGTCGCCGTCATAACCCAGGTCCGCAAGCAGCGCGTGGTACTCAGCGAAGGGACGCTGCGCCTGGCCGGCCATGCGCGTCAGGTATCCCACCTCGAAGTCGTACAGCCAGAAATCCTCGGGGCGCGTCTCCGAGCCGGGCGCGACCTGCTCACCCTGCGCGCTGTAGACGCCGATACCCAGGTTGGCCAGCAGCGACCAGACGCCCTCCTCCGCTCGCTGCGGGTCAGCCAGGGCGGCGGCGGTCTCGGCTGCGCTGCGCGCCGCTCGCGCTTGTTCGTCAGCGGTCGCCGATGGGACGTTGCTGCGCCCCGCCAGGCTGCAGGCCAGGGCGGTCGTCACAAGCATACCGGCGATCGCGAGGGGGATGGATAGCTTGCGCATGGCTCTTCCTCCACTGATCGGATCGGAAAAGGATACATCATACTGCACTCGCAAGACAACCATCGCCATGGGCTATTGTTTGAGCATGCCGAAGGGCCTGTCCCAAGCCCGTCAAAGGGCCAGCCCTTCGACTGCGGGCTGCGCTGCGCTCCGCTCCGCCCTCCCCTCAGGGTTCCTCAGCCAGCATTTGATCCCCCGCCATCCTTCGACGGGCTCAGGATGGCGGCGGGAAGGGCTCCCTGCCTGCCCGCAGAAGGACCTCTGCTGAGCAGGCCGCTGTCTGCGACAGGCTCAGACAGCGGCCTGCGCGATTGCAAAGCGCAGGGGCCCGGCGTGCCGGGCTCCTGCCTGCGGTCGTCTGAGGTAGGGGCAAATCATGAATTGCCCGTACCAACTTGTGGACCCATATTTGGCTTTGACAGCGCGGCAGTTACGCGATACACTGAGACAGGATGATTGGATCGGCTGGCGCACCGCTCCTTACCTGGAGCGGTGCTTTTCATATGCCGGCATGGTCCAACGAAATGGAGGACCAAAACCAACCCATGATCAACTTCACGGACTTTCAACTGATAGATCCACTGCTGCGCGCCGTGCGCAAGCAGGGATTCGAGAACCCAACCCCTGTCCAGGAGCAGGCGATCCCCGTCGTGCTCCAGGGACGCGACGTGTTGGCCACAGCCCAGACGGGAACGGGCAAGACGGTGGCCTTCCTGCTGCCGTCCATGCAGCGCATGCTCAAGGGCCAGGGATCCAGGAAGCTGCGCGTCCTCGTGCTGGCTCCCACACGCGAGCTGGTGATGCAGATCGCCGAGGAAGCGCGCAGCCTGTCCAGCTTCACGCGCCTGCGCGCCGTCGCCATCTACGGCGGTGCTCCCATCCGCCGTCAGGAAGAACGCCTGCGCCGCGGCGTCGACCTGGTGGTCGCCACGCCCGGCCGTTTGATGGACCACATGCAGCGCGGCAACGTGCGTTTCGACGACCTGCAGATCCTGGTGCTCGACGAGGCCGACCGCATGCTCGATATGGGCTTCCTGCCCGACATCGACCGCATCCTGCGCAGCGTGCCCACCAAGCGCCAGACCATGTTCTTCTCGGCAACCATGCCGCAGGCGATCCTCTCGCTCAGCCATCGCTTCCTGAAGGATCCGGTTCGCATCGAGATCGCCACCGCCCGCCCGCCGGATGCCATCCGCCAGCAGATCTACCCCGTGGGCAGGCACCTGAAGAGAGCTTTGCTCACCGCCCTGCTCAAGGACAACGGCGTGGAAAGCGCCCTGGTGTTCACACGCACCAAGCGCAAGGCCGACCTGCTCACCCGCAAGCTGCGCGAGGCCGGCCTGTCGGTGGCCGTGATCCACGGTGACTTCCGCCAGCAGAAGCGCAACCAGGCGCTGCAGCAGTTCCGCTCGGGGAAGGCGCGCATCCTGGTCGCGACCAACGTCGCCGCCCGCGGGCTCGACATCGAGGGCATCTCCCACGTGATCAACTTCGACGCACCGGAGGAACCCGACAACTACGTGCACCGCATCGGGCGCACGGCGCGCGTCGACGCCCACGGCATCGCATGGACACTGGTCACGCCCGAAGACGAACCGCTGATCAGCGCCGTGGAGCACCTGCTCGGCGAGAAGATCGAGCGCGTCTTCCTGCCCGGCTTCAACTACGACGTGCCGACCCCCGATTGGGCCCGCCCGTCGGCCAAGACCATCATGCGCAACTCGCAGCGCAACAAGAGTTCCTACTCCCGCTGGAAAGACGTCTGCCGCTGATCTTGCGTGAGCGCCGGTTTCCGGCGCTCTTTTCATATCCCGTCTCCCGATTACCATGAACAACCAGGGAATTGGAGAAGGCCGGGCATTCCCTTCGCGGAGGAGTCTCTCGCAAGACGAGACTCCTTTTCGTATCCCCGCTCATTCCATCCACCACACCCTCACACGAGAGGCCAAAGAAGGCGCATGCCGGCTCGGCGCTCAAGCCCTTGCCGTGCGGACCGGGCGAACTGAAGGCACTGAAAGGTCCCTGTAAGGTCGCACGTGAATCCATTTGGCGACTGCCTCGTTTCTCCTTATCGACAGCACCTTGCACGGCCCGGCGACATGCAGAAAAGGATGATGGAACAAGGAGTTCTGCGATGATGCCCAGCGTCGACCAAGCCATTGAGTACGCCATCCAGGCCATCAACCAGGGTCAGCCGGCCCAGGGAAAGGCTGCATTGGCCTGGGTCCTGCAGCAGCAACCCCACAACGGGGTCGCCTGGCTCTGGATGGCCTGCTGTGTCACCGAGGAGCAGGCGAAATCCGAGTGCTATCGTCGGCTCTCGCTTGTGCAGAGCCGGGCGCAGCACGCCTGAAAGGCCCCCGCCCTCCAGCCATATCCCGGCCTCACGGCGAGCCTGAAGGACGAAGGCGCATGGACGTCGCCCTTCGGCGTGCCGCCCGCGCCCTGCGTGAGATCATCTTCCTGGGACCAAATTCCTATCAGATCCGTGAATCCTGACGGTGTAATCGCCGTTTGGATAGGTTAAGGGGTGAGCCTGCCGCGCGTCCACAGACCGTCCTGCTCGCCTGGAGCCTGGGGGTATGTGCCCGACCCATGCCTCACGGCCAGCCGTGCTGCCGGCAAGCCGGGCCCGAGCCGGGGCGCTGCAAGGCGGCCCGCCGCTCGAACTGGCTAATTCGGCCCCGCCATATACAATTACCCTGCGCCGACGATCATCAGGCGGAGGTACAGTGAGAAAAGACGCGCAAACCGAATCCTTTGGAGTTCCTCCACGTTATGGCTGATAGGAACCCCACTTCCACCAGCCCGAACGGCAGAAGCCTGGGGGTCGCTCAGGTCGACGACCTGGTGAGGCGCGCCCGGGGAGGAGATGTGGACGCCATCGGAGGGTTGTACGACCTGCATCACGAGAGCATCTATCGCTACCTGCGCTCCCGCGTGTCCGACGCGCAGGCGGCGGAGGACCTGACCGGCGAGGTCTTCATGCGCATGCTCTCGGCGCTGCCCAGGTATCAGTCCCGTGGGCTCCCTTTCCGGGCATGGCTGTTCCGCATCGCGCGCAACTTGCTGGTGGATCACTACCGTAAGCAGTCGGGGCCGGTATCGGTTCCACTCGACGAGGCCGAAGTGCGGAGCAAGGCGGAGGGCGACCCGGAGCAGCTCCTGGAGGAGAAACTCTCGCTGGAAAAGCTCCAGGCAGCGCTCTCGAGGATCGATGGCCCGCAGCGGGAAGTGGTGGTGCTCAGGTTCCTGGCCGGACTATCGATCCGGGAAACCGCCAAGACGTTGGGCAAGACGGAGGCCGCCGTCAAAGCCCTGCAACACCGGGGCCTGGCCGCCCTGCGAGCGGCGCCAGACCAGTGGTAGAGACGAGTGGTCGGATGAAACGCCCTAAGGATCTGCTGCAGGACAGGCTCGAACGACTGGAGCGAGGCGAGCCGCTTGAGGTTTGCCTGCAAGGCCTGCCCGAGGAAGAAGCGGCGCTGCTGAGGATGGCGGCGCGCATCCAGGCAATTGATTTCCCGGCCCGCAAGCGCAAGAGCGTGGCCGCCCAACGCAAGCAGTTGCTGCGTGCCGCCCGGGAAGCCCAGCGCTCCGCCACCGTCAAGCCCGCCAGCCGCCCCGAAACCAGGCACCAGCCCAGACGCAATTGGCTCTTGCCGGCGGCCGCCATCTCCAGCGCCGCCGCGTTGCTGCTGGTGTGTGCCGTCATTGGTTCTCTGGCAGCCGGCTATGCCTGGCTCAAGCGATCCCCCCAGGAATCACCCCTCGCTCAAGTATCCACCCCCACCCTGCCCTCGAGCGAGATCCAGGAAACCCGCAGCCCGACTCCCGCTCCCGTGGCCTTGGTGGCCCCCGACCCGCAGAGCGCCGTCCTGACCGAGGTGCGCGGGCTGGTTGAGGTCGCCGCGGGTGATGGCCGCTGGCAGCGCGTGGAGCCAGGAACCATCGTCGAGGCAGGGCAGCGCCTGCGCACCCAATCCCTTTCCAGCGCCACGCTGGCCTTCTTCGACGGCAGCCAGACCCGTCTGGGGCCAAACACGGAGATCAGCGTCGACGCGCTCGACGCCCGCGGCCCTGGGGAGCCGCGCACGGTACTGCTCACTCAATGGATCGGCGAGAGCGACCACGACGTGGTCCCCTCGGACGACCCGGATTCGCGCTATGAAGTGCGCACCCCCTCCGGCTCGGGCGTGGCCAAAGGGACTTCCTTCCACGTGCTGGTCACCACCAATCTGTTGGCCCGCTTCAGCGTCGACGAGGGCTCTGTCGCGGTGACGAGCCTGCAGGTGACAGTGGTCATCGTCGCCGGACAGTCGACGACCATCCAGCCCGGCGAGACGCCAGAGGACCCCACTTTCCTGGTCAGCGGAGAGGGCGAGGTGGGCGGCACCGGCGCCACCTGGCGCATCGCGCGACACCCCTTCCTCACCAACTCGCGGACGGTGATCATCGGTAATCCGCAGATCGGCGATTGGGTGTGGTTCGAAGGACGCATCCTGGTGGATGGGACCCGCTTCGCCGACCGCATCATCTTGCTGCGCCGCGCGCCGGAAAATCGCTTCCAATTCAGGGGCCGCGTCGAAGCCATGGGCGACACGGAATGGACTGTCTCCGGCCGCACGCTGCGCATCGACCCGACCACCGCCATTGACGGCGACATCGCTCTCGGGGATCTGGTCGACGTCAAGGGTTTCATCCTACCCGATGGGGCTTTCTCAGCGGAGCGCATTCGAAGGCTCGAAGCCGAGCG
>JAJRUD010000096.1 GCA_024277995.1 Chloroflexota bacterium
CCACCAGCCGCTACCCAGCAGGAGGGGCAGAAGCGCCAGCGAGATCGGAACGACTGGCAGCGTGTTGGCCGCATACCATAGCAAGAGCAGCCCCCAGGCGAGGCCCTCCGCGCGGCGCGAGGGAGCGGGCCGCTCCAGGCGGCCCAGAATCCAGTAGGCGAGGATGAGCAGCGCCACCGTCAGCAGGCCGAACGCGCCGAAGGCCGCCGGAGCGGGCGGTTGTGTCCCGTTTTGCCAGGGCCAGGTGGCCCAGAAGCCCCACAGTAATCCCATCGCGGCGGAGATCGCGGCCATGCGACCGAAAGAAGCCTCTCGCAGCCAGCGCGGCACAAAGTACCAGCCGAGCAGGACGTCAACCGGCATGTGCCAGGCCAGGGCGGTGAAACTGATGGAGAAGGGCAGTTCTTCGTACACGGTGGCCACGATCATCCCCTCCAGCATCCAGCCGTAGAGCGCGCCGACCACCAGCAGGGCAGGCAGTCCGCGCACGCGGTAGCGACGGATGAGGGCCGCCATCAGGTAGGCCATCAACGCGTAGACCGCGAACAACCAGAGAAAATCTGATGGTAAGGGCGCGGGCGTTCCCGGATCGCTGGCCTGACCATAGAACAGGAATTCGGAGTAGAAGGTCAGCAGGTAGCCCGCCGCCAGGGACCACAGAAAGGCCTTCACGCCCTCACCTCCCGCACTGCTCGGACGAAGGCCCAGATTTCAAACCCGCCGCCCGCGAGCCAGCCGGTGACGACGATGGGGCCGGCCGCGTTCATCAGCAGGATTTTCGCCAGCGGCAGCGCAGCGGCAAAGGCCAGACCAGCGCCCAGCAGCACTTTCGCGGACGGGACGCGAGCGGATTCCTCGCAGGGGACTTCGCTCCGGCGTGAGCGTCGCAGGGCGATGATGAAGAGCGTGATTGCCAGCGCATACAATCCCCAGATGATGACCTGCCCCGGCCAGACGGGAGGCAGGCGCTCCGGGAAGACGGCAAAGGTGTGAAACAGATAGATGAGGCCCAGCCAGACTGCCAGGAAACGGAACTCGCGCGTGTCGGGCAGGAGTTCGGGCAGGGTGTAGGACCGCCCGCGCGTCACGCGTCGCCAGAGGGCGGTGAGGAGGACCAGAAACGCGACCGTGCTCAACCCGGAGAGCAGCGAGTGGGCCGGGGTGGGTGAGTTGACGGACTGGAAGACCGCGCCGAAGAGCGCCAGCCCCAGCCATCCCTGCCATGAACTGTAGAGACGACGCAGGCGCGATGGCAGGCCGCCCAGGATTTCGCGGGAGGCAGTCAGCAGGCCCTCGCTCAGCACCAATGGAGTGATGAACGAGAACCAGGTATGCCACCAGATGAGCACGAACACCTCGAACACAGCCACATCGGCGAGCGTCAACCATGCTTCCCAGGATGGCCGCCAGAGCATTTTGGTGATGTAGGCTTCATATAGCCCGAAGAGCATCCCGGCGAAGACCAGCGTATCGAAGCGCGGCCGCCCGCCGTAGCGGTAGAGGAGGGTGATCAAAATGAGGGTGTGCAGCCCGTAGAGCGGCACCACCACCAGAACCCCCCAGAGGTTGAAGAAGGGGAACATATCCGAACCAGCGAAGACCTCGGCGAAGAAGGTGCTATAGGCCGCCAGGATGAGCCAGAACAGATAGCGGTGTGTTCGGAGGGAGGAATGGGATGACATGATGTGGAATCTCCGTTGATCTTCAGGCCAGAGGAAGAAGGTCCAGAATCAGCATGAGGACGAGGATATACAGGCCGAACGGGATGAGCCACAGCAGCGGCTTGAGCGCCTCGCGCCAGGCCGGGATGGAGGGCCTCTCCGGCTGGGGGGCGCTTGCTATTACCCATGCCGGGGGCAACACAAGCGGGCTGTAGACCGGGATGAAGACCCAAAACGCGCTCAGGGCCATGAGCAGCCAGTACGTGGGAGTGAGGATTTGGAAGTCGCCGGAGAGAAGCGCCAGGAGCGGGCCGAGTATACCGTCCGCGCCGAGTTCGTACACCGCGCCCAGGAGCAACACCACCGCCGGGTCGAAACGCCGCCGATGCTGCACGCCGACGAACGTCCAGGTCATCGCGGTGTACCAGGGCATGGTGAGGAGCAGATCGAGCAGCAGGTTGGGATGGGCAGCCACCCCCTGCGCGCTGGTCATCTTCTCGATGAGGACGAAGACGGTCTCAACGAAGGCCGCGTTGACCACCCCCAGATAGACCGCGTTTCGCAGCGGGCGCCGGGACAGGCGCGGCAGCCAGAACCGACGCGTGACGCGCAGCCCCAGCGTGTATGCACCGCAGATCAACGTGGAAAGTAGCACGGTCAGGTTCTCCGGGGATGGTTCGGTCACGTTGCCGAGGAACAGAATGAACATTCCCCAGAGAATGGCCAGGGCGATGAGGATGTTTGACAACCTGGAATGGAGTTTCATCAGGGCGTCCTTTTCGTTGTTCTGAGGAAGGATACAATGGGAGATGAGAGAAAGTTGCATGACCTTGCCCTTTCCCTGTGGGGGATTTATAATCAAATTGTCAGACAAATCGCCTTGGGCGGCGATATTTCGTCACGTGATTTTTTAGAGAGGATGGAATGCCTATGGCTACGATTGATCTCACCGTACAACCAGAGCGTCGCGAACGCGCCGTTCAGCGCGCCCGCGAGCGGAACATTATCATTCCAACGTTTACCCAGATGAAGGATCCCTCCCTGATCCCCGACGCGATCAAGGAGGAGTTGAAAAGCGTCGGCCTGTGGGACCTGCACCCGCGCAACCTGTTCCGCATCACGTGGCATAACGAGCCGGTGCCCAGCG
>JAJRUD010000003.1 GCA_024277995.1 Chloroflexota bacterium
CATTGGAATAACCCTCCGCGCCGCAGGTCCGAAGGGTTAGGGACTGGAGCGCGGCCGCCAACGCTGGTTGGCGGGCGTGCTCCAATTCCCAACCCCTCGCGGGCCAGGGCGCACTTGCCTGTGATCCCGGCCGCCGGGCCTTATCCCGGCCGGCCGGTTCTTTGTGTCCCCATACAACGAGCGAGCAGATGACACTTGCGCATCCGCTCGCCGATGGGGCTCACTTGCGGCGAATTCCCAGTTTCTCCGTAAGCGCCAGGTATGCGGCTGCATCCTTGCGCTTCAGGTAGCTGAGCAGGCGCCGTCTTCGGCCTACCAGCTTGAGCAGGCCGCGCCGTGAGGATTCATCATGCTTGTGCACCCGCAGGTGATCTGTCAGTTGATGAATGCGGCGGGTGAGGATGGCAATCTGAACCTCAGGCGAGCCTGTATCGCTCTCATGGCGGTGAAACTCGCCGATCAACGAATGCTTCTCTTCTTTTGTCAAGGCCATGACATCTGCCCTCCTTCGGCAGGTCACCCAGCGGTGAGCGCGAGGGCCCACCACCGGTCTAGTCACGGAATTCAACGCATTATACCAGTCCCCACTTAGCGCAACAAGGCGCGGCGAATCGTCTGCTGGTAACGTGCAGGGAAGGCCTCCAGGCTGCGCTTGGCCAGTCTGGCTGCCGGTTCGCCCCCTTTCCGCAGCTCATCCAGCAGGAAGCGGGCCGCCTCAGGCGGGCTGCGCTGCGCCAGGGCCTGCACCAGTTCCTGGAGCGCCCGCAACCTCTCGCCGCGCACGCGGGCGGCCAATCCGTGCATCAGCTTGATGAGGCCAGGCAGATCCTCGAATTCCAGGTCGCGCACGGCCGCTCTCAGCGCCAGCAAGGCAAAGGCCTGCAAAGCGGCTGACTCCTTTGGCCGCAGCCAGGATCTGGCGGCGCGCAGGAAGCGGGACGGATCGGCCCGGCGCCAGGCGGAGAGGCCGCCATCGGCAAGGGCTTCAAGCACGATCGGATCACGGCATTCTGCAGCGACCTTGGCCGCCCATTGTCCCAACCCATCATCGGCCAGCGCTGCGAGCAGGGCGATGGCCAACAAGCTGGTCTCGCGATATCCGACGTTCCACAAGGTCTGCGCCGCCGGCCATGCGCATTCTGGCCTCTCCCGGGCGGCGGCGGCGATGGCACGCTCGGCGGCCCGCACGACGGGGGTCGGCGCGCCGAAGGCGCGTGGAGAAAGATGGGCTCCGGATCGCCGGCCGCTGCGCCGCGTACGATCGGCGTAGTAATCGAAGAGCTCCACGGCCGCACGTTGCAGCGCCAGGGGCGCCGGGAGCAGGTCAGCGAGGCGCTGGACCTGTTGGGCCAGACGAACCGGGTTGACGGAGGGCATCGGCCTCAATAGGCGCGCGCGAAAACGGCGTGCTCATCAGCCTCGTTGCCGCAGCGGATGCACTTCCCGCTGCCGCCAGGTTGATCGAGCGGGATGCAGCGGATGGTGGCCTTGGTCTCTTCCTTGATCGCCGCCTCGCATTCGGCGTCGCCGCACCACCAGCTTTCCGCCCAGCCGTTCTGCACCACATCCTTGAAAGCCTCGTAGTCCTCGGGTTGATGCGTGTGCTCCTGGCGGAAAGACAGGGCGCGCTGGTAGAGGCTGGCCTGGATCTCGTCCAGCAGCGAGGCGACGGTCTCGGTCAGGCCGGCCTGATCGACGAACTGCTTACCGGCCCGGCCGGGCTGGTCCCTGCGGGCCAAGGCCGCGCTGCCCTTGGCCACGTCTTTGGGGCCGATCTCCACGCGCAGCGGCACGCCGCGCATCTCCCAATCGTTGAACTTGAATCCGGGCGTCAGCCCCTCACGCCGGTCGACATATACCCGGAAACGCTCGCCAAGCTGCTGCGCCAGACGTTCGACGGTCTCCATGACGGTGCTCTTTTCCTCTTCGGAACGGAAAATGGGCACCACCACCACCTGATGCGGCGCCAGGCGCGGCGGCAGGATCAAGCCCTGATCGTCGCCGTGGACCATGATGATGGCGCCGATGAAGCGCGTCGATAGCCCCCAGGACGTCGTCCAGCAGTACTGCAGCTCGTTGTTCTGGTCCAGATAGCGGATCTCGAAGGCTTTGGCGAAGTTCTGGCCCAGGTTGTGGGATGTGCCGGATTGCAGGGCGCGTCTGTCGCCCATCATGGCTTCGATGGTGTAGGAATGCACGGCGCCGGCGAACTTCTCGCTCTGGCTCTTGCGCCCCCTGATCACCGGCACGGCGGCTTCTCTCTCAGCGAAATCGGCATAGATGTCGAGCATCTGCAGGGTCTCGGCCTCGGCCTCCTCTGCCGTGGCGTGGGCCGTGTGCCCCTCCTGCCAGTAGAACTCGGTGGTGCGCAGGAAGAGCTTGGTGCGCATCTCCCAACGGACCACGCTGTTCCACAGGTTGATCAGGACCGGAAGATCGCGGTAGGACTTGATCCACTTGGCGTACATGTGCCCGATGATGGTCTCGGAGGTGGGGCGTACCACCAGGGGCTCTTCCAGTTCCTGGCCGCCGCCGATGGTCACGACGGCCAGTTCTGGCGAAAAGCCTTCCACGTGTTCCTGCTCGCGCTCCAGGAAGCTCATGGGGATGAAGAGCGGGAAGGCGGCGTTGACGTGGCCGGTGGCCTTGAAGCGCCGGTCGAGGGTGTCGCGAATATTCTCCCACAGGGCCCAGCCGTAAGGGCGGATGACCATGCAGCCGCGCACGGGCGCGTAATCCGCCAGCTCGGCGCGCAGCACCACCTGGTTGTACCAGTCGGCGAAGTTTTCCGAACGTGAGGGCAATCGTTGATCAGCCATAAGAACTCCCCTTATATCAGGATTTGTCGCTGGATTCCAAGCCGGCGCGGGCGGGCCGGCGGAAGTGGGCGCGCAGCAGCCGCAACGCCTCCTCGGCATCGGCGGTGAAAGTGAGCAGGCGCAGGTCGGCGGGAGAGAGGTATCCGTCGGCCGAGGCGATGAAGGCGTCGAAGGTGCGGCGCCAGCCCTTTCCGATCAGCACCAACGGGCGCGGGCTGATCTCGCCCGTTTGGAGCAGAGACCACGCCAGCGCGATCTCGGAGAGCGTGCCCAGGCCGCCGGGCAGGGCGAGCAGGGCGTCGCCGAGTCTGATCAGGGCCAGCACGCGCTCGTGCAGGCTCTGGAAATGCTGTTGCTCGGTGATCCAAGGGTTGGGACGCACGCCGCGCCAGCGCTCGATCTGTTCGCAGGTTGCGCCGATGACGTGCCCCCCGGCCTGCGCCGCGCCCTTGCTCACCGCTTCCATCGTGCCGACGTAGCCGCCGGTGGCCACCGCGTAGCCCTCTTGCGCCAGGGCGCGGCCAAGGGCTTCGGCCTCGGCGAAGGCTCGGCTCCCGGGTTGCGGCGAAGCGCCGCCAAAGACGCTCACCACGTGTTTCTGATTCATCTCAGCCCTCTCCCAGGCGGCGCGCCACGGCCTGCGCGACGGGGTCCAGCCAGACCCGATCCAACTGCTCGGCGCGCGTCTGGAGCAGCGGGTCGGGGGAAGCGGCCAGCAGATCAACCCATTCCTGTAGGAAGCGCCACATGAGCGCGTGGTCCCACAGCTCCAGCCATACTGGCTCCTGCCAGGAGATGCCCGTGCGCGCCTGCAGGATGGTCCGATAGCGATCGATAAGATCCACTGCGGAAAGGGGCATGGCGTCCCCGAACCACCACAGGCTCTTGTTCACGAATACCAGCAGGTCGAGCACGGCCGGCCCGACGGCGGCCAGCTGCCAGTCGTACACCAGTTGTCGTCCATCCTGCAGGCTGGCGATGTTCCCGGGCCAGTAGTCGCCGTGCAGCAGGGTGGCGGGTTGTCGGCGCAGGGGGCCGACGACTCGTTCGGCTTCTCCCACCAGCCGCGCCAGGACGCGCATGCGCTGCGGCGCGCGCGCCAGCGGCTCGGGCTGCCCGTCGTGAACGACGCGCTCGATGGCGTGGGCGGCGGCGGTCACGTGCACTTCGAAATCGGCCTCCAGCGGGCGCGAGAGCCACGGGAAAGCTGCCAGGTCCTCGCCCAGGCCCCAGAAGCGATCGTGCAGATCAGCCAGGGCGTCCACCGCCTGCCGATAATCCTCGACCTGCCACTGGTCGGGTTCACGGGCGGAGTGGAAGGCCTCCAGCAGGAGCCAATCGCCGCTCGGCGAGCCGGCGATGAGCGCCGGGGTGTCCATGGGCAGCTGGGGCGCCAGCATCTGGTAGACACCGACCTCGCGGCGCCCGGCGCCGGCCAGGCCGGTGCGCGTTGTGCCGCGCGGCTCTTTCACGACCAGCTGGCAGCTGTCCTGTCCGGCGCGGCCCTGGTAGACGACGCGCAGGGCGCGCAGGCGGCCGATGGCCGGGCGGCGTGCGTGCATGGTGACGGGTTCCACCTCGCGGACAGCGATCGATGTGTCGTGGAAGCGCCGCCGCAGACCGGCGGTGAGATCGGCCAGCGTGAAAGGCCAGGGCCACGAGGTCCTGTCGGGCGCGTTGGCGGTTCGATTCATGGATCGTCACCGTCCTTGAGTGTGCGCACGAAATCCTCCGCCGCCTTGTCGGGCGTCAAGCCGTCGTCGCCCAGCCGCTCGCGCAGGAAGTGCAGGTGGTCCATGACCCACAGGTAGAGATCGGTTACGGTACGTCCCGGGAAAGCTTGCAGGATCCCCGATCGCTCAATCACCTCGGCTACAGGTTTGTACAACGCGTCGTACCAATGTGCCACGGCTTCGTCCACGGGTATCTCGCGGCCGGCTTCGAGTCCCATGAAATAGCGATGCACGGCGATGTGCTCCACCAATCGGTCGTAACCCCCCAGGATGGTGCTCTCGACGTGGGCCTCGGGGCGCACCTCGTCGAGTCGGGTGCGCTGCAGGAATTCCGCGCGCGCGCCCAACCGCTCCAATTCCTCAGGACCGATGGCTTCGCTCAGCGGCACGCGCGTCTCGCACTCGCGCACCTCGGCATCGATGTACTTCTGCCCGCGGGCGCGCGCCACGGAAACGCGGTGGTTGCCGTCGATCACGAAATAGACCTCGCCCACCTTGTATAGCAGTACGGGTGGCAGGTATTCATCCCGGTACCAGGCGCGGTTGATGCGCCGCCAGCGCTCCTGGGTGTGGGATTGGGTGGGCAGGAAGAAACGGTCGAAGTCGCGGTAGCGGTTGACGCTGCCCACGATCCTGGACAGCGGGATGGCCTGCAGGCCGCGATAGATCGGGCCGCCCAGGCGCAGCTTCTCGCGCACCTCATCGAAGGCGAGCAGCTTGCGCGAGCGGCCTGACAACAGGGACCAGACCCTGTTCAAGAAGGCCTGGGCTCGCGCCCGTCGGAAGTCGGAGGCCGAATGGAGGTCCAACTCGCTCATGACGGCTCCGGAAGCTCGATCACGCGATATGGGAAGACGTTGATGACGCGTGTATCCTCCACCTGGCTTTCGGTGGGCACCAGGTTGCGCAGTACGTGATGGTGGCCGTGGAGCATGAGGGTCGGCCTGGCCACGCGCAGCAGGGTGTGGAAGGCCTTGAAGCCGAGATGCGCCTGATCCTGCCCGTCGTGGACGCCGCGCGGCGGTGCGTGCGTGACCAGCACGTCGAAGCCCCTGCCTCGCAGCAGGCGGCGCAGGGTCAGCCTGGGGAGCCAACGGTACACGCGCAGCGCCATTTGCAGTTCGGTGTGCTGATGGCGGCCGCGAGGTTTGTAGCGCGGACTGCCGCCCAACCCGAGGAAGGAGAAGCCGCCGACCTTCGTCATCCGGCCATCCAGGTCCTCACCGCCTTCCGCACGGTAGTCGTCGGGGTCGTGATTGCCAGGCACATAGACCATGGGCACGTTCAGCAGCGTCACCACGTACTCCAGGTACACCGCCGGCAGGTCGCCGCATCCGATGATCAGGTCCACATCGGCGAAGCGCTCGCGCACCAGAGGGCTGTAGATGAAAGATACCATCTGGTCGCTCAACGCCAGGATCTTCACGGCTTTACCACGTTCGGCGGTAGTTCGTCCGCAGTTTGTCCAGGATGGCCTGTTCCAGATCGACGCCGGCGATGCTTGCCAGCTGCAGCAGGTACAGGCCTACGTCGGCCAGCTCGCCGGCCAGCCGGTCGTCGTCGGGCGGGGTCTCCGACCACTGATACATTTCCAGGACCTCGGCCGCTTCAAGGACGAGGGATATGGCCAGGTTGCGCGGAGTCTGCGGGCGGGGGCTGTCGGCGGCGTACCAGCCCTTGGACTCCACGAAGCGATGCATCTCGGCTGTGAGTTCAGCAAGGTCCATGTTTCGTTTCCCGTCCGGCGCCCAAAAGAAAAGGCGGCTTCCCGTCCGATCTGGGGAAGCCGGCGCTTCTCTGCTGTTCGCTCAGGCAGCCTCAGCCAGACCAGCGGGTAATGCAGGTCTCCGTGTTCGGGGCTGGGGCCGGGTACAGGATCGAGATCATGTCCGGATTATACGGCAATCGAGGTGGGGTGTCAAAAAAGGGCCACAGATTGGACAGCGGCCGCGGATTGCACAGGTTGCACAGATGGCCTGGGGGGGGGGGCAGAGCATGGGGGCAGGGGGCAATGGGGCGAGGGAGCGGGGAAGCGGGGGGCATGGGGGAGGAGAGGGCGGGGGAGCGCGGGATGCGGGGGAGCAGGGGGGCGACGGGAGGAACGCGGATTGCGCGGATGAGGCTGGGGCCACGGATTGCACAGAGGGCCTGGGCGGACAGAGCAGGGGAGCAAGGGAGCGGAGGGAGCGGGCAATGGGAAAAGGAACCTGACGGGCTTGGAGGGCCCGTCAGGTCTTGGGGTCGGTGGGGGTGTAGGGGTCAGGCGGTTTCGGCCGCGCCTTCGACGATGCCGGCCGCCGCCTTGAGGTCCTGCAGGCGGTCGAGGCGTTCCCAGGGCAGGTCCAGGTCATCGCGGCCGAAGTGGCCGTAGGCGGCGACGGGTCGATACAGCGGCCGACGCAGGCCCAGGTCGCGGATGATGGCGCCGGGCCGCAGGTCGAAGAGCTCGCGGATCAGGCGCGCGATCTGTTGGTCGGGCAGGCGCCCGGTGCCGAAGGTTTCCACGTTGACCGAGAGCGGGTGCGCCACGCCGATGGCGTAGGCGACCTGGATCTCGCAGCGATCGGCCAGGCCGGCGGCGACGACGTGCTTGGCGACCCAGCGCGCGGCGTAGGCGCCGGAGCGATCCACCTTGGTGGCGTCCTTGCCGCTGAAGCAGCCGCCGCCATGGCGCCCCATGCCACCGTAGGTGTCGACGATGATTTTGCGGCCCGTCAGGCCGGCGTCACCGAGCGGCCCGCCGATGACGAAGCGCCCGGTGGGGTTGATGAAGATCTTCAGGTCGTCGTCCACCAGATCCGGAGGCAGCACGGCGTCGATGACGTGCTCGATGACGCTGCGGCGGATCTCCTCCTGGGAGACCTCGGGCGCGTGCTGGGTGCTGATGAGCACGGTATCGACGCGCTTAGGGCGGCCGTAGCTATATTCGACGGTCACCTGACTCTTGCCATCCGGGCGCAGCCAGGGGAGCGTGCCCGATTTGCGCACTTCGGCCAGGCGGCGGGTCAGCTTATGCGCCAGGTGGATGGGCATGGGCATGAGCGTCTCGGTCTCGTTGCAGGCGAAGCCGAACATCATGCCCTGATCGCCAGCGCCGATCTTCTCCACTTCCTCATCGCTGACGTCGGCCGTGCGCGTTTCCAGGGCCGAGTCGACCCCCTGCGCGATGTCGGGGCTCTGGCGGGCGATGGCCACCTGCACGCCGCAGGTGGTGCCGTCGAAGCCCTTGGCGCTGTCGTCGTAGCCTATGTCCGCCACGACCTTGCGCACCAGTTCGTCGTAGTTGATCTGGGCGTGGGTGGTGATCTCACCCAATAGGATCACGAATCCCGTCTTGGCGGCCGCCTCGCACGCCACGCGCGAGAGTGGATCCTGCTCCAGGCAGGCGTCCAGCACGGCATCGGAGATCTGGTCACACAGCTTGTCGGGGTGCCCCTCGGTGACCGACTCGGAGGTGAACAGCAAGCGTGGCGAGGTCATGAAGGTGGTGCTCATTCAGCAACCTCCTCGTTAAATATGTCTGCCCCTTCCAGTTCCGAGAAGGGGCAATGCTTGCTGCATCGGCCACCCTCTCATCTTCCAGACACTCCGTCTGCCGGAATTGGCACCACACGGGGAGCGTGCTCCCAGTAGGTTGCCGAGGCTTCACAGGGCCGGTCCCTCCACCTCTCTGGATAAGAGCGCTCAGGGGCTATGCGGTTGTTGCGGGACTATACCATAAGTGGGCCGGAAGTGTCAATTTTCGTCTCTGAGGACTGTGGGCCACGCGAATCGGCCCGCGCTAGAGGCCTGTGAAGACCCCCGCGAGACCGTGCGATCGAAGGACGGCGGGGGCGGCGCGTTGACATGCGGTCCCCGCCTCCCTATAATGACGTCAAGCACAAGCGAGAGCGCCAAAAGCTGTGAAGAGGGCGAGTAAGCGCCGAAACGGCGGACCAGAGAGCGGGGGAGGCTGGAATCCCCGACCGCACGCCGGCGCTGAATGGGCCTCGGAGCTGCAGGGCGAACGGCCCGATCGGGTGTTTGATCCTGATCGGGCGCCAGTAGCCTGAGCCGGATTTGCCCCCGTTATCCAGGCAACGGGCTTCGCCCGGTTGAGAGAGGTCGGCCCGCGCCCGCCGCGCCACCGGTGGGCAATATGAGAGCGGGCCTGGCCTAAGCGGGGTGGCACCGCGGGCTACCCGCCCGTCCCCGTGGGGACGGGCGTTTGCATTGCATACAAGCCGCAGAGGAGGATGTTTCATGAGCGAGGTCAAAGGCCGTATCCTGACGGGGGATCGGCCCACGGGGCCGCTGCATCTCGGCCACTACGTGGGCTCGCTGAAAAACCGCGTCGCGCTGCAGGAGGACTACGAGTGCTTCTTCATCATCGCCGATTTGCACACGCTGACCACGCGTCCCGACAAGAATGCCATCCTGTCCATTCAGGACAACGTGCGCAGCCTGGTGCTCGATTACCTGGCGGTGGGCATCGACCCCGAGCGCAGCGTGATCTTCCTGCAATCGGCGGTCCCCGAGACCTACGAACTGAATCTGATCTTCGAAATGCTGGTCACGGTGCCCCGGCTGGAGCGGGTGCCCAGCCTGAAGGACATGGCGCGCGCCGCCAATCTGGAGACCATGCCCTTCGGACTGCTGGGCTATCCGGTGCTGCAGGCGGCAGACATCCTGCTGCCGCGGGCCACTCTGGTGCCGGTGGGCAAGGACAACGAGGCGCACGTGGAGGTGACGCGCGAGATCGCCAGGCGCTTCAACCGGATGTACGACGAGGTCTTCCCCATCCCGGAGGCGCTCATCGGCGAAGTACCCACATTGGTGGGGATCGACGGCCAGGCCAAGATGAGCAAATCGCTCAACAACGCCATCTTCCTGAGCGATGACGCCGAGACGGTGACGCGGAAGGTGATGCGCATGTATACCGACCCCAAGCGTGTGCGGGCTGACGTGCCCGGCCGCGTGGAGGGCAACCCGGTCTTTATTTACCACGACGCCTTCAACCCCGATCAGGAGGAGGTGCGGGAACTGAAGGACCGCTACCGCAAAGGCAAGGTGGGCGAC
This sequence comes from Chloroflexota bacterium, assembly GCA_024277995.1. GTDB lineage: Bacteria > Chloroflexota > Anaerolineae > Anaerolineales > E44-bin32 > JAJRUD01. The sequence goes on from JAJRUD010000003.1 coordinate 9,611, forward strand.
GTGGAAGTGAAGAAGAAGCTGGCCCGCGCCCTGAACGCATTCCTGGAGCCCATCCGCGCGCGGCGCGCCGAATACGAGGCCGACCCCGCCATGGTGGACGAGGTGCTGATCGAGGGAACGCGGCGCATGTGCCGGGAGGCCAGCGAAACCATGGCGTTGGTGCGGGAGGCCATGGGCATGATGCGCCTGGAGGTTTAGATTCCCTGTCTGGGTGGTCTCTCAGGGCGCGATGCTAGTTGTCTGCGCTACATTGCCTATCCTTGCAACGTGCCCTTGATGCGGTACGGCCGGGGACTTTTGCAGCAATGACATGCCAGGCTGGCAGGCCTAATCCGGCGCCTGGTGTATAATCGCGCTCGGAGAACCCCGACAGCCCTGAGGGAAGCAAATGCCTGAGAAACCCCTGCGCGTGCTCATCGCCAAGCCCGGTTTGGACGGGCACGATCGCGGCGCCAAGGTAATCGCCCGCGCCCTGCGCGACGCGGGCATGGAGGTGATCTACACCGGCCTGCGCCAGACGCCGGAGATGATCGCCGAGGCCGCCCTGCAGGAGGACGTGGACGCCATCGGGCTCTCCATCCTTTCGGGGGCGCATATGGCCCTGGTGCCGCGAGTGCTGGAACTGCTGCGCGCCCAGGGCCAGGGGCACGTCCCTGTGCTGGTGGGGGGCATCATCCCCGATGAGGATGTGCCGGCCTTGAAGGCGGCGGGCGTGGCGGGCGTCTTCGGCCCCGGAACCAGCACGGAGGCCATCATCAAAGCCTTCCGTGAAGCCAGCCGCGCCGCGGCTGAAGGGGCGTGAGGCGGGCGGACATGAGCCTAGCGGAGCGCGTATTGAACGGAGAGCGCCTGGCCCTGGCTCGCCTGCTGACCCTCATCGAAAACGAGACACCGGAAGGGCTCGAAGCCCTGGCGGCGATCTATTCGCATACCGGGCGTGCCCACCGCGTGGGTGTAACCGGAGCGCCGGGAACGGGCAAATCCACCCTGGTCAATCAACTTGCGCTGCACCTGCGCCGTGCGGGGGATGAGGCGCCTACGGTCGCCATCGTGGCCGTAGACCCCAGCAGCCCCTTCAGCGGAGGCGCCATCCTGGGTGACCGCATCCGCATGCGAGATCTGGCCGGCGACCGCGGCGTTTTCATCCGCAGCATGGCCAGCCGGGGCGCCCTGGGCGGGGTGGCGCGCGCCACGGCAGCCATCGTCGAGGCGCTGGACGCGGCCGGGTTCGACATCATCATCATCGAAACGGTGGGCGCCGGCCAGGCCGAGGTGGACATCGCCCGCACGGCCCATACCACGGTAGTCGTCGATGCTCCCGGTCTGGGAGACGACGTGCAGGCCATCAAGGCCGGTATCCTGGAGATCGCCGACGTGCTGGTGGTGAACAAGTCCGACCTGCCCGGGGCGGAGAACACACTGCGTGCCCTGCGCAGTGCGCTGCGCCTGGCCCATCCGCAGGCCAGGGAGGAGGAGGGGGAGGCGGTGTGGGTCCCGCCCGTATTGGCGACCGTGGCCACCCGGGGTGAGGGGATCGGCGAGCTGGCAGCGGCCATCGGCAAGCATCGATCCCACCTCCTGGGCAGCGGCCAGATGGCCGCCCGGGAGGAGGCGAGGGTGCGCTCTGAGCTGGAGGCTCTGCTGCGCGAGCATCTGATGCGGCGTTTCCTGAGCGCGCAGCCGGATGGCCGTTTCGATGCCGTGGTGCAGAAGGTGCTGGCACGCGAACTCGCGCCGACGGAGGCCATCAGGCGCCTGCTCGAAGAACAGGATGAGGGATGATCCAAGGGGAGCGCGTCCGGCTGCGGGCCGTCGAGCGCGAGGACCTGCCGCGCTTCGTGGCCTGGTTCAACGACCCCGAAGTGCGCCGAGGCCTCACTTCCCATCTTCCCATGAGCCAGGCGGATGAGGAGAAGTGGTACGAAGGCCAGCTCCGGCAGCCGCCAGCTGAACGGGCGCTGGCCATTGACGTGCTGGATGGAGAGCAATGGGTGCACGCGGGGAGCTGCGGCTTCCTGGGCATCAATTGGAAGGACCGTCGCGGGGAGGTGGGCATCAGCATTGGAGACAAGAGATACTGGGGGAAGGGATACGGCACGGAGGTCATGCGCCTGCTGTTGCAGCACGGATTCGAGACGCTGAACCTCAACCGGATCTACCTGCGGGTGTTCGCCTACAACGAAGGCGCGATCAAGGTCTATCGGCGCGTGGGTTTTCAGGAGGAAGGACGGCTGCGCGAGGATCATTATTTCGAGGGGCGCTATTGGGATACGCTCATCATGGGCATACTGCGCCGCGACTGGCAGGCGGCACGAGAGGGCGAGGGCTGACATGGGAACGATGTACGGATACGGCGACATCAAGCTCTTCGCCGGCTCAGGCAGTTTGAAGCTGGCCGAGGAGATCAGCGATTATCTGGCCGTTCCGCTCAGCGGGTACGATCTGGTCGAATTTC
>JAJRUD010000097.1 GCA_024277995.1 Chloroflexota bacterium
GGTGCTGTTTGTCCTCGTACAGGAAGCGGCTCTCGCCGGGGCCGTGGTCCATGGTCTGGTCCTGCAGCGCGCACTCGCCGCCCTTGTCGCAGATGGGGCAATCCAGCGGGTGGGAAGTCAGCAGGAACTCGACGATCTGCTTGCGGCCTTCCACGGCGCGCGGGCTGGACACGTTGACCACCCAGCCCTGGCCGACGGGCGTGGTGCAGGCCGTCTCCAGCTTGGGGCCGAACTGGATGACGGGGTCGCCGTTCTCGTCGCGCACCACCTCACCTGTGGACCGGTCCACCTTGGGGCGCCCGATCTCCACCAGGCACATGCGGCACATGCCGGCCGGCTCTAGCTTGGGGTGATAGCAGAAGACGGGGATCTCGATCCCCACCTGCTTGGCGGCATCCACCAGCAGCGTGCCCTTGGGCACGGTCACTTCCACGCCGTCGATGGTCAGGGTTACCAGCGTCTCGCTCATTTTCCGTCCACGATGCGGGCTTCGAAGTCGCCGCGGAACCGTTCGACGTCGGAGGCGATTTCGCCTGCGGCGAACTCACCCAACGCACAGAGGGTCTTGCCCTGGATCGCCCGGGCCACGCTGTAAAGCAGATCGATGTCCCCGGCCCGGCCTTCGCCGCGCTCGATGCGCCGCAGAATGCTGTGCAGCCAGTAGGTTCCCTCTCGGCAGGGGGTGCACTTGCCGCAGGACTCGTGCTTGAAGAAGTCGATGATCTTGTAGGCCAGCCAGGCGACGTCCACCGTCTCGTCCACCACGATGACCGAGGCGCTGCCCAGCACCGAACCGACCTTGGGGAGGGACTCGTAATCCATGGGCGTGTCGAGCACCTCGTCGCTGGCCAGCAGGATGGGGGCCGAGGCACCGGCCGGCAGGATTGCCTTGAGGGCCTTTCCGTCGCGCACACCCCCGCCGTGCTCGAAGATCAGTTCGCGGAAGGTCGTGCCCAGCGGCAGCTCATAGTTCCCCGGGCGTTCGATGTGCCCCGAGAGGCAGAAGATCTTCGGCCCGGAGCTGCGCTCGGTGCCGATGGAGCGATACCAATCCGCCCCGCGCGCCAGAATGGGCGGCAGGTTGGTGAGCGTCTCCACGTTGTTGACCACCGTGGGTTTGGCGTAGAGACCTTCGGCGGCGGGGAAGGGTGGGCGCAGGCGCGGCTGGCCCAGGCGACCCTCCAGCGAGGAGAGCAGCGCCGTCTCCTCGCCGCAAATGTAGGCCCCGGCGCCCAGGTGGACGCGGATGTCGAGCCCGAAATCGGTCCCGAAGAGGTTCTCCCCCAGCAGGCCGCGCTGGCGCAAGACCTCGATATGGCGCTCCAGCTCGTGGGCCAGGTCCCAGAACTCTCCGCGGCAATAGATGTAAGCCGTCGCCGCCTGGGCGGCATAGGCGCAGATGGCCACCCCCTCCAGGAACTGGTAGGGGTTGCGCTCCATGATCTCGCGGTCCTTGAATGTGCCGGGCTCGGACTCGTCGGCGTTGGCCACCACGTAGCGCGGGAAGACTCCTGGGCTGAGGAAGCTCCACTTGACGCCGGTGGGGAAACCCGCCCCGCCGCGCCCGCGCAGCCCGGAGGCCTTGACGATGTCGATGACCTCCTGCGGAGACTTGCCCGTGACGGCACTTTTCAAGGCCTCGAAGCCCCCGTGGGCCAGGTAAACGTCGAGCTGATCGATGTCGGGGATGTCCCGATGGCGCAGCAGGATGTGCTCAGCCATGCGACTCCCTCCGCCGCAGCTCTTCCACCAGCTTCAGGGCCGATTCCAGCGTCTGTTCCTCGTGGTAGTGGATACCCTCCGGCTCCTGGAGCTGGAACATGGGGGCCTTGTCGCAGGCCGCCAGGCATTTGACGGCCTCAACGGTGATCAGGCCATCGGGGGTGGTCTCACCCAGTCGGATGCCCAGGTTCTCGCACAGCGCCTCGGCGAACTCCTCCGCCCCGCGCAGCGCGCAGGGCAGGTCGGTGCAGACCTGAATGCGATACTTTCCCTCGGCCTCGTCGTAGTACAGGGTGTAGAAACCCACCAGCGCGCCCACCTCGGTCCGATCCAGGCCAAGGATGTCGGCCACCTCTTGCATGGCCTCCTGCGTCACATGGCCGTACTCGCGCTGGGCCAGGTAGAGCAACGGCATCACGGCCGAGCGTTTGTGCTCGGGTGGGTATTTGGCCAGGATGCGCTCGATTTCCGATGCATATTTCTCTGCGAGCAAGGTCGGCACTCCTCCTGCGAGGGACTTGGTCCTGCACGGGTCAGTCCCCGGCTGCATCCATGACGCTCCGCCCCCCACGATCCGGCCCCGGAGCAGGGCCTGCCTCTTCCCCCCGGCAAGCGCGCCGGTTATCTTCTCTCGAAGCCGCCCTGCGAGGCCTCATTCCCCTGGGAGAGGCTGGGTGAGGCGGCGGTTCGAGCCCACAATCCCACGCCCCATATCCCGCGCCGGGGCCTCGGGCTGCGCCCTTATCGGTCCGCGTCCCCCAGCACGATGTCGACGCTGCCGATGATGGCCACCAGATCGGCCACCAGGTGGCCCTTGCTCATCACGGGCAGCACCTGCATGCTGGCGAAGCTGGGGGTGCGGAAGTGCACCCGGTAGGGCTTCGGCCCGCCGTCGCCCTCCAGATAACATCCCAACTCGCCGCGCGGCGATTCCACGGCCACGTAGACCGCGCCCTTGGGCGCTGAGAAGCCCTCCGTCCACAGCTTGAAGTGGTGGATCAGCGCCTCCATGCTGTGGCCCAGCTCCGAGCGCGGCGGCGGGACGAATTTGCGGTTGTTGCTGCGAACGGGTCCTGCAGGGAGCGCCTCCAGCGCCTGCTCGATGATGCGCAGGGACTGGCGCATCTCTTCCATGCGCACCTTGTATCGGTCGTATACGTCGCCCCGGCTTCCTACCGGCACGTCGAAATCGAACAGTTCGTAGCCGCTGTAAGGCTGTGCCTTGCGGAAGTCCAGCGCCACGCCAGAGCCGCGCAGCGCAGGCCCCGTCAGGCCCCAGCCCAGGGCCTGCTCGGCGGAGACGACGCCGATGCCCTGCGTGCGGTCGAGCCACAGCGGGTTCTTGTCCAGCATCGCCTCGTAATCATCGATGCGCCCCGGCATGAGTTTAAGGAAAGCGCGCACGGCCTCTTCGAAGCCGTCCGGCAGATCGCGCCACAGTCCGCCGGGGCGGATGTAAGTGGTCATCATGCGCGCCCCGGAGCACATCTCGAAGATGTCCAGGATGATCTCACGCTCGCGGAAGCAGTACAGGAAAAGCGACATGGCCGCCAGGTCCAGCGCGTGGGTGCCCAGCCAGACCAGGTGCGAAGCGATGCGCTGCAGTTCGGCCAGGATCACTCGCGCCACCTGGGCGCGCGGCGGCACGTCAAGCTCCACCAGTTTCTCGACCGCCAGGCAATAGGCCAGGTTGTTGCCCAGGTTGTTCAGGTAATCCATGCGGTCGGTCATGACCAAGGCCTTCATGTAGGTCTTGGATTCCATGTTCTTTTCGATGCCGGTGTGCAGGAAGCCGATGTCGGGCACGCAATTGATGACTTCCTCGCCGTCCAGCTCGAGCAGCAAGCGCAGCACGCCGTGAGTGCTGGGGTGCTGGGGCCCCATGTTGAGCACCATGGTCTCACCCGTGAGCGCCCGCTCACTCACCAGGTGCTTCAGTTCATCGACCGGCAGTTCTTTTTCAGGTTCCGACATATACACCGTCCCGGCCCGCTCGGCGCCCGTCACTCGCGGGCATAGCGCTTGCGGCGATCGATGTCATCGAAGTTGAAGGTGAACTGGACTTCTTCGTACCCCAGGGGATAGTCCTTGCGCAGGGGGTGGCCCTCCCAATCGTGGGGCATCAGGATGCGGCGCATGTCGGAATGCCCCTTGAAGGTGATGCCGAACATGTCGTAGACCTCGCGCTCGTGCCAGTTGGCGTTGGGGAAGACGCCCTCGATGGTGGGCACTTCAGGGTCGTCGCCGGGCACGGGTACGCGCAGCCCCAGGAAGCGGTTGTTGGGCAGGCTGTAAAACTTGTAGACCACCGCGAAGCGCGGCTCCTCGGGCAGATAATCGACCGCCGTGAGCGCCGCCAGCAGGTTGAACTGCAACTCAGGGGCATCGCGCAGCAGACGTGCCGCCTCGACGATGGCTTCGCGCGCCACCACCACGGTGGTCTCGCCGCGGAAGCTCTCCACGGAGAGCACCTGCTCTCCCAGGGCCTGGCGCAGTGCGCTTACGGCTCCTTCTACCGTGTCCATGCCTCGCTCCCATCATCGGGGCCGGTTGCCCGGCCCCAGGCACACTCAGCCCGGCCGCACGGAGAGCCCTGCAGCCGGGCACGTGGGGTCTGGATTTACGACCAGTCGCGGATCTTCTCCGCCTGTATCTTCTCGTGCAGGCTCAAGACGCCGTGGATGAGCGCCTCGGGGCGCGGCGGACAGCCGGCCACGTAAACGTCCACCGGCACCACCTCGTCCACGCCGGGCACGATGGCATAGTTGTTGAAGACGCCGCCGCAGGAGCAGCAATCGCCCATGGCGACCACCCATTTCGGATCGGGCATCTGGTCGTAGAGGCGCCGCAGGACGGGGGCCATCTTGCGGCTGACCCGCCCGGCGACGATCATCAGGTCGCTCTGACGCGGGCTGGCGCGCATCAGCTCCATGCCGAAGCGGCTCATGTCGTAGTTGGAGGCCTGGGCGCTCATCATCTCGATAGCGCAGCAGGCCAGGCCGAAGAGCATCGGCCACATGGCGCGCGTGCGCCCCCAATTGACCATCTTCTCCAGCGTGGTGGTCACCACGCCCAGCTGGCCCAGCTTGCCCTCTACTCCCATTCCAACGCCCCTTTCTTCCACGCATAGACGAAACCGACCAGCAGGACGGCGATGAAGACCACCATCTCGATCAGCGCGAAGAGCCTCAGCTGGCGCAGTACCACCGCCCAGGGCAGCAGGAATACGATCTCCACATCGAAGAGGATGAAGAGCATGGCGACGAGATAGAAGTGCACCGGCATGCGCCGCTGGCCGGGGCCATAAGGACGCATGCCTGACTCGTAGGGTTCCAGTTTGGTGGCAGTTGGTCTGCGGGGACCGAAGAGGTGGCCGATGAGGACCACCAGGAAAGCGAGGACCGTCGCCAGGGCGATCAGGACTGCGATGGGGAGGAAATCAGTGGGCATCCAAACCTCGCGGCGACGAAGGCGCGGGCCGATCAATTATGGCAAGCGCCATCTGGTTATTTGCAGATTGGGTACATTCTATCACAAGCCTGGAGCGAGGGTCAAACCGCGCATTTCGCCTATCGCAGATCGTGCTGAAAGGCAGCCAAGCTTCTCATATGGAGAACGCCGCTGAAAGGCCCTCATGGAAGCCCGCCAACCAAGAACGTACCACAGCCACGGATGGCAGCTCCCTTCGGGCTGAGCGATCCCCATTGGCAGAACGGGGGGAGCAGCCTGGGCGCTCTCTCCTGGATCACCAGGTCAATACCCTCCACACCCACCTCTTCAACCCGGCATACTTCAGCAGGCTCAGCGCCAGCAGTCCCCCGGCGATCGCCGTGACGACCCATCCGAGCCACTGGATGGCCGTCGTCACGTAGCGGAAGGTCACCTGGTGTTCGCCCGCCGGGAGCTGCAGGGCGATCATGTTCTCATGGTTGAAGATGGGCA
>JAJRUD010000098.1 GCA_024277995.1 Chloroflexota bacterium
ATACTGGTGGTTACGGCCACGTCTCTTTCCCTCCACTGGCCGGGGCTGCACAGCCGCGGCCCCTCGCGCCTATCGCGAGTAGAACTCGATGATCAATTGCTCATTGATGTTGGCGTCGATGTCCTGTCGCTCCGGCAAGGCTAAGATCTTTCCGCGCAGCCCCTCCAGATCGCGTTCCATCCAGCGCGGCGGCGTGTGTTTCTCGGCGATCTCACGCAGTTCCTTGAAGTACTTGCGCTTGCGCGATCCGTCGCGCACCTCGATCACATCCCCGGCTCGCACGAGCATGGAGGGGATGTCGGTGCGGCGGCCGTTGACGTTGAAGTGCCCATGGGTAACGAGCACGCGTGCCTGGGCGCGGCTCTCGGCGAAGCCCAGGCGATAGACCACGTTGTCCAGGCGTCGCTCGAGTATCTGCAGCAGGTTCTCGCCGGTCACGCCGCGGCGCTTGAGCGCGGCGCGGTAATAGCGGCGGAACTGCTGCTCGCGGATGCCGTAGACGCGCCGTGTCTTCTGCTTGGCGCGCAACTGACGTTGGTAATCCGACACGCGCCGCCGCCGGAAGCGGGTATCACGCCCATGCTCCCCAGGCGGGTACCCCTTGCGCTCGATGGCGCATTTCGCTGTGAAGCAGCGCTGGCCCTTCAGGAACAGCTTCTCGCCTTCCCGACGGCACAGCTTGCAAACGGGTCCGATGTACTTCGCCATGCGTTCCTTCCCTGTATGGAGCGATCGGCTTCTCGCCGTGAGCTCTCGTCGACTGGTGTTCTTGTCTTGAAGCGTTCAGCAGTCAGCCTTCAGCGCTCGGCGGTCAGCAGAAGAGCTGAAGGCTGATCGCTGAACGCCCTCTAGACGCGGCGCTTCTTGGGCGGCCGGCAGCCATTGTGCGGGATGGGCGTCACATCGCTGATGGAACGCACCTTGATCCCCGCCCCCTGGATGGCGCGGATGGCCGCCTCACGGCCGGGTCCCGGGCCCTTGACCATCACGTCCACTTCCTGCAGCCCCAGGTCCTTGGCGGCGTTGATGGCCTGCTCCGCTGCCAGGCGGGCGGCGTAGGGCGTGCTCTTGCGCGAGCCCTTGAAGCCCGCCGTGCCGGCACTGCTCCAGACCACCGTGTTGCCCTGCAGGTCGGTGATGGTGACGATGGTGTTGTTGAAGGTGGCATGCACGTACGCCCTGCCTTGCGAGAGCGTCCGCTTGGTCTTGCGAGAGCTGCGCCGCGTGCCACGTGCTTGTCTGCGTGCCATAGATCCTGCCTACCTCTCAAGCTGCACAGATCGGCGGCGATGGCTTGGTGCAGGTCGATACAGCCGCTGGGGGGGAAGGAACCCCGCCCGACCTGCCGCCTGCCCCACCGCCGGAGCCGGTTCAGCTACTTCTTCTTCGTGCCCCGCCGGCGGCCGCGCCCGGCCACGGTCTTCTTCGGGCCCTTGCGCGTGCGGGCGTTGGTGCGCGTGCGCTGGCCGCGCACGGGAAGCCCGCGGCGGTGGCGCAGCCCACGATAGCAGCCGATTTCTATCAGCCGCTTGATGTTCATCTGAACCTCACGGCGCAGGTCCCCCTCCACGTGGAGGTTCTGCGCGATGTAATCGCGCAGCGCCGTGATTTGATCTTCGGTCAGGTCCGCCACTCGCGTGTCGGGCCGTACGCCGGTCTCGGCCAGCACACGGCGCGCAGTGCTGCGGCCGATGCCATAGATATGGGTCAGCCCGATCTCGATGTGTTTGTTGCGCGGCAGGTCGATGCCTTCGATACGTGCCATTCTTCTACCCTTGTCGCTGTTTGTGGCGCGGGTTCTCGCAGATCACATACACTTTGCCGCGGCGCCGTACGATCTTGCACTTCGGACAGCGCTTGCGCACGGAGGATGATACTTTCATGTCACCGCGCTCCTTAGGACTTGGCGGCCGGTTCGAACCGGCCAGCAAAGTAATAATTATACTGAAGCTTTTCCACGGCGTCCAGGTCTGGAGCCTCAAGAGCTGTCAGCACCCACGGGCCTTCTTCGGTCACCGCCACGGTGTGCTCGAAATGGGCCGTCAGGCGTCCATCCTCAGAGGCCACCGTCCACTGGTCCTGCAGCACGCGCGTGCGCGGCGATCCCGCCAGCACCATCGGCTCCAGAGCGATGGTCATCCCGGCGCGCAACGGCAGGCCGGTTCCCGCCGTGCCGTAGTTGGGCACCTGCGGATCTTCGTGCATGTGCCGCCCCACGCCGTGGCCGGTGTACTCGCGCACCACGTTGAAGCCCTGCGCTTCCACATGGGTCTGGATGGCCGCAGACACGTCGCCCGTGCGACGGCCGGGTCGCATCTGAGCGACTCCGACCCACAGCGCCTCCAGCGTCACGTCCATCAGCCGCTGCGCCTGCTCGGAAACCCGCCCTACCGGCACGGTGATGGCTGAATCGCCCACGTAGCCATCAAGGATCGTCCCACAGTCGATGCTGACGATGTCGCCTTCCTTCAGACGACGTTCCCCGGGTATGCCGTGCACCAGCTCCTCGTTCACGCAGACAGTAGTCACTGCCGGGTACGGGTACGGCCCTGGATATCCCAGGAAGGCCGGCTTGGCGCCGTGCTCGCGCAGCACCTCGGCCGCTGCGGCGTCCAGCTCGGCCGTGGTCACGCCCGGGCGGACCGCGGCCACCGCCGCCGCCAGAGCCAGGGCGTTGACCCGCCCCGCTGCGCGCATGCGCATCAACTCACGCCGGCTCTTGAGCACCACACCGCGCTTCCAGGGCATGCCCTACTCCGCCCGCTGCGGCACGGCGGCCAAAAGCGCCGCCGTGACGGCGTCAATGGGCTGCTCTCCGTCCACGTCGACCAACAGACCGCGCTCCCGGTAGTACGCGATGAGCGGCGCCGTCTGTCGCTGATAGACCTCGATGCGATGCTTCACCGTCTCCGCCTTGTCGTCATCCCGCTGGTAGAGCTCCGAGCCGTCCACGTCGCAGATCCCGGGCTGCTTGGGCGGGTTGTAGCGCTCGTGATAGATGTGCCCGTGCGCCCGGCACATCCAGCGCCCCGCCAGGCGGTCGATAAGCGCCTGCTGCGAGACCTTGATGTAGAGCACCACGTCCATCTGGCCGCCGAAGTCATGCAGCATTTTGTCCAGAGCTTCAGCCTGTGCCGGCGTCCTGGGAAAACCGTCCAGGATGGCGCCCGGTGCACAGTCGGGTCGCGAGAGCCGTTCGCGGATCATGGCGATGGTAACGTCGTCCGGGACGAGCTCGCCGCGTTCCATGTACTGTCGCGCCAGCTCCCCCAGCTCGGTCTGATTCTTCAGGTTCTCGCGGAAGATGTCTCCGCTCGAGATGTGGGGCAGGCCCAGCGCCTGCGAGAGGCGTTTCGCCTGCGTCCCCTTGCCCGCTCCCGGCGCTCCCAGCAGTACGACGTAGGTAGGCATGGTCCCGTCTCTAGCGCACCAGCAGTGCTTGATCGTAGCCGCGCAGCTTCAGCTCGGCTTCGATGGAACGATAGGTATCGCGCACCACGCCCACCACGATGAGCAGGCCGGCCGAGGAGACCAGCAGCATGCCCGTGTTGCGCCCGCCTATCGGGTAGACCAGGCCCACCAGGAAGGGCATGATGGCCACCAGGCCCAGGAACACAGCCCCGGGGAACGTGATGCGCCGCAGCACGCGTGTCAGGTAGCGCTGTGTCGGCGCACCCTTGGTGACGCCCGGAATCTGCGCCCCGGAGCGCTTCAGATTCTCACCGTAGTTCTGCTGCGCGAAGAGCACGTCGGTATAGAAGAAGGTGAAGGCCACCACCATCAGGAAGTAGAGCACCCAATAGGTGGAACTGATGCCGCCGAAGGTGTTTTGCAGCCAGACGGCGATGCGCTGTACCGTCTCGTTGGTCGAGCCGACGAAGAACTGCGCCAGCACCGCGGGGAAGGTCAGCAGGGATTGGGCGAAGATCAACGGGATCATGCCGGCCATGTTCACCATCAAGGGCAGCGTGCCCTTGACGGGCATCGACATGCGGTTCCCCATGCGCCTGCCCGGGTACATCACCGGCACGTTGCGCCGCCCCTCCTGCACGTAGACGATGGCGAAGATGGTGAGTGCCATCAGCGCCAGCATGAAGATCAGCAACGGGATGCGCTGCTCCTGGTCGGCCAGAATCTGCCCCAGGTTGGCCGGGATGCGCGCGACGATGCCGGCGAAGATGATGAGCGAGAGCCCTTGATTGCGAATGCCGTATTCGGAGATCAGCTCACCCAGCCAGATGGCGAACATGGTGCCGGCGGTCATGGTGAGGATGGTGGTGATGCTCGGCAGATTGAGGCCAAAGGGCGAGGCCAGGATGCTACCGCCGGTGGGGAGCTGCGTGGCGAATTGCTGGAACAACCGGATCTGGCCTACCGCCGACAGCGCCGCCATGGGCACCGCCAGATAGTAGGTCCATTTCTCCATCCACTTCTGGCCTTCGCGCGGGTCCTCCTCCATGCGCTGCTGCAGCGCGGGGATGATCGGCACCAGCAGCTGCAGGATGATCTGCGCCGTGATGTAGGGGTAGACACCCATCGCCAACACGGAGAATGTGGACACCGTGCCGCCCGAGAGCAGGTCGAGCAGGCTGAAGATCGTCTGCCCGCTGCCCCCGGCCTGCAGCATCGCGGCGATGGCCTCGCGGTTGACGCCTGGAACGGGGACGTGAGAGGCCAGCCGGTAGAGCACCAGCAGGGCGGCTGTGATCAGCAGCCGCTTGCGGATGTCCTCCGATATCCAGAGAAATCGCCAGAGCGAACGTTTCATCGCAGGTTCCTTTTAGGCCAGTTCAGGACCTAGGCCTCAATCAGCTCGACCGAGCCGCCGGCGGCTTCGATCTTGGCCCGGGCGCCTTTGGTCACCCGGTGCAGACGCACCTTCAACGGCACGGAGATCTCGCCCCGACCGAGCAGGACCACGGGCTTATCCGCGTCCCGCAGCACGCCGACCTCGACCAGCGCTTGCGGCGTCACCTCGCTCTCCGCCGCGAAGCGGTCCAGGCGATCCACGTTGACCTCATACCACTCGACGCGGCGGAAATTGGTGAAGCCGCGCTTGAAGGGCAGGCGGCGGAAGAAGGGCAGGTTGCCGCCCTGGTGATAGAGCTTGCCACCGCTGCCGGACCGGGCGCCCTGCCCCTTGGTACCGCGGCCGGCGGTCTTGCCCTGGCCGGCAGCGATCCCCCGCCCGACGCGCTTGCGCGGGCGGCGCGAGCCTGGGCGCGGTTTGAGTTCGTGCAGTTTCATCTTATTCCTCCACCTTGACCAGGTGGCTCACCTTGGAGATCATGCCCCGGATCACCGGGCTGTCTTCCTGCTCCACCGTCTGGTGCATGCGGCGCAACCCCAAGGCGCGCACGGTGCGCTTCTGGCGCAGGGAATACCCGATGGGACTGCGCACCAGGGTGATGCGCAGAGTCTTCGCCTTGCTCTTAGCCATGGCGCTTCCTCCGCTCCCAGAAGGGCATCAATTCGGCCGGCGGCTTGCCGCGCCTGGCCGCCGCCTGCTCGACACGCGTCAGAGAGCGCAGGCCCAGGAGCGTGGCGCGGGCGACGTTGAGCACGTTGGGGCTGCCCAAGGACTTAGTCAGGATGTCGCGCACGCCGGCTGCTTCCAACACGGCGCGTACGGCGCCCCCGGCGATCACACCGGTGCCAGGCGAGGCCGGCTTGAGCAGCACCTTGGCCCCACCGTGCTTGGAGATCAACTCATGCGGGATGGTGGTCCCGATGAGCGGGATGGGCTTCATGTCTTTGCGCGCCCGCTCGGCCGCCTTGCGGATGGCATCCGGCACACCGCGCGCCTTGCCCACGCCCAGGCCCACCCGGCCCTTGTTGTCGCCCACCACCACGGTCACGCGGAAGGCAAAGCGCCGGCCGCCCTTGACCACCTTGGCCACCCGGGCGATGTCGATGACGCGCTCGTCGAGTTCTTCCCGATCGTCCTTGCGTTGTCGAAAATCCCTTCTCACGTTCACACTCTCCGGGGCTGTC
>JAJRUD010000099.1 GCA_024277995.1 Chloroflexota bacterium
CGGCGGGTGACGATCCCGCCCTTCACTCGTGCCACGGTTCACGCTCCTGCGAGCCCCTGGGCGCCGGCGCCTCGTGGACGCCCGTTGCATACACCCAACGGTCGCGCTTGGAAAAGAGGATCAGGACTGGCCGCTGCGGGCGTTGGGGTTGGCGCGGTACTTGTTCAGATAAGGGGCCAGCCGGCGCACGCGCTTGATGATGCTCTTGCCCTTCACCGGGATCATCTCCGTGAAGAGGGCTTTCGTGCGCTTTGAGGTGCGGCGGCGCAGATGGCTCTTGCCGCCCTTGGTGCGCACCAGCTTGCCCGACCCCGTCAGGCGAAAGCGCTTGGCAGTCGCCTTGTGAGTCTTGAGTTTGAACTTGCCCTTTTGCTTTTTGCGAGGCACGGCCTGTACTCCTTCCTTCAGACAACCCCCGCGGACAGCACATCGTCCGCGGGGAGACATTTCGGATTGTGCAGGAAGCGGGCGCTATTCCTTCGCCTTCAGCGGCGCCAGCGTCATGAGCATCGTGCGCCCTTCCATGGTGGGGTGCTGTTCCACCACGCCGACGTCGGAGAGCTCCTCCGCAATCTTCGACAGGTCCCCCCGCGCGATCTCGGGATAGGTGATCTCCCGGCCGCGGAAGCGGATCCGCACGCGGACCTTCTTGCCTTCCTGCAGCCAGCGGCGGGCGTTGCGCACCTTGAAGGATCGATGGTGCTCGGAGGTCTTCGGCCGCAGACGGATCTCCTTGATCTCGACCTTGGCCTGCGCCCGGCGCGCTTCACGATCCTTCTTGGATTTCTCGTAGAGGAACTTGCCGTAGTCGAGCACCCGGCAGACTGGTGGGTCTGCATTGGGAGCGACCTCGACCAAGTCCAGCCCGGCCTCTTGGGCGATCCGCAGCGCCTCGCTGGTGGAGACTACACCCAGGTTGGTGCCGTCGGGCCCGATCAGACGCACTTCTTGCGTGCGAATGGCTTCATTGATGCGAAACTCTGATGCGCCGATCTTAGGCTCCTCCACTATGAAAGACCGGGACCGCTCAAAAGGTGTCAGGCGGCCCGAAGTCTGGCGGATGATACCACGAGTGAGGCCAGCCCGTCAATCGCGAGTCAATCGCCAGATAGGAAAATAGTCATACCGGGACCATTTTCTCGGCTTAAGTGCGTAACCTATAGGGTGATTTCCACGACCCTACATCGGGGGGACGCCCGGTCCGGGCTATGGAGAAGCTTGCATGGGGTTGAGCGATTTGTTCCGGCGTGACGCGCAGCGTCGCCAGGCACTGGCCCAGGCTCAGGTCGTGCCGCAGGCCGTGCGTTGCGTGCAGTGCGGCATCTGTTCCTACAACTGCCCGCTGGGCATCGACGTGCGCGCCCACGCGCATTCGGGGCGTCCCGTCGCGGACCGCCACTGCATCACCTGCGGAGAGTGCGTGGCGCGCTGTCCGCGCGGCGTGCTGCGTTTCGAAGCCTGCTCTGTGCTGACGCTCGACGCGGTGGATGGCGGCAGATGACGCGCCGCTATCTCATCATCGGCACAGGCGCGGCGGGGATGGCTGCCGCCGAGCGTCTGCGTCTGACAGACCCGCGGGCGGAGATCACGCTCGTCGGCGAGGAGCCCCACCCCTTCTATTCCCGCCCCGGCCTCGCCTACCTGCTGCTGGGTCACATCCCCGAGGGTCAGCTCTTCCCGCGCCCCAAGGACCACTTCCGGAAGCTGCGCATCAGGCGCCTGCATGCCCGCGCCACCTGGATCGACGCCGCCGCTCACCTGGTCGGCCTGCACGACGGCACCCGACTGCCCTACGACGTCCTGTTGCTGGCCACGGGGGCGCGTGCCGCCAGGCCGCAGGTGCCGGGGATGGACCTGGAAGGCGTGGTGACCCTGGATACGTTGGCCGATTGCCGGTGCATCCTGCGCCTGGCCCGACGCGCACGCCGGGCCGTGGTGGTCGGCGGCGGCATCACGGCCCTCGAGCTGGCTGAAGGGCTGGCGGCGCGCGGCGTCGAGACCCACTACCTGTTGCGCCGCGACCGCTACTGGGGGAGGGTGCTCGACCCTGTAGAATCGCGTCTGGTGGAAGGCCGCCTGGAGCATGGGGGTGTGCGCATCCATCGCCGGACCCAGATCCTCGAGGTTTACGGCCGAAAGGGGCGCGTGCATGCCGTGGAGACCAATCATGGCAGGCTGATCAAGTGTCAGATGGTGGCTGCGGCCATCGGCATCCGGCCGCGGCTGGAACTGGCCATCACCGGCGGCCTGGCGGTGGATCGCGGGATCCTGGTGGACGAGTTCATGCGCACCAGCGCCCAGGAGGTCTTTGCGGCCGGGGACGTGGCTCAGGTATACGACCCGCAAAGCGGTGAACACAAGCTGGACTCGCTCTGGTGGGTGGCTCTCGAACAGGGTCGAGCCGCGGCAGACAACATGCTCGGCCTGGCCCGCCCCTATCATAAGGGCGTCCCATTTAACGTCACCCGCATCGGCGGCCTGACCACGACCATCATCGGGGCCGTGGGGCAATCGGAGGAGGACCAGGACCTGGTCACCATCACTCGCGGCGATAGCGAGACCTGGCGCGATCGCCCGGACGCCTTCGCCGTGGAGGCCAGCGCAGCGTGCAGCCGCCTGCGCCTCCTGGTGGGCAGGCGGCACATCGTCGGGGCCCTGATCATGGGCGATCAGACCCTCTCGCGGCCCCTGCAGGATCTGATCGGCTGCAAAGTGGACATCGCGCCCATCCGCGAGCGGCTGCTCCATGAGTCGGTGGACCTGTGCGCGTTGATCCTCGAATACTGGGAACGATGGAAGGAGCCTCGCGTTGCAGCGCAACCGTGAACTGATCCTGGCGGGAGCGGCCGTGGTCGTCATCAGCGCCCTGTATCTGTTCTTCGTCATGTGGCTGGGCGTTCCGGCGGCCAGCGGCTTTCTGGGCCACACCCTGGGTGTGCTCGGCTTCACACTCATGCTGGCGACGGAAACGCTGTACTCCCTGCGCAAGCGCTCCCTGGGACGCGGCTGGGGGCGCATGAGTGAATGGCTGCAATTCCACATATTCACCGGGATCGTGGGGCCCTACCTGGTCTTCCTGCACGCGGCCTGGAGCTTCCGCGGCCTGGCGGGGGTCGTGCTGCTGATGACGGGGATCGTGGTGCTCAGCGGTTTCGTGGGGCGCTATATCTACACCGCCGTGCCGCGCACCGCCGACGGCCTCATCGTGGAAGCGGAGGTGCTCCAGGTGCAGCTGGCGCAGGCCGACGCCGAGCTGCGCCGCTGGCTGGGTCAGGAGGGCGCCTCCCTGCTGGCACCGCGGCGGCAGGGTTCCGGACTTTCCCTGGTCCTGGGGCGGGTGCTGTCCGGCTGGCGCGAGCGCCAGGCGCGGCGCCGGCTGCTGCGCAGGGGCGGCGCCATGGTGCAGGCCAGGATGGCCGAGGTCGATCGGCTGCTGCTGCGGCGCAGCGAACTGCGGCGGCAACTCGCCTCCATGGCCGCCGTGCGCAGGTTGCTGGCCGTGTGGCACAGCGTGCACATCCCGCTGGGTATGGCCCTCTTCCTGGCGGCCTTCGTACACGCCTGCGCGGCGCTGTACTACGCGACATTGTCGCGCTGACCCTGGGGCAATGGTCGGGAGGAGGATAGATACGACACTGGTGAAGCAACGACCGCTGGGGTGCCTGACCGGCACCAGTTTGATCGTCGGGCTCGTCGTCGCGTTGGGGGTGACCATCGCCGCCGCGGCCTCGGGCAACGCCATCTTCAGCCCGGGCCCGCTCAACGCCGTCGCCGGCGGGGAAGCGCTGGGCGGTGTGACCAGCCACGTTGAGTTGGGGCGCGAGTGCGGGAGCTGCCATGCTCCCTTCTGGAGCGCAGAGCGAATGGAGGACCGCTGCCTGGCCTGTCATGCCCAGGTGAGGCGGCAGATGGAGGGCTCCGCCATGTTGCACGGCTCCCTCCCCGAGGAGTTCACCTGCCGCGATTGCCATATAGATCACGAAGGGCCCGATGCGGAGCTGACGCGCTTCGATCTGGTGGATTACCCCCACGAAAGCGTCGGTTTCTCGCTGCAGGCCCACCAGAGTCTGCCCGGGACATCGATCGCCGCCTGCGAGAACTGCCATCAGGAGAGCGTCAATCGATTCCGGGTCGATACCTGTCGTCGTTGCCACCTCGAGATCGAGCGAGCTTTTCTCCTGGAGCACATGAACACCTTCAGCCCGGCTTGTCTGAATTGCCACGACGGGGTCGACAGCTACGGTGCCGCCTTCGACCACCAGCGCCAGGACTTCTCCTTGCAGGGCAGGCATAAGCTGGCTGCCTGCGGTGACTGTCACGACGACGCCAACACGCTCGAGGTCCTGCGCGCCACACCGCAACAGTGTGCCGATTGTCATCTCAAGGACGATGCCCACGAGCAGCGGTTGGGAATCGGCTGCGAGAGCTGCCACAGCCCGCTGGGCTGGCCGGTGGCCACCATCGACCACGACCTGACGCGCTTCCCGCTCATAGGGGCTCACGCTGAAACGGGCTGCCGCGATTGCCATGCCGATGGCCAGATGATGCAATTGGGCACCACCTGCTCCGACTGTCACGCCGACGATGACGCGCATGCCGCCGCTTTTGGGGCGAACTGCGACGCCTGCCACGCGCCCACCCGTTGGCAGGATGTCTCATTTGACCACAACCTCTTGGCCTTTCCGTTGACCGGTGCCCATGGCCGCGTGGCCTGCCAGGCCTGCCGTCAGGCAGGCATCTTCCAGGGCCTCTCCTCGGCCTGCGCTAGCTGCCATGCAGACCCGGCTTTCCACCGCGGTCTCTTCGGCGTCGACTGCGCGAGCTGCCACAGCACGACGGCCTAGCGCCCGGCGAGCTTCAACGGAGGCCACACGTTTCCGCTCAACCACGGTGGCCGGTCTTCGTGCGACACCTGCCACCCGCAGGCTTTCACGAGCTATACCTGTTATGGGTGTCATGAGCACAACCGCGACAAGATCGCGCGCAAGCACCGCAGCGAGGGCGTCGGGAACATCTCCAATTGCGTGCGCTGCCATCCCACCGGCCGGGAGGAAGAGGGCGGCAATGACTGAACCCGAAGCGCATAACCTTGAGTGAGGGACCGGGGACCGGGCGTCAGGCGGACACCCGATCTCCGGTTTCAGGGCCGGCCCGGCATGCTGCTCAGAGGGGGCGATGGCGCAGCAGGCGCAGGCCGTTGAGCACGACCACCACGGTGCTGCCCTCGTGACCCACCACACCCAGCGGCAGGGTCACCAGGTCGAAGAAGGTGCTTACCAACAGCAGCGCGATGACGATCACGGAGATGACCAGGTTCTGGCGCACGATACGCTGCGCCTTGCGGCTGAGCTGCACGGCATAGGGCAGCCTGGCCAGTTCGCTGGCCATGAGCACCACGTCGGCCGTTTCCAGGGCCACGTCGCTGCCCTCCGCTCCCATGGCGATGCCCAGGCTGGCGGCAGCCAATGCCGGCGCGTCGTTGACCCCGTCGCCCACCATGGCCACCGCGCCGTAAATTTCTGTCAGCCGTTTGACCTGGTGCACCTTGTCTTCGGGGAGCAGTTCGGCCAGCACTTCATCCACCCCGGCCGCGGCTGCGATGGCCTGCGCGGCGGGGCGGTTGTCGCCGGTGAGCATGACGACTCGTTCCACTCCGGCCGCCTTGAGGGCGCGCACCGTCTCGGCCGCCTCGGGACGGACGGTGTCGGCCACGGCGATCGCTCCCAGGCACCTGCGATCCGCTGCCGCGGGTGCTTCGCCGATGAAGATCAGCGTCTTGCCCTGGCCTTCCAGTGCCTCAGCCCTCTCCTGCAAGGCCTTGGGGACGGGGATCTCCTTTTCGGTGAGGTAGCGCGCCGTGCCCAGGTAGACCGTGCGTGCCGGGGCCGGGAGCCTGGCCGCCACACCCTTGCCGGGCTCGGCCTGCAGACCCTCTGCGGGCATCAGGGGCAGCTCTCGCCGGCGAGCGGCTTGCACGACGGCCTGGGCCAGCGGGTGTTCCGATTGAGCCTCGACGGAAGCGGCCAGGGCGAGCAGCGCCTCTTCCTCGCGCGGGTTGAGCGGGAGGATATCCGTCACACGCGGCTTGCCTTCGGTGAGCGTCCCGGTCTTGTCGAAAGCGAAGGTACGGATGCCGGCCAACTTTTCCACGTGCGCCCCGCCTTTGAACAGTACCCCGTTGCGGGCGCCGGCGGCGATGGCCGAGAGGATGGAGGCCGGAGTCGAGATGACCAGGGCGCAGGGCGAGGCCACCACCAGCAGTGTCATGGCCCGGTAGAAGGCCTGTGACCACGTCCAGCCCAGGAGCAGCGGGGGCAGGACGGTCACCGCGGCCGCGGCCATGATCACACCGGTGGCGTAGCGCTGTTCCAGGTCGTCAAGTCGCTTCTGGGTCGGGGCGCGCTCGCTCTGTGCCTCTTCCACCAGCAGGATGATGCGCGCCAGGGTGGAATCGCTGGCCGGCCGGGCGACCTCGATCCTCAGGGCGCCGCCGCCGTTGATGCTCCCGGCGAAGACGGGGTCGCCCGGCGCGCGCGGCACAGGCATCGACTCTCCGGTGATGGCCGACTGGTCCACCGCCGATTGGCCGGACAGCACGCGGCCGTCGGCGGGCAGCTTTTCGCCAGGCCGCACGATCAGCACGTCGCCTACCTGAAGCTGCTCCACGGGAACGGTGCGTTCATCCTGGGGGCTCTCCAGGCGGGCCTGTGCCGGGCGCAGGTCCATCAGGGCACGGATGGCCTGGCGCGTGCGGTCCATGGCGTAGCGTTCCAGGGCGTTGCTCAGGGCGAACAGGAAGAGCAGCACGCCACCCTCGGCCCATTGGCCGATGAGCGCCGCGCCCAGCGCGGCGACGATCATCAGCAGGTCCACGTCGATCTGGCGGTGACGCAGCGCGGCCAGGGCCGAGCGGGCGGCAAAGCCGCCGCCGGAGAGATAGGCCAGCAGGTACATCCCTCCCCAGAGCCAGGCAGGCAGGCCGACCCGCTCGGCGGACCAGGCGCCGGCCAGGGCCAGGCCGGCCACGAGCGTGTAGAGCGTCAGGCGGTGCTGCGCCCACCAGGCTGGGGGAGCCCAAAGCTCGCGCGCTCGCAGCCCCCAGCTCTTGAGTTGGGCGATCACGTCGGCGGCGGTGGTGGGCGCGCCCTCCAGGTACTCGACTACCACGCTGTGCGCGACGGGGTTGACCCTGGCGCTGGCCACGCCGGGCAGCGCCTTGAGGCGTTCCTCGATGGCGCGCGCCGGGATGGTGCGCGTCACGTCGGGGAGATCCAGCACCACGTGGTTGACCTCGCCCGTGACGTGCAGGCCGAGCTCGCGGGCCAGGCCTTTGAACTCGTCCAGCGAAAAGCGGTCCGGGTCCACGTCCAGCGTCACGGTGCTGGCCTGGCGGTCGAAGACCAGGCGATGGACGCCTTTGTTCGGGCCCAGGGCTTCGACGAGCAACTGCGTCTGATGCAGGCCGCGGCCGTAGCACCTGCGTCTGCGCCAGCGGTCGGGCTTCTCTTCGGGGGTCGGGAGAGGACGGATGGGGAAGGTGAGTGTGCGCATCTGTGTTGCCATGGTTCTGAGGTTCCTTATTGAGTGGTGTGCTGACACTCGGGGCACAGCCCGTAGTAGACGATGCGGGCCCCGAGGACTTGATAGCCGGAGCGGGCGGCGGCGCGCTGGGCCAATCCATCCAGCGCCGGCTCTTTCAGGTCGACGATGCGATGGCAGCGGGTGCATACCAGATTGATGTGTGGCCTGGGATCGATGTCGTAGTGCGTGGCGCCGTCGCCGGCCTCACCCAGGTCCTGGATCAGGCCCAGCTCCACCAGTGCTTCCAGGGTGTTGTAGACGGTGGCCTGGCTCAGGGTGGGCATGGATTTCTGAAGCGTTTCGTAGAGTGCTTGGGCGGTGGGATGGTCCTTCCGCTCGGCCAGGGCGCGGCAGATGGACAGGCGCTGCGGTGTGAGCCGCAGGCCGGCCTGCTTCAGGCCCTGGGCGAGCTGTCGTGCGCGATCTTCGACGTGTGTGGAGTTCATCGTGCAGGTCCTCCGCAAGATAGAATAGTTCTCAGGTGAGAACCGTTCTAAATCCTACCAGGCGTGGCGGGGATGTCAAGGGGTTCGTTGCCGTCCCGCGGTTCGCCTCCGCGCGGGCTGGCGATGCGGCACGCTCGGATGCGGCAGGAGACCTGTGACAGGGTCCGTCGCTGGCCGGCGAACCCTGCCGGAATGCCGCGGAAGGAAGGGGCCGCAAGCCGGCGGCGTGGTGCGGAAACGGTCGCGTTGACAGGCTCTTGGGCGGCGTGTTATGATAGCTATGCCTGCTTCGGCGCCTTCATTAAGGTTGATCGAGCCAGCGGGCCCGGTTTCATTCTGTTTATTCTTGTTGCCAAGTCCTACATCGCGCGGGTGCCGTGTTGCAGCGACCTGCGCGGCCCACTTGCATCGATGGCAGAGGGATCTGTTGCGGGGCGGGCGCCGAAACCGGGCGTGCGCCCCGTGGCGATTCTAGAGGTGGCTTGATGAGCGTTGAATTCTTCGTGCGGCTGATCGGTATGGTTGTGATGGCCGTCGGAGGTATTTACCTCGGCGTGTACCTCAGTCGGC
>JAJRUD010000100.1 GCA_024277995.1 Chloroflexota bacterium
CGATCAACGCGATCTGACAGGAGGACCCCGGCATGGCCAAGAAACAGGGTGGAGCCTTCAAGCTCACCTACGCCACCATGTTCAACCCGCCCGAGGAGCTGCACACGCGCTACGAGCGGGCCCTGAACAAGGTGAAGCGCGAGATGGGGAAGGACATCCCCATGATCATCGGCGGCAAAGAAGTGCGCGCCAGCGAGAAGTTCGAGAACCGCTCACCCATCAACCGCGACTGGGTGCTGGGCGTCTTCCAGAAGGGCGAGGCGAAGCACGCCGAACGTGCCATCGCCGCCGCCCGCAAAGCTTTCCCCGCCTGGTCGCGCACACCCTGGCGCCAGCGGGTGCGCCTGCTGCGCAGGGCGGCCGCCCTCATCGACAGGCGCATCTACGAGTTCGGCGCGGTGCTTTCCCTGGAGGTGGGCAAGAACCGCATGGAGGCGCTGGGAGACGCCGCCGAGGCGGCTGACCTCATCCGCTACGCCTGCGACCAGATGGAGGCCAACAACGGTTTCATCGTTCAGATGGGCAAGGATCCCCTTAAGGGTTATCGGGCGCGCAACCTCTCGGTCTTGCGCCCGTACGGGGTGTGGGTGGTCATCAGCCCCTTCAACTTTCCGGCCGCCCTCACCGGCGGGCCTTCGGGCGCGGCGCTGCTGGCGGGCAACACCATCGTCATGAAACCGGCCAGCGATACGCCCTGGACCACCCGCCTGCTGGCCGAGTGTTTTCGCGATGCCGGTATCCCGGAGGGGGTCTTCAACTATGTGACTGGCCCCGGGCGCACCGTGGGCGAGACACTCATCACCCACCCCGGGGTGGACGGGATCACCTTCACCGGGTCCTACGATGTGGGTATGCGCATCTACGCCCAATTTGCCAAGGGGCGCTACCCGCGCCCGACCATCCTGGAAATGGGCGGCAAGAACCCCTCCATCGTCTCGCGCCACGCCGACCTGGAGCGGGCGGCCACCGGGATCATACGCTCTGCCTTTGGCCTGCAGGGCCAGAAGTGCTCGGCCAACTCGCGCATTTACGTGGAACGGCCTGCATACCGCAGGCTGGTCGGCATGCTCGTCGAACTCACCGAGAAACTCACCCTCGGCGATCCCACCGAGCGCCACATCTTCCTGGGCCCGGTGATCAACCGCAGCGCCTATCGCAGCTTCAAGCGCTACACGGAAGAACTCTCCCAGGCCGGAACTTTCCTCACCGGCGGCCGAGTGGTCACTGAGGGCGACCTGCGCAAGGGCTTCTATTGCCAGCCTACCATCGTCGCTGACGTGCCCCACGACCATCGCCTGTGGCGGGAGGAGATGTTCCTGCCCATCACCATGGTGCACCCTGTGAACAGCCTGCAGCAGGCCATGAAACTCGCCAACGACTCTCAGTATGGATTGACGGCGGGCTTCTACGGCACGGAAGAAGAGGCGGCCTGGTTCTTCGAGAACATCCAGGCCGGCGTCACCTACGCCAACCGGCCACAGGGCGCGACCACCGGCGCATGGCCGGGCTTCCAGCCCTTCGGCGGTTGGAAGGGCTCGGGCTCCTCGGGCAAGAACGCCGGCGGCCACTACTATCTTCAGCTCTACATGCACGAGCAGGTCCAGACTCTGATCCGCTGATCGTGCATGCCGCAGGGGCAAGGAGGGTCGACGCAGGGCGCAGCATGCTGCGCCCTGCGTCGGGGCAGCGGCCCAACCTCTCCTGAGGCGCGCGGGCTTCTCAGCGCGCCGCACACGACCCCGCAGGGGGCCGGGCAAGAGGGTCGTTCATGGCACATCGTCTGGGGAACGCGATCATCCTGTTGGGGCTCATCGCCTTGACGGTGTTCGCCATCACCTTCTGGAGCGGCCAGTTCTACTTCGAAGCACTGCTGCTGGGAGGGGCGCTGAGCCTGCTGGGGTTGGCGTTGCGCAGCAGGGCCAGGCCGCAGGCCGGCGTCGCGAGGCGCGGGCGTCTGTTGGGACGCATGTTGGGCCGCGAAGAAGAGGAAGAGGCATGACGGCCGCCGGTCTGGATGGTGTGATCCTGGAATCCGAAGGCTGCCGCCTGTTGGGCGGTCTCTATCGCGCTGCAGGCGAAGGCCCGCGCCCGGCCGTCGTGCTGCTGCACGGCATCCCCGGTCACGAGAAGAACCTGGACCTGGCCATCGCGCTGCGCCAGGTGGGCTTCCACGTGCTCTACTTCCACTACCGCGGCTGCTGGGGCTCTGAGGGCGATTACCACCTGGGGAACCTGGTGCCCGACGCGCTGGCGGCGCTGAGCTGGCTGGCGGCGCAGCCCCTGGTGGACGCGGCGCGCCTGGCGCTGGTGGGCATGAGCCTGGGCGGCTGGGCGGCGCTGGCGGCGGCGGCCGAGGCCCCGCAGGTGGCGGCCGTGGTCGCCCTTTCGCCCCTGGTGGACCCCCGTCGCGCGCCGCTTTCCGCAGAGGCGGCGCAGGACTTCGCCCGCTCGCTGCACGGCACCTCGGGCGAGGCGCTGCTCGCTGATTGGGCGGCGCTGCCCGCCATCTCCGACCTGGCGTCGCGCCTGCGCGACAGACCGATTCTGCTGGCCACCGCTGACCGGGACGAGTATTTCCCACCGGAGCACTACTTCCCCCTGCAGGAGCGTCTTCCGCAGATGGAATGGGTGCGCTTCCCGCAGGCCGATCACCTGTTTTCCGCGGTGCGCCCGGGCCTGCGCCACCTGGTGCGCCGCTGGCTGCTGGACAGGTTCGTTGACCCATAAGGGCACCTCTGCCTGGACTTCCCACGTCTGCAGGACTTCGGGAGTCCATGGTTGATCTCATCCTCTGGAGGTCCATGTCTCGCGCAGCAGACCCCACCCCGCGTGATATCTACCTGGCCCGGCGGCGCATTGCCGGGCTGGCGCGCCTCACGCCGCTGGTGAAGGCGCCGGGGCTCTCGCGCCGGGTCGGCCGGCAGGTCTACCTGAAGCTCGAGAATCTGCAGGCCACCGGTTCCTTCAAGTTGCGCGGTGCGCTCAGCAAACTGGCCGCGCTCTCGGAGCAGGCGCGCGCCCGCGGTGTGATCACTGCGTCCACCGGCAACCATGGGCGGGCCGTGGCGCACGCGGCGCGTTCGATGGATACGCGCGCCGTGGTCTGCCTCGCCCGCGGCACGGCCCGCAACAAAGTGGAGGCCATTCGCGCCCTGGGAGCCGAGGTGGTCCAGGCCGGGGAAAGCTACGACGAATCCGTGGAACGCTCGTTGCGGCTGCAGCGCGAGCGCGGCCTGACCTACGTGCATCCCTTCGACGACCCGCAGATCATCGCCGGCCAGGGCACCATTGGTCTGGAACTGCTGGAGGACCTGCCAGAGATGGGGACGGCGCTGGTTCCGCTCTCGGGCGGCGGGCTGATCAGCGGCGTGGCGCTGGCGCTGAAGGCTGCCGATGCGGGTATTCGCGTCGTGGGCGTGTCCATGCAGGCCGCGCCGGTCATGTATCACAGCCTGCAGGCTGGGAAGCCGGTCGAAATGGAAGAGGAGCCGACGCTGGCCGACGCGCTGGTGGGAGGGCTGGGCCCCGAGAATCACCACACTTTCCATCTGGTGAGGCGGCTGGTGGACGAGGTGATCCTGGTGTCCGAGGAGGAGATCGCGGCCGCCATGGTCTACGCGCTGGTCGAGCACCGGCAGGTGGTGGAAGGCGGCGGGGCGGTGGGCATCGCAGCTCTGCTCGCCGGTCGAGTGAGTCCGGGGGAGGGGCCTATCGCCGTCGTCGTCAGCGGCGGCAACGTGGACCTGCCCCTGCTGCTGCGCATCGCCCGACAGCACGGCGTCTAGCATCATCCCCTGGAGGGCTGACCGTCCCGGTCCGCGACGGTCATTTGTTCGCTCGCAGGCGCTGCCCGGCGGCATCGCATGTCGAAAAAGAGGCTGGCTGAGAACCGTCGCCGCCTGCCCCGCACTTCCACAAAGTGGACCACTCGTGTATCTTTCTCTTTCGAGCAAACCTGAACCGTAAGGAGATGACCGCGCTATGGCTGACGTGATCGACTATCAAATCTTCGGTGACGACCTGCAGCTGGTGGAGATCGAACTCGATCCCGGAGAGGGCGTGCGTGCTGAGGCCGGCACCATGACCTACATGGAGGACGGCATCGAGATGCAGACTTCCACCGGTGGGGGCCTGTTCAAAGGCTTCAAGCGCATGATCACCGGGGAAAGCTTCTTCATCACCACTTTCCTGAACCGCGCGCAGAGCAAGTCGCGCGTGGCCTTTGCTGCTCCCTATCCGGGCAAGATCGTCCCGCTGGACCTAACGGCCCTGGGCGGCAAGTTCCTGTGCCAGAAGGATTCCTTCCTCTGCGCCGCGCAGGGCATTGAGATCGAAGTCGCTTTTACCAAGAAGCTGGGCGCCGGCCTTTTCGGTGGTGAGGGCTTCATCTTGCAGCGGCTGGAGGGCGACGGCCTAGCCTTCGTCCACGGTGGCGGCACCATCATCGAGAAGGAGCTGGCAGCCGGCGAGACCTTGCGCGTGGACACCGGGTGCCTGGTGGCTTTCGCCCCCACCGTGCAGTATGACATCAAGTTCGTAGGCGGCTTCCGCAACGCCCTCTTCGGAGGCGAAGGACTTTTCCTGGCCAGCATGACCGGCCCGGGCAAGGTCTACCTGCAAAGTCTGCCCTTCTCGCGGCTGGCGGATCGCATCCTGGCGGGGCTCAAGTCCCAGGTGGGTGAAAAGAAGGGCGCGGCGGGCATCGGCGGCAACGTCCTGGGCAAGTTTATCAGCGGCGACTGAGCCAGGTGGTGGATGACTCCTTCCAGGAACGTCGTCCGCCTGCCCTGCCCGGGTTGCCGGTCCTTATGGATGTCTGTCAGCGAGGTTGATGTGATGGGATTGACGGAGCGTGCCGGCGGCGGGGGTGGCAGCACCCCCCGGGATGCTCGCCAGGCCTGGGAGGCCAGCATGGCCCGCAGGCTGGACGAGCTGCGCCGTGGATTGAAGGAACGCGACCCGCATGTCGTGGCGGCGCTGGCGGGTGCGCGGGGCGAAGACGCGGGGCTGGAGCTTGACTATTGGGGGGCGGCCGTGCACATCCCCTGGCCTGAGATGAGTGCCCTGGCGGCCTCCACGGGCGAGCTGCTCTCGGTCTTCGACCGGGCCATGCTGCTCTATTACCTGCACACTGCCGACGGCGCGCCGCTGGCGGACCGCTGGATCTCCTTCCGCGAGCTCCCCGACGGCGGGTTCTATCACCAGGCCTTTCAGGGCTACAGCGGGGATCTCCTGGCAAGGCGTTTCGGTGAGATGCCCCAGGCCTTCGAGGCCGCCTGCCGCGCGCAGGGGGGATGGGCCCTGCCCACCCTGGCGCCGCAGGCCTTCGCCTTTCAGCCCCTGCCGCGCCTGCGCCTGGCGGTCGTCCTCTGGCCCGGGGATGAGGACTTCGCCAGCCGGGCGATGGTCCTTTTCGACGGCGCCGCGCATCACTACCTGCCCACCGATGGTCTTGCTCTGCTGGGATCCGGCCTGACGCAGCGCCTGCTGCGGGCCGCGCCGCCGGATTAAATGACATTCCCGGAAGCTTCAGCTTCCGGGAGGATTGAAGACCCTGCATCAAGCCCCGGGCGCCCGGCAGTCTCCGATGGCCCTGAAGGATCAGCCCGGGAAGGGAAGCGCCTCCAGGCGCTCCAGCGAGGCCGCCAGCACGTCGAAGCCTCCCTGCCAGAAATCAGCCTTGCGTGCGTCGATCCCCGCCCGTTCCAGGACGCGCATGGGTGCATCGGAGCCGCCGGCGGCCAGGATCTCCAGGTAGCGCGGCTTGAAGGCCTCCCCCTCGATGCGGTACTGCTGATAGAGCGCCAGCACCAGCAACTGGCCGAAGGCGTAAGCGTAGACGTAGAAGGGCACGTGGTAGAAGTGGGGGATGGCCAGCCACTCATTGCGAAAGTCTTCACTCAGCTCCATCGAATCGCCGAATTGCTCCTCCAGGTTCTTCAGATACGCCTGCGAAAGGTCGTCCACCGAGGCTCCCTGGTGGATCAACTCGTGGGCCTGGCGCTCGAAGAGGGCGAAGAAGGACTGGCGCTGAATGGTGGCGTAGGCGTCGTCCATCTGGCGGAAGAGCAGGGCCCGCTGCAACTCGGGGTCGGGGTCCTGCTCCAGCAGGCGGTCCACCAGCAGCATCTCGCCGAAAGTGGAGGCCGTCTCAGCCAGAGGCAGCGAGGGGTGCTGGGTGAGGGCACTGTGATGGGCGGCCAGCAGGCTGTGGATGGCGTGTCCCAGCTCGTGGGCCATGGTGGCCACGTCTTCGACGCGGCGCTGATAGGAGAGCAGGACCCAGGGCGTGAGGTCCGGCGTGACCGTGGCACAGAACGCGCCTGAGCGTTTGCCTTTGCGCACCTCGCTGTCCATGTGCCCTTCGGCGAGAACACGCCGGGCGAGCTCGGCCACCCGGGGCTCGAAGCGGCGGAAGCTGTCCAGCACCAGCGACACGCCCTCTTCGAAGGGGACCTCTTTCTCGGTTTTGGCCATGGGGGCGTAAAGATCGTAGCGCCGCAGGCGGTCGACCCCCAGCCAACGGGCCTTGAGCTTGAAGAAGCGCTGGAAGAGTGGGGCGTTGGCCTGGCAGACTTCCAGCAGGGTGTCCGTCACCTCGTCAGGGATATCGTTGGCCAGGTTGCGCACGGCGATGGGCGAGGCGAAACCGCGCAGGTCCACCTGCTCGCTGCGCCAATCGCGCACGCGGGCCTGATAGATCTGACTCAGCACGGGCGCATCGCTCTCGTACACCCGCAGCAGCTCCTGGTAGGCGGCGGCGCGCAGGTGGGGGTCGGGGTGGCGCACGTAAACGCTCAACTCGCCGCGCGTCAGCTCGCGCACCTCCCCCTCCACCTCCAGCCGGAAAGTGTAGCGGTTGGTGATGGAGTCGTAGAGCGTGATCAGCGCCTGGACCCCGTTGACGTTCTTCAGGTTGATCACCCGCTCCTCGGGCTCGCTGAGGGTATAGGGCTTCTCCAGACGCAGGGCTTCCAGGAAGTAGCGGTCGTCCCCGGCGGCTGCCATCAGCCGGTCGGCTGCTTCGTCATCCAGGTTCTTCCACCACAGCTTGAAGAACATGGTGCGGTTGTCCACCTCAGCCGCCAGTTGCCGGGCCTGAGCCAGGTAGGTCTGGGCGGACTGGTCCTGGGTGTCGGCGGCGAAAGAGAGGCTGCCGAAGGAGGTCAACCGATACAGCAGGCGCAGGATCTGCTCATAATGCTGTATTACCTGGGCCAAGGATTCCTGCGGCATGTCTGCGCTGAGCTTCGGGCGCAGTGCCTCGAAGGATTCCACCTGAGCTTCCAGATCCTGGCGCGCCTGCTGCAGCGCGGGGGAGTCCAGTGCGGGGAACAGGTCCGCCAGGCTCCAGGGGCCTTGTTCGAAACCGTTGGTCGCCATGATCACCTCGAATCGTCATATGTTGAAGCGGACGTGGAGCACGTCCCCATCCTGTACTCGGTAGTCCTTGCCCTCCACCCGCAGTCGGCCCGCGGCGCGCGCCTCTGGCAGCCCTCCGAGTTCCAGCAGTTCGTCCCATTGGATGACTTCGGCGCGGATGAAGCCGCGCGCCAGGTCGCTGTGGATGGTGTCCGCTGCCTCCAGAGCCGTGGCCCCGAGCCGCAGCGTCCAGGCCCGCACTTCGTCGTCGCCGATGGTGAAGAAGGACTGCAATGCGAGCAGGGCGTAGGAGGCGCGGATGACGCGCACGCGGCCAGGCTCCTCAATGCCGTATTCCTCCAGGAAGGCGACAGCCTCCTGCGGTGGGAGTTGGGCGATCTCCATCTCCAGCTTGCCCTGCAAAGCCAGGGTCGGCACCCCCTCACCCAGGGACGGCAATTCGGGCGCCGGCTGTCCCTCGGCCACGTTCACCACCACCAGCACGGGCTTGCGGGTGATCAGGCCGAAGCCGGTGAGGGCGCGCTGCTCTTCCTCGGCCAGGTCCAGTGAGCGCAGCGGGCGCTCCTCGCTCAGGGCCTGGTCGAGACGATCGAAGAGTGCCATCTCGCGCTCGATCTCGGCCCGATCGCGCGCCCCTTTGCGCCGCTCCTCATCGAGCCGCTGCAGGCGCCGTTCCACAACCAGCATGTCGTGCAGCAGGAACTCGGCCTCCAATGTCGCCAGGTCGCGCACCGGATCGACGCTGCCCGCGGGGTGAGGCACGCCGGGGTCGTCGAAGGCACGCACCACGTGCAGCAGCCCGTCCATCTGTTCCAGGTGATTGAGCAGCGAACCGGGGAGCCCCTCCCGGGTGGCCTTGGCCGTCAGGCCGCCGATGTCGGCGTAGGTCACCTTGGCGGGAGTGGTCTTGCGCGGGTGAAAATGGGCGCTGAGCGCCTGCAGGCGCGGGTCGGGGACGTCCACCACGGCTGTGTGGACCTCCACCTGTGCCCCGCCGGTCCAGCTGCCAGTGGGCAGATTCTCCCCCGTGAGCGCGTTGAAGACGGTGGTCTTGCCCGCAGCGGGCAATCCAATGATGCCTAGTTTCATGCTGTTTCCGGGTTCTCCGATGGATGAGTCTAAAGGGTCAGGGTAGCAGGCTTGCGAGGGGCTTCTCCAATCGCACCAACTGCACGATGTGCGTCACCAGCGGGCTGCATCCTCACCATGGCGGCGTGGGCATCCGCTCGACACGGGCGGCCGTCGTCTCCCTTGAAGGGGTCATGATAGTCGCTCCGCCGGCGGTCGCATCGCGCTGCCAGAGGCCCGATTCCGTCCCGCCGGAGGGGAGTGAGGGGCTCGCCTTGACCGTCCGCAACCCTTTGGCTATACTTCCCCTACGGCGCCGAAGTGGCGGAACTGGCAGACGCGCGCGACTCAAAATCGCGTTCCTTCGGGAGTGTGGGTTCGACTCCCACCTTCGGCACCAGGCGATTATAGCATAGCCGGCCCCGGCTCCGACGGCCGGGGCCGTGCGCGCTCGTTGCCAGGCGCGGCCTCCTGTGGCACAATCCCGCAGGCAACCTACGAGGATTGATGATGTCGCCATCCCTTCGACGTCTGCTGATCGGTGTGCTGCTCGGCCTGACGGCCGGCCTGATTTACGGCTGGCTGCTGCGACCGGTGCGCTATGTGGATACGGCGCCGGATTCGCTGCGCGCCGACTACCGCACGGACTACGTCCTCATGGTGGCCGAGGCTTATCGCGGCGATGGTGATCTGGATCTGGCGCAGGTGCGCCTGGCGGCGCTCGGCCCGCTGGCTGGCGAAAGCTACGTGGCTGAGGCGCTGGAATACGCTGTGGCGAACGACTTCAGCCGAACCGATCTGGATACCCTGAACCACCTGGCGGTGGCGCTGCGGGCCTTGCCCGCGCCGGCGGAGATCGGCGGGCCATGAGGCGGGCGAGCTGGCTTCCGCTGCTGTTGGGATTCCTGCTCGGCGCGGCGGGCGGGGTCTATTACGCCTGGGTGGTGGACCCGGTGGAGTACGTGGACACGGCGCCGGCCTCGCTGCGGGAGGATTTTCGCGAGGACTACCTGGCTCTCATCGCCTCGGCGTACGCCGGGACGGGCGATCTGCAGCGCGCGCGTGCCCGCCTGGCCCTCATCCCCGAAGCCAACCCGGCCGAGAAGTTGGGAGCGCTGGCGCAGCAGCGCCTGGCGCGCGGCCGCCCGCAGGCCGAGGTACAGGCACTGGCCGCGCTGGCGGCGGCGTTGGGCGAACGACCCACTCCCCTGGCATCCACGGCGACACCCCTCGTCGGCGCCTCCAGCACCCCCCCGGCGGGACGCCCCGCTTCGCCCTTCCCGACGCGCACCGCCACGCCCACCCGCACTCCGCTCCCCACGCGCGCCCCAACTGCGACGCCCGGGGCACCTTTCGCACTGCTCTCGAAAGAGGCGCTATGCGAGGCCGACTTGCGCGAGCCGCTCATTCAGGTGGAGGTCTTCGATGCGGCCGGTCAGCCCGTGCCCGGCGTGGAGGTCCTGGTGCTGTGGGACGCCGGCCAGGATCACTTCTTCACCGGCCTCAAATCGGACGTGAGGCCGGGCTACGGCGACTTCGCCATGGCGGAGGGCGTGGTCTACGCCGTGCAGGTGGCCCACGGAGGCGAGCAGGCGACGGGTCTGCAGGCGACGCCCTGCGAGGATGAAGAGGGCCGGAGTGCACTCAACTCCTGGTACGTTCGCTTCCTGCAGCCTGCACTGGAGACCTCTCCGACAACGCCCACCCCCGAGGCCCCGGCCACCCCGAAGCCATAGAGCTGCCACGATACCGAATTCGCGAGCATGGCGGCAGGCCGCACCGGGCTGCCTGCAAAGGCGCGCCTCGTGAGTGCGCCGGTCTGTGGCGTTCACGCCAGCGTCAACAGGACACACGCGGACGGCCCCGCCTTCCGTATTGTTGAAGTGAGGGGAATCGAGAAAGCGTTTCGGCGCCGAGGCTCAGCCGGGTGCCTGGTCCTGCCCCTCGGGCTGCGGGGGCGGTGCATCCTGGCGCGCGCTGGCTTCGCTGCGCGGCCAATACAGCAGCACGCCGAGCAGGCTGGTGAGGATGCCGACCGACAGCCCGAGGACTTGCAGCGGGCCGAAGGTGAGGTCGGGGATGCGATGCGATCCGATGCCGATGAAATCGGCCAGGGAAGCGGCCGTGGCCACCACGTAGCCGGTGGCGATGAGCCGTATTCCCACCTCGGCGCGCAGGCTGTTGGGCAGGCCGTTGCGGATGACGCGCACCGTGCCGTAGGCACCCAGCAGCAGCAGCGCCAACCCGGTGAGCCATACCCCTACCTGGACGAAGCCGATGACTGGACTGCGGTCCATGCCGATCAGATCGGGTTCGACTCCGATGACGAAGATCAACAACCCGATGAGCACCAGGGTCATCCAGCGACGAGCCCAGCGCACCTGTCGAGGGGTGAGCGGTTGAGAAGGCATGGACCTCAGCTCTCCGGAAGCGAGCCGCGCAGCAGATTCAGCCAGTTGTCTCCCAGGATGGCCTGCACGTCCTCGGGAGCGTAGCCGCGCGCGTGCAACGCATCGCCAATTAACCGCAGGTCAGCCACGGTGTCAAGGCCTGTTGGGACGGCCTCGACGCCGAAGCCGCCGTCGAAATCGGTGCCCAGCCCCACGTGCGCCGCATCGCCCGCGATCTGGCAGATATGGTCGATCTGGGCCACCACCATGTCCAGCCCGATCCTTTCGCGGCCGTCGGAAGGACGCCAGTCGCCCACCAGGAATCGGTTGTAGGGCACAATGCCGATCACGCCCCCGCGCTCGGCCAGCAGGCGGATGGCGCCATCGCTCAGGTGACGCTCGGGATACTTGGGGTTGGGGATCAGGGTGCGGGCGTTGCAGTGGGAGGCGACAATCGGCCCCGGATAGCTATCCAGAGCCTGCAAGGCGGCCTGCTCGGCCAGGTGGCTCAGATCCAGGATCATCCCCAATTCGGCCATGACCTGCAGCAGGGCCAGGCCTTCATCGGTGAAGGGGCCGGGGTCGCCGGTGCCGCCGGCGTAGCGCGTCCCGGCCCAGGCCGGGCCCAGGATGCGTACGCCGCGTTGGAACCATTCCTCCAGCTCCCCGGGCTCACGCACGCCGTCGGCGCCCTCCATGAGCACCACGAGACCTACGCGCGGGTCGATCGGTGGATCCACACGCCAGCCTTCGAGCACCTGCTCCAGGTCGGAGCGGCTCAGAATGAGGCGGAACTTGTCTGGATGGGCGTCGACCAGACGATGGTAGGTTTCGAGTTGACGCGTGTACAGCTCGTGGGCCTCTTCCGCCTCGCGGTAGCAGAGTGTCTCCCACGGGCCCACTCGCCGTCGCTCAGGCGCGGCGAAGAGCGTGGCGAAAACGACAGCCACGCGGCCGCGCACCCAATCCTCCCAGCCGAGCAGGGTGTTGCCGTTGTGGGTGGGTGCCTCAGTTCCTGCTTCCAGGGCGCGCGTCTCGGCCGCCGAGCGCGTGTAATCGCGCCCGAAAGTGAGCATGTTCCAGGCCAGGTCTTCATGGGCGTCGACGAGGATCATGCCGCGCCCTGCAGGCCCGCTTTCACCGCGCGCCACAGGTCGTCGCGGCTGCCCGGATGGAATGGGATGTAGAGCGCCAGACGGTCGGCCAGACCCTGATAGCGCGCGCGCAGCGCGGCGCCGAGTTCGGCCTCAGGCGCCGCGACGGCGAAGGTCTCCAACATCTCGTCGCTGATGAGCTGGGCCATCTCGCCCCAGGCGCCGCGGCGCGAGAGGGCCTTCAGGCGGTCGGCCACCTCGCCCCAACCGTGCAGTGCCATGACGGGGCGGTAGGAGGGGGTGGAGGCGTAGAAGGCGATCTGCGAGCGCACGAAGTCGGTCTCCTCGGGCTGGGTGACCACGAGAGCGGTCACCGAAAGGCGCACGGCCTCGGACTGGCGCCCGGCGCGGGCTGCGCCCTCGGCGATGGCGGGGCGCACGACCTGACGCAGGTACTCGGGGCTGTGGAAGGGGTGGGCGTGAAAGCCATCGGCCACCTCCCCCGCCAGGCGACACAGGCCGGTGTTGACGCCGGCCAGGTAGATGGGGATGTCGGGGTGTTGGATCGGCCCGGGGTTGAAAAAGGGCGTCATCAGGGTGAGTTTGTAGTAGTCACCGCGGAAGTTGAGTCGCTCGCCCTCCTGCCAGGTCCGCCAGAAGGCGCGCAGCGCGGCCACCAGTTCGCGCAGCTTGCCCACAGGTGAATCGGGCCAGGGCATACCGAAGCGCCGCTCGATGTGGGCGCGCACCTGTGTACCCAGGCCCAGGATGAAGCGGCCGCCGGAGGCATCGGCCAGGTCCCAGGCTGTGTAGGCCAGGGTGGCAGGGCTGCGGGCGAAGGCGATGGCCACCGCGGTGCCCAGGTGCAGACGCTGGCTGTGCTCGGCGGCCAGGGCCAGCGGCAGGAAGGGATCGTGCTGGGTCTCTGTGGCCCACAGCGCGTCGAAACCCATGGCCTCCGCGGCGCGGGCGATGTCCGGTATGGCGCGCAAGGAGGTGGGGGGCAGGCTGGCGTCGAACTTCATAGCTGTGCTCCTGGAAGTTTGGTGATCGGGTGCTCCACCCGCCCATGATACACCATAGTCGTCCGGCGGCGGCCAACGTGCGCGGAGGACCTCGAGCCGAATCGGACGCGCCGCCTCTGCGGCTCTGTGCCCTGGTGGTCACCCTCTTCCCATCCGCGGGGCCGCCATCCGGACGGCGATGCCGAAGGTGAAGGGTCCGGGCGAGCGCCCGCGGTCGTTTCTCCTGGGGTCGGCGTGCGCTGACTCAGGAGGAGGGGCCGGCAACCCTTCGTTGCGGCGGGCTGGGGATCATGAGGCGACGAGCGCGCCGCAAGACAAGCGGGACAGGCGTCAGCCGGCCTCAAAGGCTTCGATAGCCTGCCGCCAAGCCTGCGGGATGGGGATGGAGCTCCCCTGCCGGTAATCGAAGGTGACCAGCACCGAGCGGCCGGTGGCGAACTCGCGCGCCCCGCTGCCGTCCTGGATGGAGTACACGAGCTCCAGGCTCTTGTTGCCCAGGTGGGCGGCGCGCACGCCGACGCGCACCTGCTGGCCCAGGGTGATGGGGGCCTTGTAAGTGCAGGAGGCCTCGGCCAGGATGATCCCCAGGGCGTCGAAATCATCGCCCTGCCATAGGCCCAGCTCGCTGAAATAGGCCACGCGGGCCTGCTCCATGTAGGTGAAGTATTTGGCGTTGTTCACATGGCGCTGGGCGTCAAGGTCGCCATAGCGCACCTGGATCGGGCAAAAGAAGCGAAAGCCGTCCGTGGTGGGTTTGCGGTTCGAAGGGTCTCTGGTCTCAGCGGTCATCACGGTGCTTCCTCGGCGTTGGGGGCGCTGTCACGCTAGGTGGACACGCCCTCGAAGTAGATGTCCAGGATCCGGTCCACGGTGTCAGGTGTCGGACGCACTTCCGACCGGTGGCCGGGGTAGAAGTAGGGATAAAGCATGCCCAGCAGTGCCCAGGTCATGACCTTGGGGTCGATGGGGCGCAGCTCGCCCGCGGCAACCCCCTCCTGCAGCATGGCCTGCAGGCGACGGACGAATCGCCGCTGGTAGGCCTTGCGGAAGGAGCGGCGTGCGTCTTCGCTGAGGTGGACCAACTCCTGGCTGGCCAGGCGGATCGAGACACGCTGCTCGGCGGGCTGGGCCATGATGGCCTGGATCAAGAGGGTGATCCGCTGGCGACAAGTTTCTCCCTGCCGGCGCGATTCGAGGATCAGACGCTCCATCTGCGCCAGGTAGTCCTGGAGCACGGCCAGGAAGAGCCCCTCTTTGTCTTTGAAGTAGTAGTAGAGCAAGGCCTTGGAGGTGTGCGCCGTCTCGGCCAAGGCACGCATGGACAACCCGCGATAGCCCTGTTCCATGAACAGGCGCCTGGCGACGGCCAGGATCCGCTCTCTGGTGCCGGAGCGCTTCACCTGGGCCGCTTCCTTCTTGCTCATACCAGGCCGCGCAGCAGGGGGCGCCACCAGGGGACGGCGAAGGCGATGACCAGCAGGGCCAGGGTGTACCAGATGGCCGCCAGACGATGCCGCTGCTGGTCTTGGGGGGCCTTGCGGGCGCGGGCGCTTCCCACGTGTACCAGCACCAGGGCGAAGGTCATGAGTAGAGTGTGCTCGACCAGGAAGAAGCGCAGTTGGTCGGCGGCCATGGCGCCCCTGAGATTCTGCAGCGCGGCGCGCATCAGAGGGCTCAGCCCGATGAGCGCCAGGCCGAGAAGCAACTGGAGGTCGATGAAAATCGTGAAGAGCGACCCCGCCTGCCGATCGCGGGGGGTCCAGCTCCGCCCCCCGCGCCAGCCGCGATAGGCGCGCGCCAGGGCGTAGAGAGCCAGGGCCAATACGACCCAGCGGTTCATGTTGTGCAGCGTGAGCAGCAATCTGTACATTGAAGGAATACCCTCCGGCATGATTGGGGGCGGAAGAGCGTCGGGCCATGCCTGCATTATACGACGTGGACGGCATGTCGGATGCCGCCCGTCCGGCGCGGTGCCGGTGGTCGGTGAAGGGCTGGCGGGGCAAGCGCCCAGGGTTTCGCCGGGAAGAACCCCCGGGCGCGGCCGGCCGCCGACGGCCTTTCGGCAGGGCGCGCATATGCGGTGGGCTCCAGGCCGGAAGAATCACAGCCCCGGGAGGCGGGCGGCGAGGTTCACCTGCCCAATGATGGCCCTGGCGCGGCGGCCTGATCCGCCGCGAGCGCCTGCCGCTCGCGGCGGCGCGATTTGAGGCCCAGGGCGATCAGCACCAGCAGCAGCGTCAGGGCGGTGAGGAAGCGGTATGAGGCCAGATAGCCTCCGGCTCCGCCGCCA
Source organism: Chloroflexota bacterium (assembly GCA_024277995.1). Classification (GTDB taxonomy): domain Bacteria; phylum Chloroflexota; class Anaerolineae; order Anaerolineales; family E44-bin32; genus JAJRUD01. The sequence continues at coordinate 15,251 of JAJRUD010000100.1, forward strand.
AAGCTGGCGGCGATCCCGCCGATGAGCGTGCCGCTCACCATCTGGCCGACCTTGGTCAGGATGGAGATCAACGCCTGGGCGGAGGCGCGTTCGGCAACCGGCGCTTCCTGGATCATGATGTAGCGCAGCGGCGCTCCCAGCATGGCCGATAGGCCGACGCCGATGAAGGCGCCTGCCAGGTAGAAGGAGAACAGCGTCAGCGGCGGCAGGCTGAGCACCGCCCCGCCCAGGCTGAGCAGCGAGGTTCCCAGGATGATGACCAGCTTCGACCCCCAGCGGTCCAATGCGCGGCCGATGAGCGGCGAGCCGATGGCCATGGCCATCACCAGCGGCAGCAGCATGAAGCTGGCCTTGGATTCCGTCACGGCGAAGGCCCCCACCAACAGGGCGGGGATGAAAACCAGGCCGCCCTCGACCAGGCCCGCTCCCAGGGCCAGTGTGTTGGCCAGCCTTGACTGGCGCGTGCCGAAGAGCTGCAGGTGCACGATGGGGCTGGCGGCGCGCCGCTCGATGTGGAGGAAGGGGAGCAGCAGCAGCAGAGCCAGGGCCAGGAAGGGCCAGACCTGCGCCGATCGCAGGCTGGCGGCCAGGTGTTCGGCCTGGATGCGGTTCAGTCCCAGCGTGAGGGAGGCGAGCAGGATGCTCAATGTCAGCGCGCCGAGGGCGTCGAAGGGTGGGGTATCCGGTGTGCGCGTCGCAGGAAGGGTCCACCACGCGGCGGGCAGCAGGAGCAGCGCCAGGGGCAGTGGGCCGAGGAAGAGCCACTGCCAGCCGAAGGCCAGCAATACCCCGCCCAGGATCGGTCCGATGAGGAAGGCCACGCCGAAGACGGCGCCGATCAGCCCCAGGGCCCCGCCGCGCCTGTCGGGCGGGAAGGTGTCGCCGATGACGGCCGAGGCGACGGGGAAAATGCCGCCCGCGCCGAAGCCTTGCAGGGCGCGTCCCGCCAGGACGATGGCGAAGGAGGGTGCCGTGGCGACGACGATGGACCCGATGACGAAGAGCAATACATCCGCCGTGTAGACCAGTCGGCGCCCAAAGATGTCGGAGAGCTTGGCCATGAGCGGCGTGCCGATAAGGTTCGGCAGCAGGTAGAGCGTGAAGACCCAGGACACGGCCCGATCGTCGACGCCGAAGTAGTCGCGGATGCTGGGGAGGGCGGGGCCGACGATGGCGATGTCCATGGCGGCCATGAGCACGCCCAGAAAGAGCACCGCCAGCAGCCGGTTGCGTCGTTGGGTGGAGAGTTGCATATGCTTCCCTGTGTGTCGGCAGTGCCCGTCCTGACCGGACGGTCAGTCAGCGACCAGAAGCATAACCGAGGCGAAGTGCGCTGTCAAGATCGATGGATGAGGGGAGAATCACGAGCGTTCAGTCGCTCGGCTTAACCTGCCGCACGGCTTCGATGATCTCGGCCGCCATGTCGTAGCGGCTGAAAGGAGGCATCAGGTAGACGCCCTGAACCAGGCCCCGCAGCTCTCCCAGCAGGTCCACGGCCAGGCGCACGCCCAGCTTGGGTGCACGGTCGCCGGCGCGGCGGATGGCTTCCCGCACCGGCTCGGGGATCTGGATGCCGGGCACCTCATTGTGCAGAAAAGCCGCATGGCGGGCGCCGTACAGGGGCAGCACTCCCACCAGCAGAGGGATCTCGGGTTCCCCATAACGCTCACGATAGCGGGATAGGAATTGGCGTGCGCAAGCCGAGTCGAAGACCGGCTGGGTGAGGGCGAAATCGGCGCCGGCGTGGATCTTCTTGCGCAACACGCGTATCTCGCGCTCAACGTCGGGCGAGCACAGGTTGAGCGCGCAGCCGACAAAGAAGGAGGTCGCGCCGCCGATGTCGGCGCCGGCATGGTCTACACCGCTGTTGAAGTTGTGCTTGATGAGTTTTATCAGGCCGGAGGGGACCAGGTCGAAGTCGTCCATGGCCTCGGGGTAATCCCCCACTGCAGTGGGGTCGCCCATCACGACGAAGACGTTGCGCACGCCCAGGGCATGGGCCGCCAGCAGGTCGCCCTGCACGCGAAGCAGATTGCGGCCGCGGGTGGGGAAGTGCAGCACGGCCTCGACGCCGATGTCGTGCTGGATCAGATGGCACACCGCCCAGGGGCTCATGCGCATGCGGGCCATGGGGCTGTCGGCGACGTTGATCACGTCGGCGCCAGCCTCGGCCAACAGGTGCACGCCGGCCTGCAACTTGTGGATGGAGAAGCCGCGCGGCGGATCGACTTCCACCGAGATGACGAAATGGCCCTGGCGCAGTTTCTGGGCCAGTTGGGTGGGCTCGGCGCCCGGCTCCGGCGGCTCGGAGGGGCGGCGCCGGGGTTCTTGCACGCGCACCTCCGGCGGCGGCCGTCCCTGGGCGCCATCCAGGGCGGCGCGCATGGCGGCGATGTGCTCGGGTGTGGTCCCGCAGCAGCCTCCCACCAGATTGGCTCCCTCGCGCCAGAAGGCCAGCGCGTAGTCTCCGAAGTAATCCGGCGTCGCCGGGTACATGATGCGCTGCGCCACGCGCTCCGGCCAGCCGGCATTGGGCATCACCAGCAGGTGCGCCCCGGGCGCCGCCTGGCGCATCTGGCGCGTCACGCGCAAGAGCTGAGCCGGACCGCTGGAGCAGTTGGCGCCGATGACCTCGACGCCCAGATCGGCCAGAAAGCGCCCGACGCGCGTCGGCGTGTCACCCAGCAGTGTGCGGTCGTCGCGCGTGAAGGTGACGGAGGCCAATAAAGGCAGGTCGCAGACCTCGCGCGCCGCGGCCACCGCCTCGCGCACCTCGTAGAGGTCGCCGTGGGTCTCCAGCACGATCGCGTCTGCGCCGGCCCCGGCCAGCGCCTCGATCTGCTCCCGGAAGGCCTGACGCGCCTGCTGCGGCTGCACCCGGCCGAAGGGGGCCAGGCGCACGCCCAGCGGGCCCACGCTGCCCGCGACGCGCACCTCGTGGTCGGCATCTTCAGCGGCCTGCCGGGCCAGGGCCACCGCGGCGGCGTTGATCTCGGCCACGCGCGCCTCCAGGCCGTGGGCGGCCAGCTTGTAGCGGTTGGCGCCGAAGGAGTTGGTCTCCAGGATCTGGGCCCCGGCCTGGGCGTAGGCGCGATGCACCTCCAGCACGATCTCCGGGCGGCTCAGGTTGAGTTCGTCGAAACAGGCGTCGAAACCCACGCCCTTGGCGTGCAGCATGGTGCCCATGGCGCCGTCCATGAGGATGGGCACGCCGCGCTCGATCCATTCGGTCAACCAGCTCTTGTTCACCATCGCCTCTTTCTCCCTTGGCCTCGCTTCAACTGGGCCCTAACCGCGGGTTCTGACCAGTCCCTTGGGGCCGGGCCCGCTTCGGCGCAGTACTTCCCACAGGCGTCGCGCCTCGAGATCAGGGCCGGTCGCCTGGGGATTGTAGCGGTCCACCTCCCAGCGCAGGGGGTTGTACCGGATGTAGCGCCGCACGGCGCGCAGGGCACGCTCGCTGCGGATGATGTGTTCGAAGTAGTTGCGCTGCCACGCGAAGGCATATCCAGCCTGCCGAACGCGTCGGGTGACCATGGCCTTGAAATAGCGCACAACTTGGCCCAGTGTGGGGCGCTCCTTGTCAACCCGGAACGCCTCGCCCACCCGGGTAGGGGCGCAATTAATTGCGCCCCTACCCGGGTGGGGGCTGGAGCCACAAAATGAAGTGAACATGGTTGGGCATGATCACGAATTCGTCGAGCGCGATGGCGGGGAAACGTGAGGGTAGCTCGTCCCATGTCTCACGCGCGATGCGGGC
>JAJRUD010000004.1 GCA_024277995.1 Chloroflexota bacterium
CTCGCGCTCCAGGTGCTGAATGGCTGCCTGCACCTCCTGCGGGACCTGCAGGCCGACCTCCTCGAAGAGCCGCATGTTGCCGACCCATATGGTGCGCCCGTCGGAGGTGGCCTGCACGCCGCGGCCGGTGAGCGCCTCGGCCGCGGTCACCTCCGGCAGCGGCAGACTTCGCTCCTGCGCGGCGCTCACCACCGCCTGGGCCAGCGGGTGTGCCGAGCGGCTCTCCGCCGCTGCAGCCCAGCGAAGCACCTCATTGGGCTCCACCCCGTCGCGAGGCTTGACGTCGGTCAGGCGCGGTTCCCCGACGGTGATGGTCCCCGTCTTGTCGAAGGCGACAGCCCGCAGACGGCCCAGGTTCTCCAGATGTGCTCCGCCCTTCACGAGCACACCGTTGCGCGCCGCCTGGGCCACACCCGAGAGCACCGCCGCCGGCGTGCCCAGCGCCAGCGCACAGGGCGAGGCCGCCACCAGCAGGGTCATGGCCCGCAGGAAAGATACGTTGAAAGGAACCCCGAAAAAGGGTGGGACGACGATCAACACCACGTCCGCGATCAGCACCGCCGGCACGAACCAACGCGTGAAGCGCTCGGTCACGCGCTGCGTGGGCGATTTCTGGGCCTGGGCCTGCTCCACCATCGCCATCACGCGCGCCAGCGTGCTATCCTTGGCCAGCCGCGTCACGCGCACTTCCAGCAATCCCTGGCCGTTCACCGAACCGGCGAAGACCTTGTCGCCGGGTTCCTTGTCGACCGGGATCGACTCGCCCGTAACCGGCGATTGGTCCACCGCGGAGCGGCCGGTTACGATCTCGCCATCCACCGGCACTCTGACGCCGGGAGGGACGAGCACGACGTCGCCCAGCTCCAGTTCGTCCACCGGCACTTCGACCTCGCCGCCATCGCGCCGGACAAGCGCCGTCTTGGGCGCTAGGTCCGCCAGGGCGCGGATGGCCCGCCGCGCCCGGCCCAGCGCCCGCTCTTCCAGCGCGTGGCCCAGGCTGAAGAGGAAGAGCAGCAGGGCCCCCTCGGCGAACTCGCCCAGCGAGGCCGCGCCCAGCGCTGCCACCACCATCAATAGATCGGTGTCGAAATGACGCTCGCGCAGGGCGTGCAGCATATGTCGAAAGATGTCATATCCGGCGAAGAAGTACGCCCCCAGGAACAGGGCCAGGGCGGTGGATCCCGACAGCCCCAGGAAGCGCTCGCCCACCCAGCCGGTCAGCAGCAGCGCACCGCCGATCAGGCTGAAGAGCAACTCGCGGTGCTCGTGGTACCAGCGCCGCGCCCCTTCGATGGGTGGGCGGTATCCCAATTGCCGCACCCGCTTCTCCACGCCGCGGCGGTTGATGCGCCGTGTGTCGTACTCCAGGTGCAGGGTGCCGGCGGCGTAATTCACGCTCGCGCTCAGCACACCCTCCGTTCGGGCGAGGCCGTGCTCGAGAACCAGGGCGCAGTCGGAGCAATCCATGCCCTCGATGCGGATCACATCGTGGTGATAACGATTGGCGATCTCCGCCCCGGCGCGCCGCGCCATGCGGCGCACATCTTCCACCGTGACGCGATCTGGATCATAGTGCAGGCAGAGCTCCGCAGGCGATCGATCGCGATGCAGGTGGGCGAAGAGGATCCCCTTGCGATGCCTGAGCGTCTCTTCCAGCCGGTCGAGACACGCATCCTGTTCGTCTTTGATACCCGGGATCAACAGTGGTATTTCCAGTTCTATGGTTTTCTCGTTCATGGATAACCTTGAATGTTCAATCAATCAGGACACAAGTCCTGGGCTCGAGACACCGGAAAAGGACCCGCGGCGGGGCAGGGCGCCTCGCCAGGGTGGGCCATTCAAATGCCAGAGGAGGGTGGCCGCAGGGGAGGCGGCAGGAGTGCTGCAGCCGCGCTCAGCCGGGCCTGACCCAGCGCCAGGATGACACTCCCGGCCACGGCCAGGCTGACCAGGACCGGGAGGAGAAAGCCCTGATGGATCAAGAGCGCATCGGCGAGCACGGCGCCGGAGCCGTTGCCTGTGGGCGGCAGGTGCTGAAGGCCGGCGGCGTCCAGCATCAGATGCCCCATCAACGCCGCGCTGAGCACCAACAGGAGCAAGATGGTGCCCCGCGCCCGGGCCGTGCAGCAGCGGTCATCCGTGGCGCACATGGTCCAGCCCCTTCAGAAAGAGTTCCAGCACATGATCGTCGTCCAGGCTGTAGAAGACCTGGCGGCCGGCCTTGCGCGCCCGCACGAGCCGCATCTGCCTCAGGCCGCGCAGGTGATGGGAGACGGCTGACTCGCTGATGCCGACCCATTTGGCGAGCGCGCCGACGCTGCATTCGCGCTCGGCCAGCGCGGCGATGATGCGCACACGGCTGGGATCGCCCAGGGTGCGGAAGAGCTCCGCCATGTGGGCAGCTTCATCGCGGTTGACGGCGGGTGAGGAGGGTTTATCGCGTGCCAATATCATCCTCTTATATGTGAACAGTTATTCAGTTATTGACGATACTAGCACAACGCCCGAAACGAGTCAAGTCACCACAAACGCTGTGTCATTTGAAATTCAAAAGTGTACTCTTTGCAATTCAAAGCTGGGCTCATTTTCATTTGAAAAGTGGACGCGCATACTCGGCACTCTCGCCATCATCAGGATGGGTGCCATGGCCCAGCTTCACAAGCGTTTCTCCGACGAGCGAGTCATCTCTCTATTTCAGGCATGCGAACAAGGGTTGCTGCATCGTGAAGAAGTCGAGGCCCTGCTGGCGATCAGTCGAGACCGGTTCTTCGTGCTGTTGAAGGCATATCGGGCTGGTCCTGCATCCTTCTCGATTTCCCACCAACGGCAGAACAAAGGTCGGCTCTTGCCTGAAACGGAAGCAGCGATTGAGAAGGAACTGCTGCGAGACAAGAGCCTGATCGAGAACCCCGCTCTCCCTGTCAGCGGCCACAACTACTCGGCC
>JAJRUD010000101.1 GCA_024277995.1 Chloroflexota bacterium
TCCTTGTGGATCTCTCCTTCCAGACCCTGGAAGGCGCCTGAATCCGGCGAGGGTGCTGCCCTGCCAACTGCCGCACCTGGTCGCCCCAGTGACGCGGCGAGCAGCAAACCGATCGCCAGGAGACGGACAGGGGGTTTCATTTGAGCCCTCCTCCTGAAGCCTGAAAGCGAGTCGGCCTTGAATGACCGTCGAAGGCAACTACGTCCGTCTCTATGTTAGCCATGCCCCGCCCCGGATTCTTGACGCCAAGTTATCAATAAGGTCTCAATAACCTATCGGCAGCGCGGTCCTAAGCCAACCCCTTTGGTTGGGCTCAGGGGAACGGTGCGTCGGATCGAATTGGCCACTATCCTTCCAACGGCGGCGCCTCGAGCGCATGCCCCCAGCCCCTTCGTGTTTTGATATAGTCTGTGGGAACGGATAAGGGCGCGAGCTTCTTCCGCAAGCGATAGATGCAGTTCCTCACCTGCGCAGTCGTGCCACCATGAGCCAGATCTTTGCCCCAAATGGCTCGAAGCAACTCTTCGGCAGAAACCGGCTTGCCTGCTCTTTGAGCGAGATAAGCCAGCACGCTGTATTCGATGGGGCTCAGTGGAACAACGTTGCCCCGCAGGGTGACCACACGCCTTTGCAGGTCAACAACCAGGCCACCAATCCGGATCTGGCCAGGGGCTCCGGGGGCAGGATGGACCTCCAACCGCCTGCTGAGCCAGGTTTCGCCCCGGCAGACGGCCTGGACGGCCTTTGCGAGTACGGCCAGGCGCTCAGTCTTGAGCAGGTAGCCGTCGGCGCCGGCGCGCAAGGCCTGCGTCACGCACTCGGCTTCCGCATAGCCGCTCACCACCAGCACGCGCGGTGGGTTGGGCAGTGTTTTGAGTTCGCGGATGAGCTCGACAGCGGAGAGTCCCGGCATGTTGAAGTCCAAGAGCACCACGTCCGGGCGCAGTTCGCGGCCCTTGGCCAGGGTCTCGTGGCCCTCCTCCGCCTCGGCGACCACGGTGAACTTGGGGGATTCCTCCAGCAGGTCGCAGAGCCCCCCGGCGCACAACAGGGTGATCGTCGGCCACCAGTAGGCGTATGGGGCGAATGCCGGCTTCTTCCTGCGTGTGGGCATCTGGCGCCGGGTCACGCTCCGCAGGCACGGGGTCTTGTAGCTCACCATCTACGTCCCGGCCCTTACCTACCCTCTCGTCCGGGTCAGATATGGACCCATGCGGGGAGCAGAAAAGGATTGGGAGCGGCGGAGCTTCGCCGTCCAGGACAGCGATCTCTTCTAGCTCTCGAGACAGCATGGCACCACCTCTCTCCATCCAACACATACGCCCGACCTCCGGCGAAGTCGGGCGCTGTAGTTGCGGTGTGGGCCGTGCTGTCCCCCTTCGCCGGGGTGGTTCCGGCGGTTGCCGGTTGGCGACCATCGTATTCTACACCAGCACGACCGCACGCTTCTGTAGCCTTTTCTGACTATTCCGCTACGCTCCTCGAACGATGTTAGCAAGGAATGTCAGATCCCCGGCTGGTCACCCTATTGGCGGCAGCTTCGGGATTGGAGCAAGGCCTTAGCGTCGGTCACCTTGTCGAGGGCAAGAACCACTCGGCGGGCTCCAAACATGCGATGAGCGCCGATGGCACTGCTGGAAGCCGCGATGCCAGGTGCGTACGGATCTCTTGCGCGCTGCGTGCTTGCCCGGCCCAGAGCGCTCCGATATAGTGATATGCCTCCACGTCCAGCTTATGGACGCTGCGAAGAACCGTGCCCCGAAAAGCAAAGAGCCCCCGCAGGTCCATGCCCGCGGGGGCTCCGGTCTCGCGCTCTCATTCCTGGAAAGTAACGTCCGCCGGCATGCCGGGTTTGAGCAGGCCCTGCGGGTCCTCCACCGCCAGCTCGACGGCGTAGACGGTGGCCTGGCGCTCTTCGCGCGTCTGCACGTTGCGCGGCGTGAACTCCGCCTGGTCGGCGATGCGCACCACCTGCGCCTGGAAGGTCAGATCGGGGAAGGAATCCACCCGCAGTTCGGCCTGCTGCCCCAGGCTCACCTCGCCGTAGCGGCTTTCGGGGATGTAGACGGTCACAGTGAGGCGGTCTACCTGGGCCAGGGTGAGCGCCGGCATGCCCGCCTGCAGCAGCTCGCCGGCCTCCACGTTGCGGACCAGCACCACGCCATCGACGGGGGCGCGTATGGTGAGTCTCTCGGTTTGCAGCTCGACGAGGTCCAATTGTGCCTGGGCGGCTTCCAGTGCCTTGCGGGCCTGGGTGATGGCGGCCTGTGTCCCCTCCAACCCGGCCTGCGCCTGCAGGACGGCGGCCTGGGCCTGCTCGAGTCCGGCCTGCGCGGCGCGTACGCTGGGCGCGTTGTCCCCGCTCTGCAGCGCAGCCCACTGATCCAATGCGGTGCGGTAGCGCTCGCGGGCCACGGAGAGGCGGGCGCGCGCTTCTTTCACGTCCTGAGCGGCGCGCTCGGTGAGGGCGCGGTCGTATTCCGCCTGGGCCTGGTCCAGTTCGGCCTTGGCGGCGTCGAACTGGGACTGCACGGCGTCGTAGACCTCGCGGGCGTTGGAACGGCGGATGGTGCGATCGCGCAGTGCTTTGGCCACGTCGAAGGCCGCCTGCGCGGCTGCCAGGCGCGCCTCGGCCTGCTGCAGCTCGGGGTACTCCGCTATCAGGCGCTGCAGCTCCTGCTGGGCCTCTTCCACGGCGGCCTGGGCCTGATCGACGGCCGCCCGGGCCGCGGCCTGGGCTTCGGGCTGGTCGAAGTACCAGGGCGGCAGATCGAACTCGGCAGGGGTGTTCTGGTTCCAGGCCTGGGCGCGCTCGGGCAGAGCGCTCTGCAGCGCGAGCTGGAGCTGCAGGTCGTACTGGGCCTGAGCGGCCCGCTCAGCGGCCTGGGTGGCCTGCACGGCAGCGCGGGCCTGTTGCTCGCCGGTCTGCGCGGCCTGCAGGGCGGCCTGCGCGGCGTCGCGCGCCGACTCGGCCTGGCGGCGCTGGGCGCTCAAGAGATCGCTTTCCAGGCGCAGAAGCGGGTCGCCCACCTGGACGCGGTCGCCCTCCTCTACGAGCACCTCGACGATGCGCCCCCCGATCTCGGGGGCGACGGAAACCTCGATAGCCTCGATCAACCCAGAAGCCTGCAGTGCCTGGCCCTGGGAGCCGGCGCAGCCGGAGAGCAGCAGGGAGAGCGTGAGCAGGGGCAGCAAAACTCTGCGGGACGAGTACATGGGCAACCTCCGGGCGTCATCGCATGCTGGCGATGAACACATCCTCCAATGATGGTTCGATCAGATCCATGGGGCCGGGGTCCAGGCCGGCTGCCTTCAGGGCGCGCGCGATGGGCCGCCGCAGGCGGTGCGCCTCTGGCGCGACCACGTGCAGGCGCGAGCCGTAGAGCTCGATCTCGGCGGGGGGCAGGCGCCCGGCCTGTTGGGCCCGGCGCAGGGCCTGCAGCGCGGCGCCGGCGTCGGCGGGGGCCAACTCCAACACGGGCCCCGGCATCAGGCTGCGCTTGATCTCCTCCGGTGAACCGCAGGCGGTGAGGCGGCCGCGCTGGATGAAGGCCAATCGCTGGCAATGCTCGGCCTCGTCCATGTAGTGGGTGGTGACCAGCACCGTCACGCCCTCGGCCGCCAGGCTGTAGAGCATGTCCCAGAAGGCGCGGCGCGAGACCGGGTCCACGCCGGCCGTGGGTTCGTCCAGGAAGAGCACCTGCGGGCGATGGAGCACGGCGGCGCTCAGGGCCAGGCGCTGGCGCCAGCCGCCGGAGAGGTCCTTGGTGCGCACGTGCTCGCGGCCCGCCAGGCCAGCCATATCCAGGGCCTGGCGCATGCGCTCGGCGAGTTCGGCGTCGGAGAGGCCATAGGCCCGTCCGAAGAAGGTCAGGTTCTGGCGCACCGTCAGGTCGTTGTACAGGCTGAAGCGTTGGGACATGTAGCCCACCCGCGGGCGGATCTGGGCCGCGGCCTGGGCCACAGGAAGGCCGAGCACCTCCGCTCGCCCGGCCGTGGGCTTGAGCAGACCCAGGATCATGCGGATTGTGGTGGTCTTGCCGGCGCCGTTGGGGCCCAGGAAGCCGAAAATCTGCCCGGGTTGCACCTCGAAGCTCACGCCGTTCACGGCGGTGAAGTCGCCAAAGCGCTTGACCAGGTCTTGCGCCAGGATGGCAGGTCGCTGTGCGTCCATGTCAATCCAACGCCCGGCGCACAAAGCGCCATGAGAAGGTCATCACCACGGCGCCCAGCAGCAGCAGGGCCAGGACGTGGGACCAGAGCACGTCGAGCCCGGCGGATTTGAGCAGGATGCCGCGCAGGATGGTGAGCCAGTGATGGGCGGGAACGAAGTTGGCCAAGAACTGCAGGGCGCGCGGCATGCCCTCCACGGGCACGGCATAGCCGGTGAACATGAAATCCGCCATGCCCACCAGCATGACCAGCAGGAAGGCCTGATGCTGGGTGCGGGAGATCACCGAGAGCACCAGGCCTTTGCTCAGCTCGACAAGTACGTAGAGGAAGGCCAGCACGAAGAGCAGGAGCAGCGAACCACGCAAGGGCACGTCGAAGACGGCATGCACCATGGCCAGCATGATCCAGAAGTCGGTGAAGCCCACCACGAGCGCCGGGATGGCCTTGCCGATGATGAGTTCAGCGGAGGAGAAGGGCATCACCAGCAGTTGCTCCAGCGTGCCCAATTCACGCTCGCGCGAGAAGGCCAGCGCGGCGAAGAGCAGCACGGTGAATTCCAGCATCAGGCCCAATTCGGCGGGCGTGGTGTAGAGGGCCTTGCTAAGCGACTCGTTAAACCAGACGCGCAGGCTGGGATCGAAGCCGGCGAAGCGCTCCGGCTCCCGGCGCAGCCGCTGCAGAGCCACGCGCTGCCCCAGGTGCGTGACCACGCCCTCGACGGCGCGCAGGGCCTCGGAGGCCGGGATGCTCTCGGCGCCATTCAAGATCACGGCCACAGTGGGCCGCCCGATGGACGAGGCCAGCTGCTTGGCGTAATCCGGCGGGATGATGACCGCGGCGTTGATCTCTCCGCGATCGAGAGAGTCGCGCAGCGAGGCCATGTTCGATGCGAAGCCGTCCAGCTCAAAAGTGCCGGTGTTCTCGAGAGCCATGATCAGGCGACGGCTGGCCGGGCTGCGATCGTGGTCGAGTACGCGCAGCGGAAGGTTGGTGATGGGGCGCGAAGTGGCCCAGCCGACGAGCAGCAGTTCCATGCTGCCGCCGATCAGCATGAAGGCCGGCAACCACCAGTCATGGCGCAGGTGCAGGAATTCTTTCTTGGCCAGGGCCCAGATTCTCACCAGCATTGACCACTACCCCAGTTTCTTGCGAAAGAACAAGGCGGCGACGGCGGTGAAGGCCGTGCCCAGGACGAGGAGGAAGACGGCGTACGGCCACAGCACCTCCAACCCTACGCCAGGAAGGAATATGCCGCGCGTGATGATGGCGTAGTGCGTGCCGGGCAGGCCCAGCACCTCCAGGCGCACCTCCTCGGGCATGGAGGCCAGGGGGAAGAAGATGCCCGTCAGGAAGAAACCGGGGAAGAAGATCACCAGGAAGGACAGCGCCAGCGCGGCGGCCTGTGTGCGCATGAAAACGCCCACCAGCGTGCCCAGGGCCAGGATGGCGAAGAGGAAGACAGCGGAGAGGGCGAAGAATAGCGGGAAGCTGCCGTGGAAGGGAATACGGAACCAGAAGATGGCCAGCGCCGGGATGAGTGCCACGTTGATCAACCCCACAGCAATATAAGGCAGGATCTTTCCCAGCAGCAGCTCGGCGCGGCCGATGGGAGTCGCCAGCAACTGCTCCAGAGTGCCGTGCTCGCGCTCGTGGGCCAGGGCCAGAGCTACCGAGAGGGCGGGCATGCCCAGCACCATGGAGATCAGGCCGGGGATGACGTCGTTCTTGGGCTTAAGATCGGGGTTGTACCAGGTGCGCACGCGCAGGTCGATGGAACGCAGAGTCTCGGCTGGCAATCCGCGGGCCTGGAGCTGTGCGGCCAGGGCCTGAGTGACGAAAGTCTCGGCGCGACGGGCGATGTGGTCCACGGCGAAGGCGCCGCTCTCCGGTTCGGTGCCGTCGATGATCACCTGCATGGGCATGCCGCGCAGCGCGTACAGGTCGCGCGCGAAGGCCGGGTCCAGAATCAGGGCGGCCTTGATGCTGCCCTGCACCAGCAGGCGCTCGATCTCGTCGTAAGAGCCCACCTGGGCGTAAAGGTCCAGATCCTGCCCGGCGGTGATCTGGGCTACGAATCGGCGCGAGATAGGGCTGCGGTCGTAGTCCAGCACGGCGATGGGCACGTGCTTCAGGTCGACGGTGAGCGCGTAGGCCATGAGCAGCAGCAGGGCCGTGGGGGTGAAGAGCACCAGGAAGAGCGTGGCGCGGTCGCGCAGGATATGGTGGATCTCCTTGCGGGCGACGGCCAGGATGCGGCGGGTGGACATGGCGGCTACTCGCTTCCCAGGCGATGGATGAGGAAGACGAAGGCCTCTTCCATACGTAGCGGGGCGGGGCGCAGGTTGCGATAACGAACACGGGCGCGGCGCAGGACGGCGCGTACCTGACGCAGGCGGCGCGGCGCCGAATCCACCAGCAGGTGCAGCGCCTCGCCATAGGTCTGTACCTCGAGCACGCCGGGCACGTCCTGCAGGGCGCGGCGTGCCGCCTGCCAGTCCTCGGCATACACTTCGATGAGCTCGCCGGGGATGGCGGCGCGGATGTTCTCGGGCGAGTCGACGGTGACCAGGCGGCCGGCGTACATCAGGCCGACGCGCGAGCAGCGGTCGGCCTCGTCCATGTAGGGGGTGCTGATCAGGATGGTGGTGCCAGCCAGATAGAGATCGGTCAGGATGTTCCAGAACTCGCGTCGCGAGACGGGGTCGACGCCGGTGGTGGGTTCGTCCAGCAGCAGGATTTCTGGCTGGTGGATGAGGGTACAGGCCAGAGCCAGCTTCTTTTGCATGCCGCCGGAGAGCTGAGCGGCACGTCGATGCTGGAACTCGGTCAGGTTGGCGAAGGCCAGCAGGCGTTCGGTGCGCGCTTTCAGATCGGCGCGCGGCACGCCGTAGATCTCGGCGAAGAAGTGCAGGTTCTCCAGCACGCTCAGTTCGGCGTACAGGCTGAATCGCTGGGCCATGTAGCCGATATGCGGCTTCACACGCTCGGAATCGCGCACCAGGTCGTGACCGGCGACCACGGCCTGGCCGGCGCTGATGTCCAGCAGGCCGGCCAGCAGGCGCAGGGTGGTGGTCTTGCCAGCGCCGTCCGGGCCCACCAGGCCGAAAAGCTCGCCGCGGTGCACCGTCAAATCGATGGAATCGACGGCGCGCACGCGCTTGAAGTCGCGCGTCAGACCGCGGGTCTCGATGATGGGCGGCGCCTCCACGACGGAGCGTCTCCTGCTAGCGCCGGCGGCGGGCGACGCGCACCAGGTACAGGGCCAGCAGCGCGCCGACGAGCGGCTCCAGCGCCACGCCCAGCCACTTGATGGTCTCGCTGAAGCCCATGGCCGGGATGACGAAATAGTCGATCAGGCCGACGGCTACGGCGACGACGATGGCGATAGCGTAGTCCCCGCCGGCGCCCAGCGGCCGTTGGCCCTTCCAGATGACGCCGGCCAGCGCCCCCACGAAGGCGCCGACCACCAGCATGGCAAGGACGAGCAACACGATGTCCATGTTTCGCCTCCTCAGGCGTCCGGGCGCCGAGAACGGGGCGGCTCCATGGATTCGAGCAGCATCTGCAGACCGGCGCGGATCTGGGGCACCAGGTCCACCTCCTCCGGGGCGAAGGCCCACAGCACCAGGGTGCCCTCGAAGATGGCGCTGATGGCCAGCGCCGCCTGGCGGGCGTCCAGTTGGCGGAACTCGCCGCGCGCAACGCCCTGCTCGATGATGGGAGCCAGCACCTCCAGATACCCGCGATAGAAGCGTTGGATGCCCTTGCGCACCAGCCTGTTGCGTGTGGCCAGGGCGTAGAACTCGTAGAGCACGGGCAGCAGCCATTCGAAGCGCTGCAGGTCGGCCAGGGAGCGCTCCATCATCTGCAACAGGCGTTCGCGGGCGGGGGTCTGCTGCAGGTCCACCAGGGGGCGGAAGTCGCGCAGTTCCATGCCCATGAACTGGTCGAGAACGCCCAGGATGATTTCTTCCTTGCTCTTGAAGTAGAGGTAGAGGGTACCCTTGGCGAGGCCAGCGCGCCGGGCGATATCTTCCATGCGCGCCTTGTCGAAGCCCAGGCGGGCGAAGACCTGCATGGCGGCGTCGAGGATCTGTTGGCGGCGGGCCTCGCTGAGGTCGGGGCGGGGTGGCATGCGGGTCTCCCTGGAATGACTGACCAGTCAGTCATCATAATATGCATGAGGTCTGAGTTTGTCAAGTGGGATCAGGTGTATGCGCCCTACCCTGGCCGGTTTCGGGCCTGCGTTGCCGGTGGGAGCGCCGGCCGCTGACCGTCGCAGGCCCGGCCGCACGCCTGCAGCCCCTGCCCTGCCCTCTCCGCCGGACACCGCCAAGAGCACGGCGGAAGGCCCCGGCCGTGGCTTATGTCGAGCCACTGGCCCGGCCTTGAGGCTGATGCTATACTGCCTGTGGAATGAGCGCGCTCCTTGATCTGGCCTGTCCGGAATGTGGGGCGACCTTCGACGCGGATCGAATCCAGAAGGTCTGCCAGGCTTGTGATTCGCCGCTCCTGGCACGCTACGACCTGAGCCGGCTGGCGTCGGAACTGGACCGTGATGAGTTGGCTTCCCGCCCGCGCGGTCTGTGGCGCTGGCAGGAAATCCTTCCCGTTCAACAGGAGGCCTTCCGGCTCGGCCTGGGCGAGGGCGACACGCCCCTGCTCGCGCTGCCGCGCCTGGGGCAGGACCTGGGGTTGCGCGCGCTGTACGTCAAGGACGAGAGCGCCAATCCCACCGGAACCTTCAAGGCGCGTGGCATGGCCGTGGCCGTGGCGCGCGCTGTCGAGTTGGGGGCGCGTGCCTTTGTGGTACCCACAGCGGGGAACGCCGGCGGCGCGCTGGCAGCCTATGCCGCCCGGCACGGCGTCGAGGCCCACATCTTCATGCCCGCCGATGCGCCGCACGTGAACCGGCAGGAAGTACAGGCGGCGGGTGCCGACCTGCGCCTGGTGGAGGGCCTGATCGACGAGGCCGGGCGCCAGGCCGCCGCCGGCGCTCGCCAGCACGGCTGGTTCGACGTCTCCACCTTCAAGGAACCCTACCGGGTCGAAGGCAAGAAGACCATGGGGTTGGAACTGGCACAAGACCTCGGGTGGGATCTGCCGGAGGTCGTCCTGTACCCCACCGGCGGCGGGACCGGCCTTGTGGGGATGTGGAAGGCCTTCCAGGAACTGGAAGCCCTGGGGTGGCTGGACGGCCGCCGCCCGCGCATGGTCGTCGTCCAGGCTGAGGGCTGTGCCCCGGTGGTGCGGGCTGTGGAACAAGGCGCGGCGCGGGCGGAGCCCTGGGAGGGCGCCCACACCACGGCCGCCGGCCTGCGAGTACCCAAGGTTTACGCCGACCGCCTGATCCTGCGCGCCGTGCGCGAGAGCGGCGGCACGGCCGTGGCCGTCAGTGAAGAAGCCATCGCCAGCGCCATGCAGGAGCTGGCGCGGCGGGAAGGCATCCTGGCCTGCCCCGAAGGGGCCGCCACCCTGGCAGGGCTGCGCCGCCTCGTGGAGCAGGGATGGGTGGGCCCCGAGGAGCGCGTGGTGCTCTTCAATACCGGCAGCGGACTCAAGTACCTATCATGACTTCTGATTTGCCTCCCTCGGAACGAACACGCACCTCGCTGGAGCTGCTCTACTCCATCAGCCGTGAACTGGCGGCGCATCTGGACCTGAGGGAGCTGCTGCAGCGCATCCTGCAGCTCACTCTCGAAAAGGTGGGTGCAAACAGCGGCAGCATCCTCGTCCTGGACGAACACGGCCAGGTCACCGAGGGTGCCCTGGCCTATGGGGGCATGGTGCACGACCACACGGCCGAGCAATTGACAGATACTTTCGAGCGCGGCCTGGCGGGGTGGGTGGTCGAACACCAGCAGGCGGCTCTGGTGGCGAGCACGCGCGACGACCCGCGCTGGCTGCGCCGGCCGGACGAGGAGAGCAACGGCGAATCGCGCTCAGCCATCTCCGTGCCGTTGACGGCGCGCGACCGCGTGGTCGGTGTGCTCACTCTGGTTCATCCCGAAGCCAGGCACTTCAGCGAAGAGGATCTGACGCTGCTGACGGCCATCGCCGACCAGGCGGGCATCGCGGTCGAGAACGCACGCCTCTTCGCCGCTGAGCAGGAGCGGCGGCGATTCGCAGCCACTCTGCAGGAGATCGCACGCGCCATCAGTTCGAGCCTGGACCCGGATCATGTCTTTCCTCTGGTCCTGCATCAACTGGAACGCGTCGTCGAGTACGACAGCGCCAGCATCTTCCTGCTGGAGGACAACCGCTTGCGCATTGCAGCCGCGCGCGGCTTTCAGGACGATGATGCCTTGCTCGGGCTCAGCGTCCCGCTGGACTCCAATATCTTGAGTGTCAAAGTCCTCAAGGATGGCAAGCCACTGCTGCTGGCGGACGTGCAGCAGGACTCGGAATGGAGCCGTGCTCAGGGATTGCCGGAGTCGGACCGCATCCGGAGTTGGATCGGGGCGCCGTTGGTGGTGCGCGATCGGCCGGTCGGCGTGCTGAACGTGGACAGCCATGCCGTAGGCGCTTACGGGCCAGCCGAGGTGGAGGTGGTTTCGGCTTTTGCCGATCACGCCGCTACGGCTGTGGCCAACGCGCAGCTCTTCGCACAAAGCCAGCGCCAGGTGGAGGCCATGGTGGCCCTGGCCGAGGCGGCGCGCGTCGTCACCGCCAGCCTGGATCTGGACGACGTACTGCAGCGCATCCTGGACCAGACCATGCGCACCCTGGACGTGGAGGCGGCCTCGCTGGCTTTGCTGGACCCGGAGACGGGTGACCTGGAGTTCAAGGTGGCGCGCGGCAAAGGGGCCGATCGCGTGTTGGGGCTGCGATTGGGTAAAGGTGAAGGGGTGGCCGGCTGGGTGGTCGAGCACGGTGAACCGGTGGTGGTGCCGGACGCCCAGGCGGACCCGCGCTTCTATCGCGGTGTGGACAAGAAGATCGGCTTCCAGACACACGCCCTGGCCTGTGCGCCGATCCGCATGCAGGAGCGCGTGATCGGTGTGCTGGAAGCCATCAACCCGCGGCACGGCGAGTTCCCGCCCGAGGAGATGGAGCTGCTGGCGGGCATTGCCGGCCTGGCCGGGACGGCTATATCCCACGCACAGCTCTTCGCCGAAACGCAGGCCGCCCGTCAGCGCTACGCCAGTTTATTCGAGGACAGCATCGACCCCATCCTCATCAGCGATCTGGAAGGGATCGTCACCGAGGCCAACCGCAGCGCGCAGGCCTTCCTGGGTTATGGGCATCACGAACTGCTCGGTCGCGCCGTGCTCAGCATGCACGTGCCGGACGACGCCGACCGCCTGCCGCGGAACCTGCGGGACCTGGATCCTGGCGAAGTGCTCTCCTATCAGGGGCGGGCCACCCACAAGGAGGGCCACCCATTGCCGGTGGAGGTGTACGTCAAGCGCATCGACATCGGCGGCCAGCCTTTCCTGCAGTGGATCCTGCGCGATATTTCGGCCCGCCTGGAGCTGGACGAACTGCGCACCGACCTGACCTCGATGATCTTCCACGACCTGCGTTCGCCCTTGGGCAACGTGATCTCCAGCCTGGAGGTGCTTCGGTCTTCGGTGCCCGAAGACGATGAGGCGATGCAGTCGGTGCTTTCCATCGCGCTGCGATCCAGCCGCCGTCTCTCGCGGTTGGTGGACTCGCTGTTGGACCTGGGCCAGCTCGAATCCGGCCAGGCGGCGTTGCACAAAGAGAGCGCATCCCTTGGGGCGCTGATAGCCGAGGCGGTCGAGGAAATCCATCCGGTGGCCGAATCCAGGGGACACCTGCTGCGGTTTGATCTGCCGCGTCAGCTCCCCGAGGTGGAGATCGACGTTGACATGGTACGGCGGGTGCTCATCAACCTGTTGGAGAACGCCATCAAATACACCCGCAGCGGTGGACGCATCACCATCGCTGCCCGCCACGAGGGGGATCACGTGCGCGTCAGCGTCAGCGATACGGGGCCCGGCATCGCGCCGCACGATCAGCAGGCGATCTTCGAGAAGTTCTCGCGCGTCCGGCAGGAAGGACGGCCCAAGGGATTGGGCCTGGGGCTGGCCTTTTGCCGCCTGGCTGTGGAGGCCCACGGCGGCCAGATCTGGGTGGAAAGCGAGCTGGGCAAAGGCGCCACCTTCTCCTTCACGCTCCCGGTATAATGGACCTGTCCGCTTGAGCCTCACTCCGTTGTCTGTCGCGCTGATTCGCGGCTGGTGAGGCAAAAGGAAGCACCTGCACGGGAGCCTGCATGCGAAAAATTGCCCCTGACGTCTACATGGAAAACAGGTACCCCGGGGTGATCCTGGGGGTGATCGCGATCGATGGGCACGTTCTGTTGGTCGACAGCCCACTGCGCGCCGACGATGCGCGCGAGTGGTTCGCGCAGGTCCGGGAAAGTCAGGGCCAGCCGGAGTACCTGGTATTGCTGGACGACCATCCTGATCGCGCTCTGGGTGCGCGCGTCTTCGACGGGCCCCGCGTGGCCCACGATCTGACACGCCAGCGCATGGCCCTCTGGTCCGACACCTACAAGGGGGTCAGCCGGCCCATTGGCGCAGAGGCCGATCGCCTGAAGCGCATCACGGGCGTGAACAGGGCGATACCGGAGCTGAGCTTTGCCGAGTGCATGGTGATCCATCTCGGGGGGCGCGAGGTATGGATGGAACACCATCCTGGGCCAGCGCCAGGCGCCATGTGGGTGCTGGATCCTGAGCGCAAGGTGGCCTTCATCGGTGATGTGGTGGTGACGGCGGAACCGCCCTACGTGGGCGAGGCCGAGATCGAGGCCTGGCTGGAGACTCTGGATGTCCTGCGCGATATGGAGCGGGACGGCTACAAATTCGTGGCAGGCCGCGATGGCTTGATCGATCGCGAAGCCATCAACACCATGGCTCGCTTCCTGCGCAAGATCCCTCACCGACTGGAACGGCTGGCGGACAAAGGCGCGCCGGCCGAAAAGGCGGCGGCCCTGGCGCCGGGGTTGGTGCGGGATTTCCAGGTGCCGGCGTCGCGGCGGGAGCAGGCCATCCTGCGCCTGCAGGCAGGCCTGATGCGCCTGTACGGCCGGCTCTATCCCAGTGAAGAGTGACCCCCCGAATATCCGCTGAAAGGTTGAGCATGGATTACCGACCCGTATTGGAGGTCACACGCGGCCCGGTGGTCGAGTCCGTGCACCACGGCGCGGTCGCGGTATGCGATCGCGAGGGCGCCGTGGTGGCGTGGTGGGGCGATCCAGAGGTGGTGACCTATCTGCGCTCCAGCGCTAAGCCCTTTCAGGCGCTGCCTCTGCTGGAGAGCGGCGCAGCGGATCACTTTGGCTTCTCCGACCGGGAGATCGCGCTGGCCTGCGCGTCCCACTCCGGCACCGATCGCCACGTTGAGGTCGTGCGTTCCATGCAGGCCAAGGCGGGCCTGGAGGAAAGTCATCTGCAATGCGGCATCCACCCTCCCTACGACAAGGAAACCGCCCGTCGTCTGGAGGCCCAGGGGGAGCAGCCGACGGCCAACCGTCACAATTGTTCGGGCAAGCACACCGGGATGCTGGCGCTGGCCCATTTCCTCGACGTGCCGCTGGAGAGGTATCTCGATCGCGATCACCCCGTCCAGCAGCGCATCCTGGAAGCTCTGGCCGCGATGTGTGGCTTTTCGGTGGAGGAAGTGGCCGTGGGCACCGACGGCTGCTCGGCACCCAACTTCGCCATCCCCTTGCGATCCGCGGCTGCGGCGTACGCCCGGCTGGCCGACCCCTCCGGTCTGCCGCCGGGGCGCGCCGAAGCGTGCCGGCGGATCTTCGCCGCGATGACTGGCAACCCCGAAATGGTGGCCGGACCGGGCCGCTTCGATACCCGTCTGATGCAGGTCACCGGCGGGCGCATCCTGGCCAAGGGCGGTGCGGAGGGCTTTCAGGGCATCGCCATACCTGCCGGTTCGCTGGGCCCCGGCTCGCCGGCACTGGGCGTGGCGCTCAAGATCGCCGACGGCAATCTGGGCCGGCGCGCTGGCGGGCCGGTCGTGCTGGCCGTACTGGAGATGCTGGGCGCCCTGTCGCCGGGGGAATTGGAGGCCCTGTCGTCCTTCGGCCCGCAGAAGCTCACCAATTTCCGCGGCCTTGAGATCGGCGAAACGCGCACCTGCTTCCGACTGGATCGGGCGGAGGCGTAGGGCGTGACGCGCGAGTACCGCGGCCTGCGGGATGCCGTACTCACGATCCTGGGGGTCGAGCTCACGCCCAAGCAACTGGAGGCCTTCGCCTGGTACGCGCAGGAACTGCGCGCCTGGAATGAGCGCTTCAACCTGACGGCCATCACCGATCCCGAAGAGGTGGAGGCCAAGCACTTCCTGGATTCACTCACCTGCCTGCTAGCCATGGGCCGCCAGCCGCGCGGACGGGTGATTGACGTGGGCACCGGCGCCGGCTTCCCGGGCATCCCGCTGAAGATTCTCTGTCCGCAGATACAACTCACATTGGTGGAGGCCACGGGTAAGAAGGCCGGATTCTGCCGGCACGTGGTAGATTCCCTGGGACTGGAAGGGGTGGAGGTGCTGCACGCGCGCGCCGAGGAGGTCGGTCATATGGAAGCGCATCGCGAGGCCTACGACTGGGCTCTGGCGCGAGCAGTTGCCCCCATGCCGGTGCTGGTGGAGTACCTGCTGCCCCTGCTGCGTCTGGGGGGGCGTGCGGTGGCGCAGAAGGGCGAGACAGGCCCCGCCGAGGTGCATGACGCGGAAGGCGCGCTACGCATCCTGGGGGGGCGCGTGGAACAGATCATCCCCGTGGAGCTGCCGCGCGTGGCTGAGACTCGCTATCTGGTCCTGGTGGAGAAGGTGGCGGCTTCGCCGGCCAGGTACCCGCGTCGGGCCGGAATCCCCAGCAAGCGACCGCTGGGCATGGCTGACTGAGATCCTCACCGCCGACCAGCGACCTGCTTCCCCGACCTGTTTCGACGGTCCGTGCCTGCCAGGGGCGGTCCTGCCGGGGACGACCTCCAGGTGTTGCCTCATGCTTAGGATGATGATCCCGTACAGGGGGACCCATGTGTCCACCGATTATGCTCAATGCAGGTTCAGAAGAGTGATCGGCGCTGGTCGAAGCGCCACAGTCCGGCCCGCCGGGCGGCCTGGAGAGCCTGCCGGTACTCCGCGCTGTGGATGGGCCGGCCGATCTCCGCGAAGTGCCCCTGTCGCACCTTGCCCGCCGGTCGGTACTGGGCCATCAGGTTGACATAGGTATCGGGGGAGAGCTCTTCGACCAGGAAGTGCATGATGTCGGCCGTGCCAGCTGCCTCGCCGGGCATGACCAGATGGCGCACCAGCACGCCGCGCAAGGCCAGGCCGCGTTCGTCGAAGCGGAGCGGGCCGACCTGGCGGTGCATCTCGCGCAGGGCCTGCCGCGCCGCTTCCGGGTACTCGCGTGCTCGCAGGTAGCGCAGCGCCTTCTGCGGATCCCAGATCTTGAAATCCGGCATGTAGATGTCGATCACGCCATCGAGCAGGCGCAGGCTCTCCAGCGAGTCGTAGGCCGAGGTGTTGTAGACCAGCGGCAGACGCAGCCCGCCCTCGACGGCCAGCGCCAGCGCCTCCAGCACCTGCGGCACGACGTGCTCCGGCGTGACGAAGTTGATGTTGTGGCAGCCGGCGGCCTGCAGTTCCAGCATCATCTCGGCCAGGCGCTCGGGCCTGGTTTCCACGCCGACCCCGCCCTGGCTGATGTCGTAGTTCTGGCAGAAGACGCATTTCAAGTTGCAATGGCTGAAGAAGATGGTGCCGCTGCCGCGCCAGCCGCGCAGGCAATCCTCCTCTCCAAGGTGGGGAAAATGGCTGCTCACCCAGGCATGACGCCCGGTCTTGCACACCCCTGTCTGGTCAGCCATCCGGTCCACGCCGCAATCACGCGGGCATAGGCGACAGGCCTGCAGGGCTTCCAGAGCCTGCTCGGCGCGTCGCTGAAGCTCACCGCTCTCGTAGAGGGCGAGATAGGCGGGACGGAATCTCTCTCTGGGGAGCAGGAAACGGCTGGATGGCGTCTCGGGCATGGTCCGCCTCCGAGGCGCGGAAGCCCCCGGGGAAGGCGCGCCGCGGTCTCACATCGGTTATACCATTATCGCTGTTTCCTGGATTGGGAGCGCGTGGACGGATTCGTCGTTCGGGGGGTCAGCCGTCCATCGGCTCGACGGTGCCACCGTGGATGCGCCAGACGGAGGCCTGCTCGCGGAAGGTGCGGCTGAACATGTTCAGGTCGGCGGCAGTGAGTACCACCTGCTGTGCCTGCAGCACGCGCGCGAGCAGGTCATCGCGGCGTTCTGCGTCCAGTTCGGCCAGCACCTCGTCCAGCAGCAGCACTGGCCACTCCCCACTGCGCGCCCGCAACCACTCGGCCTGGGCCAGCTTGAACGCCAGCAAGGCTGTGCGCGCCTGGCCGCGCGAACCGTATTGGCGCAGGTCAAGGCTGTTGGCCAGGAAGCGCAGGTCGTCGCGGTGGGGGCCGATGAGGGTGGCGCCGCGCGCGATCTCATGCTGGCGCGTGCGTTCCAGCGCGGCCAGTATGCCGCTGCGCAGGGTTTCACGTCTCAGGCTGGTCCAATCCACGGCCTCCTGCAGGGGCAGCCCCATCTGGCCGTTGGGGTCTTGCAGCGGGTTGTAGGCCGGCTGGTAGGCCAGGCGCAACTGTTCGGCGCCGCGGGTGAGGGCGTGGTGGATGGGGGCGGCCAGTTGTTCCAGTTCGTGCAGGGCCAGGGCGCGGGCGTGGATGAGTGTGCTGCCCAGGTCGGCCAGTTGCTCGTCCCAGAAGAAGAGCGTGTCGGGCGCGCCGCCGCGGTCCTGGAGCTGTCGCAGCAGGGCATTGCGCTGCGCCAGCACTTTGGCATAGCTGGAGGCGGCTTCGGCGTAGGTGGGATCGGCTTGGGCCAGGGCGGCGTCCAGCAGGCGACGTCGCTCGCCGGGGGAGCCCTCGATGACGCGCAGGTCTTGAGGCAGGAAGAGCACGGCGTTGAAGGTGGAGCCCAGCTCGCGCACGCGGCGTTTCAGGCCGTTGATGAGCACTTCCTTCTTGACGCGGCCCTCGCCCTCGGCGGTCTGGTTTTCGAGGATCAGGCGGATCTCCACGCGATGCAGCCGGTCACGGCGGCGCACCTCGCCAGCGATACGCGCGAAAGGTCGGCTTTCGTTGAGGGCCAGGAAGTTGATCAGTTGGCGATCGCTGGAAGCGTGGGGTGAGGCGGCGCCGGCCAGATAGTGGATGGCTTCCAACAGGCTGGTCTTGCCCTGCGCGTTGGCGCCCACCAGCAGGGTCGCGCCGGCTGGGAAATCGGACTCCAGGCGGGTGAAGTTCCGGAAGTTGGCCAGGGAGAGGTGAGCAAGCTGCATCGGCGGGTGGATTGTACTACACGAGCGGGAGAAGGCGATCTTGATCGTGAGGAGACGCAATGCACATCCACGCCTGCACCGCTCCGGGGGCCGACGGCCTGGGTTCGTTGGGCGCAGCGCTGAATGGTTGGGTGGATGTGCCTGTATGGGGGCTGCCTTCGGCCGCAGGAGGGGGTCGCGCGGGACTCAGGGGCGGCGGGCGGTCAATCGCCGGCCATGGCCTCCATGGCCTCGCCCTCCTCAGCCCGCCACACCTGTGTGGCGCGGTCGATGAAGAGCACGCCGTTCAGGTGGTCAATTTCGTGCTGGAAGATGCTCGCCAGCCATCCCCTGGCCTTGAGGCGGAAGGGCTGGCCGCGGCGGTTCAGGCCTTTGACGACGGCCCACTCGTAGCGCTCAACCTCGCCATAATAACCGGGGATCGACAGGCAGCCCTCGTTGCCGAGTTCCGTGCCCCGGCTGTGGCGCGTGATCTCCGGATTGATCACGACGTAGAGTTTGGGGGGCTTGGGCGGGCTCTCGGCAGCGCCCTCTTCCTGCCCCTCCGGGAGGTCGGATTCCTCGCTGTATTCCACTACAATCACACGCCGGCCGACACCCACCTGTGGCGCGGCCAGGCCCACGCCCGGGGCGGCGCGCATGGTCTCGATCATGTCGTCGATGAGCTGCTGCAATTGCTGATCGAAATGCCGCACGGCGCGCGCTTTGGTGCGCAGCGCCGGGTGAGGGGTGGTCAGGATCTCACGCAGAGCCATGGAGCCGGGGTCTCAACTTTCCTCGTCGGTTTCTCCCGCAGCGCGCCGGGAGCTCATCTGCCTGTGATAAACACTCAGCCATTCTACCATTTCCTCTCGCCTTTGGCGGGCTTCCGCCTGGCGCTGGCGTTCCATATGAGCGTCCAGGGCGCGCACGATGTCCTGCTGCACCCCGGCCGGGTCGAAGACTCCCTCGAAGATGAACTGCTCCGTGCCCACGTTGGTGATCACGTTGCCGTAATTGAGCAAGAGACCGAGGATGCCTTTGCGGTCGACCTCGGTGCCCAGGATGTTTTCCAACGGGGCCACCTTGCGCACCTCGCGCGCCAGCGGCTTCTTGTGCACGTCCACGATGTGTTTGGGTGTGACCTGGTAGATGTCGTTCGCCCAATCTGCATATTCGTACAGCCACCACAAGGCGGCGGGGACCAGCAACGCCCCCAGGCCCAACAGGGCCGTCGGCAGCGCGGGCGCCTGGATCAGGCCGCCGAGGCGGGCGCCCATCAGCCCCACCAGGGTCAGCACGGTCAACGAGGGCAGGCCGATGCGCCGCAGCAGGACGAACCAATGCTTGCGATACGTGATCACCCCCTGCTCCTCGAAGCGCATCTGGAAAGTCCAGTGATCCAGGCCAATTTGGGCTTCGCGTCTTCCGTCGACGGGGGGCGGGGATGGCGGCGGGGGTGGCGGCGGCAGCGGCTCGTCTTCCTCTGGCTCGCGCTGCAGGAGTTCCTGCACGGCCTGGATCTTGCCCTCGCGGTCTTCACGGCCGCGGCGGAACCGTGCCCGGTGCCAATGCTCCTCCACCATGGCGGCCATGGCCCAGGGGTTACCCACGTGTCGGAAGGGGATCTGGCCGGTGTAGGTGCGCACGATCACGTCGCCGAATCCCAACATGCGGCCGAGGACGTCCGTGCTCACGCTCACCGAAAGCACCATGTGCAGCGGGGCTTCCTGGCGGCTGTCGTAGAGCCCTACGCCCTTCTCCAGCCACACCACACGCCGATTGGTGACGATGTAGTAGTCGTTGCCCCAATCGATCCACTGCCAGAGGCCGAGCAGCACGGCGAAGGCTGCCAGGCCGAGGGCGCCCCAGTGCCCCAGGCCGCCGAACGCGCCCCAGCCCCACCAGGCGAAGGCCGCGCTGGCCAGCAGCAGCAGAGCCGGCAGGACGAAGGATTGAGCCAGGATCACGGGGTGCTTGCGCGCCAGGGCGTAGATCACCTCCCCCTCGGCGAGCCATGGAAAGCGCAGGCGCTCGGCTGACTCGCGGCTCTGCGCGGTGAAACGAAAGGCCTGGCGCGCCCCCGGATGGCCCTCGAGGAAGGTTGACAGGGCTGCGCGCGGCCAGCGATAAACGACGCTGGGACGCGAGGCGACGGCCGTCACGCGCCAGGGCCCGCCGGAGGCGAACTCGAGCTCGCCCAAAGTGTCGCCGGGCTCAAGTATCCCCAGGGCCTGCTCACCCTGTGCGGTGCCCTGCGTCAGGGAAAGCTCACCGCGCGCCACCAGCACCAGGTCCTGGCAGGGTTGACCCTGAACGGTCACCAGCGAGCCCTGGCGGTGCTCTTCGCGCCGCAGGTCTCGCGCCAGTTCGAGCAGGGTCGCTTCGTCGGCTCCGCGCAGGAAATGGAGGCGCTGCAGCGTGCGCACGGCCTCATCTTCGCTCATGGCGCCATTGTAGCACGCAGCCTGGGGCGCGGCATGGCGCGCCCCGGCAGGGCGACTGCTGGTGCGCATAGGGGTGAACGATCGAGCCAGCATGTCCTGGTGTGGTGCAGGCTGCGTGCCAGGCGCCAGGGAGCCCGCATGCTATAATCGCCCGCGCTGGAGGACATCACGTGGCGAAACGCAAGGCGCGCTCCCGGGCGAGCGGGCGCAGCAAGGGCTCGCCCAAGAGCGCCAGAAGCACCGGAAAAGCCAAACCCGCGTCCCGTTCCGCGCGGAGCGGTAAAGGCCGTCAATCGGGACGGACAAAGGGCGCGCGCCCTTCGATTCCTTGGCTGAGGCTTACAGCGGAGCGCAAGCTCGATCTGGCCGGGCTCTTGTTGCTGGGCCTGGCGTTGTTCACCCTGCTGAGCATGCTCTCGCCGCGGCAGGGTGTGTTGAGCGGGGCCTGGATAGCGCTGCTGCGCCAGGGTTTCGGATGGGGGGCTCTTTTCATCCCCCTGGCGCTTTTGGCCGGGGGGATGTGGCTGGTGCTGCGTGCCTTTGGCGATAGGCTGCCGCGATTGGAACCCGAGCAATGGCTCGGTGCGGGGTTGCTCTACCTGGCGTTGCTGGTGGCTATGCACGCCTATCTGGGTGCGGGCACTTGGGACGAAGGTCTGGCCATCGCTCGTCAGGGGCGCGGCGGGGGCGTGCTCGGGGCCGGGATGCTGGCTTTGCTGATGGGAGCCCTGGGCGGTCCTGGCACGGCGGTGGCGATGGTGGCCTGGGCCCTGTCCGGCTTGATCCTGACGCTGGGGCGGCCGCTCCCGGAGCTGCTGGGTTGGGGCTGGGGCGGTGTACGCTGGCTGTGGACCAAGATCGCGCCACGGGCTGAGGCCAGACCGGGGCGGCGCGCGGCGGGCACGGCGTCGGCAGTGGAGGCGGCGGCACAGCCCGCCATCGCGATGCCGCCGCCTAATCTGCCCACGCAACCCATGGATGCCCCCCCGCGGGAGGCAGCGGCGCCGCAGGGGTGGAGCCTGCCCCCGCTGGCGGAGATCCTGGAGCCGGGAGACGGGAGCCGTGTGGACGATGCCCTGGAGCGTCAGCGGGCGCGCCTGATCGAGGAGACGCTGCAGGCCTTCGGCGCACCGGCGCGCGTGGTGGAGATCAACCGCGGGCCGGTGATCACCCAGTTCGGCGTGGAACCCGATTTCATCGAGAGCCGCGGCGGTCGGCGCACCAAGGTGAAAGTCAGCCGCATCGCCGCGCTGGCCGACGACCTGGCCCTGGCTCTGGCCGCACCTTCCATCCGCATCCAGGCGCCGGTGCCGGGAAAGGGCTTCGTGGGCATCGAGGTGCCGAACGAGGAGATCTCCCTGGTGGCCTTGCGTGACGTGATGGAGTCGAAACCCTTCCAGGGCATCGCCTCGAATCTGCGCATCGCGCTGGGGAAGGATGTCTCCGGGCGGGCGGTGGCCGCCGACCTGACAGGCATGCCGCACCTGCTCATCGCCGGCACAACCGGCTCCGGCAAGTCGGTGTGCATCAATGCCATCATCGCCTGCCTGCTGCTGCAGAACACCCCCGATGAACTGCGATTCCTGATGGTGGATCCCAAGCGGGTGGAACTCACGCTCTACAACGGAATCCCGCACCTGCTGGCGCCGGTGGTGGTGGAACTCGAGCGCGTGGTGCCCGCGCTGCAATGGGTCTCGCGCGAGATGGACCAGCGCTATCATCGCTTCTCCAAGGAGGGGGTGCGCAACCTGGAGGAGTACAACGCACGGCTGCAACTGACAGGACAGGAGCCACTGCCCTATCTGGTGGTGGTCATCGACGAGCTGGCCGACCTGATGATGCTGGCCCCGGACGAGACGGAGCGCGTGCTGACACGGCTCGCCCAACTGGCGCGCGCCACGGGCATCCACTTGGTGATCGCCACCCAACGTCCCTCGGTGGATGTGGTCACGGGCCTGATCAAGGCCAACTTCCCGGCGCGCATCGCCTTTGCCGTCGCATCCTCGGTGGACAGTCGGGTGATCCTGGACCAGCCCGGTGCCGAGCGCCTGCTGGGGCGCGGCGACATGCTCTTCCAGCCGCCTGACGCGGCGGCGCCGGTGCGCATGCAGGGCGCCTTCGTCTCCGAGCCCGAGCTGGCGCGGCTGATCCGCTTCTGGAAGACCGCTGCGCTGGGGGGCGAGCCGACCCAGCAGGTGGAAGCGCGCCCGGCGGCGGGCGAAACCCAGCAAGGAGGCGAGCCCCCGAAACAGGTGCCGCTGTGGGAGGAAGCCGCGGCGCAGGCGGATCGCGACGAGATCTTCGACGAGGCCGTGCAGGTGGTGCGCCAGATGCGGCGTGCCTCCATCTCGCTCTTGCAGCGCCGGCTGCGCATCGGCTACACGCGCGCTGCGCGGCTGATCGACCAGTTGGAGGAGGCCGGTATCGTGGGGCCGGCCCAGGGCGGCTCCCACGCGCGCGAAGTGCTGGATTATGGCGAACTGGAAAGCGAAGAGGGCTGATCGCTTTGCGCGCTGCTCCCGTCGTCTTCCTTCTTCTGCTCCTGATGTTGCTGACGGCCGCCTGCGGCGCCCCGGCTGCCACTCCGGCATCTACCGCCATTCCCTCACCAACCCCATCGGCGAGCGACACGCCCTCTCCCGCCCCCACGCCTACAGCCGTGCCTTACATGCTGCTTCTGACAGACCAGCCGCAGCCGGCTCTGCAGGCCGATCTGGCCGCCTGGGCCGAGGCGCGCGGTTGGGCCTTCACCGTCGCGGCCTACCAGGACGTGGACGTATCCCGCTTGGATGGGCTGCAGGCAGCGGTCGTGACGGCGCAGGGCGCGCCGCTGGAGCTGCTTCCGGCGGACGTGCCTCTGGTGGTCGTCGACCAGCACGGCCTGCAGGCCGGTGGGCGCTTGAGTACGGTTGGGGAGCCGGGTGCGCGCCACGATCAGGTGGGGTTCCTGGCCGGAGTCATGGCGGGCCTGGCCAGCCGCAGCGGCCGCGTCGGCGTCGTCTCGCCGACCGGCGGAGCAGAGGAGGCCGTGTATCGTATGGCCTTCCTGCACGGCCTGCGCTACGGATGCCCGGTTTGCCTGTTGACGGAAGTGGCAGCCACGCATGAGGCGGGGGCGGAACTGCGCCGCGTGGGCGTGGACGTTGCCTTCGTGGTCCCCGGTCCCTCTGGCGCAGACCTCCAGGCGGCGCTGGTCGAGGCGGGGCTGCGCCTCGTCTGGAGCGGCGCAGCGGCGCCGCCGGTGGGTGAAGAGCAACTCGCAGGCGGCGTGCGTCTTGCGCCGGAGGCGCTGGTCCCGGCCGCACTGGAAGCCCTGCTGGCGGGCCAGCCTGGGGAGTCCTGGCCTTACGAGGTCACCAACGGTGGCCTGGAACTGGTGGGCATGAACTCCGACCTGCTCACCCCGGGCCGGGCCAGGTTGGTGAATGAAGTCTTCCGCGCGTTGGCGGCAGGAGAGCTGGATACGGGGGTGGACCCGGCGACGGGGGAGGCGAGGCCCTGACCGGTAGCGGAGTGAAGCTCGGCGGAGGTCAGCGAAGCCATCGCGATGAGGTGTTTCCATTGGGCGAGAGGCCGCGAGTCCGTTGTCATCCCTCCCATCTCA
The DNA here is from genome assembly GCA_024277995.1 of Chloroflexota bacterium. GTDB lineage: Bacteria > Chloroflexota > Anaerolineae > Anaerolineales > E44-bin32 > JAJRUD01. The sequence goes on from JAJRUD010000101.1 coordinate 23,560, forward strand.
TGCTATGATTGCCACGTGCTTGCCGGGGGGATACCCGGCCATCCCGGGCGGCCTCCCCGGCCGCCCGACCACGAGGAAAGGGGTGATCGCGGGCAGTTCTTCAGTTCCCCACGTGAGGCAACACTAACCACCTTCCCACATCTCGGAGGAGGAAAGATGCAGAAGAAGTTGTACGCCGCCCTATCATTGTTGATCTTAGCTTCTATGGTTCTGGCTGCCTGCGGCGGCGCCGCGCCCAGCGGCGAAGAGGCAAAGGCCAAGATCTGCCAAGTTACTGACACTGGCGGCATCGACGACAAGTCCTTCAACGCTACGGCGTGGAAGGGTGTCAAGGATGCCATCGAGCAGCTGGGTGTAGAGGGCAAGTATCTGGAGTCTCAGCAGCAGACGGATTACCAGAAGAACATCGGTGCCTTCATCGAGGAAGGCTGCGATCTGATCGTGACCGTTGGCTTCCTGCTGGGCGACGCTACCGCCGAAGCGGCCAAGGCCAACCCCGATCAGAAGTTCGCCATCGTGGACTTCGCTTACGACCCGCCCATCCCCAACGTGCTGGGCCTGGTCTTCGCCACCGATCAGGCGGCCTTCCTGGCCGGCTACGTGGCGGCAGGCGTCACCAAGACCGGCAAGGTCGGCACATTCGGCGGGATCCAGATCCCGCCGCGGACCGTCTGCATGGACGGCTACGCACGGGGTGTCGATTACTACAACGAGAAGCACGGCACCAACGTCGAGGTCTTGGGCTGTGATCCAGAGACGCAGACCGGTCTCTTCACCGGCAACTTCGAGAGCA
>JAJRUD010000102.1 GCA_024277995.1 Chloroflexota bacterium
CGCCATCCGCATCGCGGTCGAGAACAACGTGCGCAAATGGCGCTACGTGGAAGCCATCCTGGAACACTGGCAGACTCGGGGAAGAGATGAACGAGAAGATCGAGGAGACTCTGAAAAGGCTCGCCGGCGCTACCTCAAGGGCGAGTTCGCCCGATTCATCGAGGGCTGAATCCGCCTCCGAGCAGGGCGCCGGCGAGCCCGATTGCCCGCACTGCGGCGGCATCGGCTATCTGCGGCGCGACGTGCCCCTCGGCCATCCCGATTTCGGGCGGCTCGACATCTGCTCCTGCCGGCTGCTACAGGTGCGCGACCACATCCGCGAGCGCCTCTTCAGCCTCAGCCACCTGGAGGAGCTAAAACACCTGACCTTCGAGACTTTCAACCCGCGCGGACGCGTCGGCCTCAGCGAGCGCGAACAGGCATCGCTCGAGATGGCCTACAACCAGGCCCGGCTTTTCGCCGAGAGCCGGGAGGGCTGGCTGCTGCTCCAGGGCAGCTTCGGCTGCGGCAAGACCCACCTGGCCGCCGCCATCGCCAACGAATGCGTGGCGCTCGGCATGCCCACCCTCTTCCTGACCGTCCCCGACCTGCTCGATTCGCTGCGCTTCTCCTACGACTCCAAGGAAGTGACTTTCGAAGAGCGCTTCGAACAGATCCGCCGCGCGCCGCTCCTGGTGCTGGACGATTTCGGCACCCAGAACACCACACCCTGGGCGCGCGAGAAGCTGTTCCAGATCCTCAATTACCGCTACATCAACCGCCTGCCGCTCGTGGTCACCACCAACCTGGCGCTGGCGGAGATCGAGGGACGCATGCGCTCGCGGCTGGCGGACCCCGACCTAGTGGCTCACATCCACATCCTGGCCCCAGACTACCGACGGCCCGTCGAGGACACTCTGCAACACGAACTCTCCTCGCTCGCCCTTCACCGCCATCAGACCTTCGGCACCTTCGACATGCGCAAGGGGGAAGGCCTGCCGAAGCAAGATATCCGCACTCTGGAGCAGGCCTTCCAATCGGCACGGGCCTTTGCGGAAAACCCAAAGGGCTGGCTCATGCTGAATGGCCCTTACGGCTGTGGCAAGACCCATCTGGCCGCCGCCATCGCCAACTACCGCGCCGGCAAGGGGGAAGCCGTCATGTTCATCGTGGTCCCCGATCTGCTCGACCACCTGCGGGCGACCTTCAACCCCAACAGCGCCGTCTCCTACGACCGTCGCTTCGAGGACGTGCGCACCGCGCCGCTCCTGATCCTGGATGACCTGGGCACGCAGGCCATGACGCCCTGGGTGCGGGAAAAGCTCTACCAGCTCTTCAACTACCGCTACAACGCTGCGCTGCCCACCGTCATCACCTCCGCCGACCCCGACGAGAAGATCGACCCCCGCCTTCGATCTCGCATGCTTGACGAGAGGCTCTGCAAGATCTGCCTCATAACCGCGCCGTCCTACCGCGGCGGCGCCCACTCGCGCCGCGCCAAGCGTTGACCGCGGTCAAGGCCACATGTTACAATCGCTCGTCACGCCCCCATCGTCTAGTGGACCAGGACGTGGCCCTTTCAAGGCTAAGACCGGGGTTCGAATCCCCGTGGGGGCACAGACCTCGCCTTTTCCCCGGGCCCGCATTGCGCCGGTCAGATGAGGAAACCTTCGCCGGTCTTCTTATGGGGTTTTCATGCCCCCGGAATGACCTATTCCTTTACAATCTGAGTGAACCGGCGGTCTCCGCCTTGGTCGTCCGTCATTGCGTCATATGTGAGGACCATGAAAGACCCAGAGATCGATCCACGATCCGAAGAGCGATCGCCTCAAGGGACTTTTCCCATATCCACCGGCCCTGCGCCTGAGACTTTGCGCCGCGTGCTGGTGGCCGACGACGATCCCCTATCGCGCCAGGTACTCATCGACACGCTCAAGGACGCCGGTTACGAGGTCACAGCCGTCGCCAATGGAAAAGATGCCCTCGACCTGCTCTCGGCGGAGGACGGCCCACGCCTGGCAATCCTGGACTGGATGATGCCCGGTATGAGCGGACCGGATGTTTGCCGCAACATCCGCGGGCGGGGCGTGGAGCCCTATCGTTACCTCATCCTGCTCACGGCCAACGACCAGCGCGATCAAGTGGTGGCCGGCCTGGAAGCCGGGGCGGATGATTACCTGATCAAGCCCTTCAACCCGGCCGAGCTGCGGGCCCGCCTGCGCACCGGCGAACGCATCCTGCAGATGCAGCACGCCCTGATCGAAACGCGTGAGGCCTTGCGCATCCAGGCAACGCATGACCCCGGAACCGGGTTGTGGAACCGCCGCGCCATCCTGGAACTCCTGGCGCGCGAGCTTGCCCGCGCCAGGCGCGAGGGTCAGCCCGTCGCCGTCATCATGCTCGACCTGGACCACTTCAAGGAAATCAACGACAACTTCGGGCACCTGGCCGGAGACGCTGCCCTGCTCGAGGCTGGCAGGCGAATGCTCCAAGTGCTGCGTCCGTACGACGCTGTCGGTCGCTATGGCGGCGACGAGTTCCTCGTGATTTCGCCTTCCTGCGATCTGGCCAGGGCCACAAGCCTGGCCCAACGCCTCCATTCGGCTCTGACCGAATCCCCCATCCACCTGCGCGAGGGGATCGTCCATCTCACTGCCAGCATCGGCGTCGCCGCCGCCCAGAAAGAAGACGAGTCAGAGGTGGATGCGCTCATTCGCGCTGCCGATGAGGCGCTGTACAGAGCAAAGCGCGCCGGCCGCAATCGCGTCGAGCCTTCTCCGTAGGACCTCATCCGAAGCATGTCCGTCAATGAGCGCCCATCACGCGGCGGTCTGCATTCACCGATTCAACGCGGCGGGAGAACCTGATCCATGAAAGCTTTCAAGCCCGACCACCTGGTACCGCTCGGCCCGACAGATGTGCTCGTCTCACCTCTGGGCATCGGAACATGGGCCTGGGGAGACAGGCTGTATTGGGGCTTCGGCACCGATTACGGGGAGCACGATGTGGCGGAGGCCTTCGAGGTCTGCGTCCAGCGTGGTCTGACCACCTTCGACACAGCCGAGGTCTACGGCTTGGGACGCTCGGAGCGCATACTGGGCAGGCTGATAAGGGCCACCGGTGGCCAATTCGCCATCGCCACAAAGTTCTTCCCTTATCCTTGGCGCCTGTCCGCAGGATCCCTGCGACGCGCCCTGCTCGGCAGCCTGCGCCGCCTGGGGCTGGACCGGGTCGACCTGTATCAAATCCACTGGCCATTACCGCCGATCCGCATCGAGCGCTGGATGGCCGCATTGGCCCGGGTGCAGCATGAGGGCCTGACGCGAGCGGTCGGGGTCTCGAATTTCAACCTGGCACAGACTCGTCGGGCCTTCGAGGCGCTCGCCAAGCTGGGTGTCCCGCTGGCCTCCAACCAGATCGAATACAGCCTGCTGAAGCGCCAGCATGAACACGAGGGGCTGCTGGACTTGTGCCGCGAACTCAACATCAGCGTGATCGCCTACAGCCCACTGGGTCAAGGCTTGCTCACAGGCAAGTACACAGCGGGCCACGCTCCGAGAGGGATCCGACGGTTCCGCATAAGCGACGAGAAGATGCGGCGTCTGGCGGGCCTGCTGACCCTCATGGGCGAGATCGGCGAGAGCCACGGCGGCAAATCGCCCGCCCAGGTGGCCTTGAACTGGGTCATGTGCAAGGGAGCCATCCCCATCCCTGGTGTGAAGAACGCCCGCCAGGCAGCCGAAAACGCTGGCGCGTTGGGCTGGCGCCTGGAGGACGCACAGGTGCAGGCACTGGACGAGGCAAGTCTGTCGGTTCAAGATTGACCACGGGGGATTGGCAGCTGTAAGGCTGTTGTAAGGCGTGCGGCCATAAGAATGCCGTTAATTCATCATAGAATGGGTACGGCGCTCCTGGGCGCCCAGGAATCCCGTGCTCACACACCCTGGCATATGCCGGGGCAAAAGGCAGGCATGGTCACCTTAGGACGCACCACCGCGCACACCATCCTCGTCGTAGACGACGAGCCCGAGTTCTGCTCCGTCGTCTGTGAAATCCTCGAACTGTACGGCTTCGCCCCCAAGGCCGTTCATGATGCCCACGAGGCACTGGCCTACCTGGAGCATGCCGAACCCGACCTCATTCTGACAGATGTGATGATGCCGGAGATCGACGGCCTCACGCTGCTGCGCCGCCTGCGGGCGCATCCCGAATGGTCGCACATCCCGGCCGCCGTCCTCACCGCCAAGGCCGCGCCCGAGGCCCTGGAAGCAGCGCGCAAGGCCGGCGCGGACGGCACGCTGGTGAAACCCTTCTCCGCCCAAGAGTTGCTCGCCCTGGTACACCGCCTGATACCCGAGCCATCCCCCCAATCCGCATAGTCCCTTCGAAAACAGCGCGACCCCGTCTCGGTCATCGCACAAACCAGGCCGCCCGGCCCGGATCGCCAACGCGCCCGTTGACCGGCGCGCAAGGCGCCTCAGCGACGAGGCCTCAGGTTGACCAGCCCGGGCAGTTGAAATAGAATGCTCCCCATGGTGCCGAAGGAGGAGACAATCCCTCATGCTTTTCAGGCGAATCCTGGTATGGGCTCTCTCCGCCCTCCTCGGCCTGGCCAGCACTGCGCTGGTCATCCAGGCCCTGGGTACGACGCTGGAAAAGTTCTCCCTGATCGACGCCGCCCTGGTCGCCCTCTCCATCGCCGGCCTGGCTTTCATCTGGCTGGACTATTGCCTGAAGACGGAATACCTGCGCAGCTGATCGAAGCTGGCAGGCGACGAAGCAGGCGGGGCGCCCGATCGGGCGCCCCGCTGTTCGTGTGCACCGCCCTGAGGGCGTCTCCTGCCCCAGGCGGCAACGGCCATGTTGAACCACACTTGGCGACCCCGCAGACAACAAGCCCCGATCCACACGGGGCAGGTCGAAGAGGTTCCGTTTCCATCAGACGATCCTGGAGGTTGGATGAAGCAGGCCGGCCCTCAGTGGGCCACGAGGACGTCCAGGGAGCGGATGAGCTCCTCCGAGTCGATCTCTTTCAACAGATAGCTGGAGGCTCCCGCCCGCCGGGCCGCTCTTTCTTCCCAATCTGAAGGGTAAGAGGTGAGGACCACCAGACGCGGCGCATCGGGCAGCCCCGCGAGCTGGCGGATGAGTTCCAAACCCATGCCATCGCTGCGCTTGGTCTCGAGAATCACAATATCCGGCCGGCGCTCTCGAACCTGATCCAGCACCTCACGCGCCTCGCCGGCATGCCCGACAACATGCACATCCGCAGAACGGGCCAGGCGCTCCGCAAGCGCCGCCCGCACCGGTGCGTGCTCGTCGACGATAAAGACCCGAGTCGTGGCCACCTCCTGCCCCCCGACGTCATGGGCATGCCCAGTATACGGTGCACCCCTTGGAGGCTCCAGTGACCTCCTTCCCGATGGCCCTCGCCACCTGTCACGCGGGCTGCGAACGCCCTTTCCAGGCAAAGATGCCACAATGCGGCGCGCAGGCACGTCAGCAGGGAGCCGCTCCACGCCTCAGGCCGGTTGCGGCACACGACACAGGCAGGGAATGACCGCCCTGCAGAGGTGCGGCAGAAGACGATCCGAAAGGCGGTGTTTGCGTTTATGCCGATGTCGAAGAAAGTCGTAGGGGGATCAGCCCTTTACGGGTGAGGCATGAAGGACTTCGCTCTCGCGGCGGGCCTTCAACACAGTCTCCGCCGGCATGCGCACAGTGATGGTGGTGCCCTCACCCGGGCTGGAGGTCACGTCGAAGGAGCCGCCGATCTTGCGGGCGCGCCGGGCCATGTTGTCCAAGCCATGCCCCAGCCTGCGCAGGTCCTGATCGATCTCGAAGCCCCGGCCATTATCGATCACCTGCAGCAGGACATCTTCCTCAACCTGGCGCACCGTCACCCAGGCGCGAGTGGCATGGGCATGCTTGCCCACATTGGCCAGCGCCTCCTGGGCGATGTGGAAGAGATCCTCGGTGGCACTCCTGTCCAGGCGCAGCGCCACCTCTGGTTCGATCTGCAACGTGATCTCGATGAGGGTATTGGCCCTGAACTCCCGGGCCAGGGCCTCCAGCGCCTTGGAGAAGTCATCGGAGGGCACGCGCGTCGGTCTCAGGTCGAGAATATAGGTCCTGATGTCTCGAATCACACTGTTCAGCCCGCGAATGGCCTGAGCCAGCCGCTCGGCGGTCTCTTCGGGGTTCTCCGCTGCCAGGAGACGGCTCGACTCGAGCGTCAGACCGATGGCATAGATGGACTGGATGATCCCGTCATGCAGGTCCATGGCGATGCGCTCGCGCTCCTCGAGCACGGCCAGGCGGCGCGCCTGACGTGTCAGGCGCATGTTCTCCAGCGCGATCCCCATGCCGGCACCGACGGCCTCGAGCAGCCCCACCTCGCGCTCGCTGATCTCGCGCTCGTGCAGGAAGGCCAGACTCAACACCCCCAGGGTCTGCCCGCGCGAGGCCAGCGGAACACACACCAGGGTCTTGAAGCCGGCTTCCACCACGCCCCGCCGCAGGAATCTGGCGTCCTCGGCCAGGCGCGAGGTCCAGAGCGCCTTTCCCCTCTGCGCCACCAGACCGATGTACCCCTCACCCAGCTTGAAACGTTCGATCTCCCAAAAGGCCTCCGGCGCCGCGCCGCTGTGCAGCGCCAGGCGGAAAGTGTTGCGCCCTTCCTCTCGCAGAAAGACCTCCCCGGCGTCGGCTCCGAAGAGGTCTATCACTCGTCCAAGCATCACCTGGATGAGACCCTCGGCATCCAGGGTCGAGCCCGCCGCGCTCGACAGCGAGTTGACCAGCTCCAATTCCTCATTGCGCTGGCTCAATTCCGCCTGGCTCTCCAGCACGCGATGGTGGAGACGGGCGTTCTCGATGGCCGCCGCTGCATGCGCCGCGAGCATCTCCACCAGTTGTTGGTCATCCTCGCTGAATTCGGTGGCGCTGACCTTGTCCGTCAGGTAAAGCTGGCCGATCGGCCGGCCATAGGCGGCGACTGGAACTCCCAGGAAGCTGTGCATGACGGGGTGGCCGGGCGGGAAACCGGCCGAGGCCGGGTGCTGTGATATCTCTGGAATGCGAATGCTGCGACGGATGCGCAACATTTCTCCCAGCAGACCTTTGCCTTCGGGCGGATGGGGGATCTGCTCGATCACTTCCTCGGAGAGCCCCTCTGAGATGAAGGTCTTAAGCCCGCCCTCTTCATCGAGAATGCCAAGCGCCGCATAGCGGGCGCCCGAGAGATCCTTCGCCGCCCGGACGATGCGCTCCAGAACCCCCTCCAGGGAGAGATCCGAGAACAGGCGCAGGCTCGCTCGATGCAACGCGCGCATGCGGGCTTCCATGTCGCCAGGTATGGCGGCCTCCTCCCGGTCCGTACCCTTGCCTGCCGGGTCTGGGCCCAAGGCAGCCCCTCCTCCCTACTGGTGCATTCTACCCCAAGGCCGCCTTGGCCGCCAACCTCTGCCTTTGCTGTCTATCCAGCATTCTGTGGCCCGGCAGGCATCCTCGCGATCCTTCTCCGGGCGCAAGCACAGCCCTGCCCCGGGCAACTTGCTCTCGTAAAGCCGCCCACCGACGAACGCCTGGCATGCCCACCCGATGCGACCCCAGCTCGCGTGCAAGCCACCTTCCCCGTCGCGCCTCAGGCCGAAAAGCATGCCCATCAGCATCCTGATAGTTTTTGCCAGCCTGAGGCTCTTATACACTGCCATGGCACCCCGACGTGCGACCGAGTTCGCCGCGTCCGGCATGCGGGCCGTGATCTGCGCTCGATGGCAGGCGCGCTGGATGTCGGTATCGCCCCTGACGGGCGCGGGCAATGCCCCGACACCGGAAAGGCAAGCTTCCTTCAGGACCCTTGCATGAAATCAGCCACCACCTCCCGCTTCCCCGGGTTCTATGACCTCCCGCTCCAGGAGCGCCTGCAACGCCTGGCCCAGGCGGCGGGCCTGGAGCCAGAGACCCTTGAAGTGCTCGCCGGCCGCAAGGCGCTCACCCCCGAGGCAGCGGACCTCATGATCGAGAACGTGGTGGGGGTGTTCGGTCTGCCGCTGGGCATCGCGCTCAACTTCATGGTCAACGGCCGGGAGGTATTGGTTCCCATGGCCATCGAGGAGCCCTCGGTGGTCGCTGGGGCCTCCTACATGGCCAAACTGGCGCGCGCCGGCGGCGGCTTCCAGGCACAAGCCGACGAGCCGCGCATGATCGGCCAGCTCCAGGTGCTCGATTTGCAGGACCCGGCTTCCGCCCGCGATCGGCTGCTGGCAGACAAGGCGCAGATCCTGCAGGCTGCAGACCAGGTCGACCCGGTGATCACGCGCCTGGGGGGAGGCGCCCGCGATCTGGAAGTGCGGCTCCTGCAGCAGACCCCCATCGGGCCGATGCTGATCGTGCATCTCATCTACGACACACGCGACGCCATGGGCGCAAATGCGGTCAACACTGCCCTTGAACGCCTGGCGCCTCTGGTGGAGGAACGCACCGGCGGGCGCGTCCACCTGCGCATCCTGTCCAACCTCGCCGATCGCCGCCTGGCGCGCGCCCGCTGCCGCATCCCTGCCCAGGCACTGGCCTTCGGCGATTTCAGCGGGGAGCGCGTGCGCGACGGCATCGTGGAGGCCTGGGCCTTCGCTGCGGCTGACCCCTATCGGGCGGCCACCCACAACAAGGGCATCATGAACGGCGTCGACGCCGTGCTGATCGCCACCGGCAACGACTGGCGGGCGGCCGAGGCGGGAGCCCACGCTTACGCCGCACGCGGCGGCCGCTACACCTCCCTCAGCCGCTGGTGGGTGAACGAAGAAGGGGCCCTCGAGGGTGAACTGGAGATGCCGCTGGCGGCAGGCATCGTGGGCGGCGCGACGCGCGCCCACCCCGTCGCCCGCGCCTGCCTGGAGCTGATGGGCGTGGAGAGCGGCCGCGAACTGGCCGAGGTGGTCGCCAGCGTGGGCCTGGCGCAGAACCTGGCCGCGCTGCGCGCGCTGGCCACGGAGGGCATCCAGCGCGGACACATGAGCCTGCATGCCCGCCAGGTGGCCATCGCAGCCGGCGCGCAGGGCGAGCTGGTCGCGCGTGTGGCACAGCAACTGGTGGCCGAGGGCACCGTCCGCCTGGACCGGGCGCGCGAGCTGATACGGCAATGGCAAGCTTGATGGCGACGTTCCCCGCGCCGCCATCTGGAGGGGCGCATGACTGAACGCGATATCGAAGTACTGAGACCCACTCGCGAGGTGGGGATCGTCGGCTACGGAGCCTACGTCCCGCGCTATCGCCTGCCGGCGAGCGAGGTGGCGCGCGTCTGGACCCAGGGCCAGGGCGGCCTGCCCATCCGCGAGAAGGCCGTCCCCGGCCTGGACGAGGATGTGATCACCATGTCCATCGAGGCCGCCCGCAACGCCCTGGCGCGCGCCGGGGTCGACGCAGGACGGCTGCGCGCCGTATGGGTGGGCTCCGAGTCCCATCCCTACGCCGTCAAGCCCACCTCGACCGTGGTGGCCGAGGCCATCGGTGCCACGCCCCACATCCAGGCCGCCGACTGGGAGTTCGCCTGCAAGGCGGGCACCGAAGCCCTGCAGGCCGCCATCGGCTTCGTGGGCTCAGGCATGGCGGATTACGCCATGTCCATCGGCATGGACACGGCGCAAGGCCGGCCCGGCGACGCGCTGGAATACACCGCTGGCGCGGGAGGAGCGGCTTTCATCCTCGGCCCCGCTGAGGCGGCCCTGGCCGTCTTCGAGGCTTCCTACTCCTTCACCACCGACACCCCGGACTTCTGGCGCCGGGCCGACGAGAAGTACCCGGCGCACGGCGAACGCTTCACCGGCGAACCGGCCTACTTCCAACACATCACCGCCGCCGCCACGACGTTGATGAAGGCACTGGATGCCAGCCCGGAGGATTTCACCTACGCTGTTTTCCATCAACCGAACCTCAAGTTCCCGCAGCGCGTGGCCAAATCGCTCGGCTTCAAGCCCGAGCAGATCGAGCCTGGATTGCTGGTGCCGGTGATCGGCAACACCTATGCCGGATCGGCGCTGATAGGGCTGACGGCCATCCTGGACGCGGCACAGCCCGGCGACCGCATTCTGCTGGTCTCTTACGGCTCGGGAGCCGGCTCGGATGCATTCTCCATGCGCGTCACGGATCTGCTCCCGGAGCGCCGCGAGCAGGCGCCCAGAACTCAGGATTACATCGCCCGCCGAACCGAGATCGATTACGCCACCTACGCCCGATACCGGGGCAAACTGGTCTTGAAATGAGTGAAATGAAGCCCTCCCCCAACGCAGTCTACATCGTCGGCATCGGCCTGACCCAGGTTGCCGA
>JAJRUD010000103.1 GCA_024277995.1 Chloroflexota bacterium
CTCTTCCCCTGCTCTTTTCGCGTGTCGCTTACTCTTGAGAAGTGTGTCATCAGGTCGCCCATTTCACCGCCTTTCCGACCTGATGGTAGTGCGCTTTTCCGAAATTTAATAGTCCCAGCATGGAGAATGCGATTGCCCTGCCAGCCGGCCGCAGGGCACTGGGGGCAGCGCCCGCGCCCGTTTATGCCTGGCCCGGGACCACGACCTCCAGCCGGCTGAGCATCTCTTCCACGCTCAAGGTGGGCGGACGGTCGGGCCACAGCGCAAGCGAGAGCGCCACCACCGGTGGAACGACGACATCGCTCTCCCTCAGCAGTTCCGGGCGGCGCATCACTTCTGGCGCGGGACCATCGGCCAGTATGCGGCCCGAGCGCATGACCACCACGCGGTCCGCATACTCACATGCCACTTCCACGTCGTGCGTGATCAGCACCAGCGCCGTGCCCTCCTGCTGCAATCGCTTCAGGCGATCCATCAGTTGCCGCACTTCGCTCTCATCCAGATTGTTGGTGGGCTCGTCCAGGATGACCAACTGCGGCTCCATGGCCAGCACGGCCGCGATGGCCAACTTGCGCGCCTCCCCCGGCGGCAGGCGCAGGGGGACCGCGTCGGCCGACAGCCCAAAGCGCTCCAGCTCCCGCTCGACCACGGCCTGCACGCGCTGCGCCTCCCACCCCAATTGCATGGGGCCGAAAGCCAGCTCCTCGGAGACCTGCATGGTGACCATCTGGTTGGTGGGCTCCTGGAAGACGTAGCCGACGACGCCGCGAGGATCCTGCGCGGCGCGCGGCCGGCCCCCGACGAGGATCTCGCCCTGCTGTGGCTTCAGGGCTCCCGCCACCAGCAGGGCCATGGTGGTCTTGCCGGAACCGTTGGAGCCCAGCACGGCGACGAACTCGCCGCGGTGCAAATCGAGGTCCAGCCCGCGAATGGCCGTGGGGCCGTTGGGATAGGTGTAGGTCAATCCGCGCACGGAGACGATAGGCTCGCCCTTGGGAGCGCTCTTCCCATCCGGGGGAGCCGGCGAGTGGTGTGGCACCAAGGGTCGTATGGCGGGCAAGGCCTGCTCCGGGTCCAGCGGCAGGTCGACGCCCAGCGCGCGCCCGAGGCGCCATAGTTGCGGCTCGCGCAGGCCGCCGCGCCGTGTGAGTTCGGGAGTGAGCCTGCGAGTGTCCGTCTCCAGATGCCCCCCCTCCAACAGCACGAAACGGTCTCCCACGTTCTCCAGCAGCGACACGTATGGGTCGGTCATGATCGTGGTTATGCGCTGCCGGGCCAGGGCGTGCAGAGCGGCGACGACCTCGCGCTTGCCGTGCGGGTCGAGCTGCACCGTCACATCGTCCAGGGCCAGCAGCCGGGGGTGCGAGACGATGGCCGAAGCCAGGGCGACGCGCTGCATCTCCCCGCCGGAGAGGCCCAGCGTGAGGCGCGGCAGGAAGGACTCGTCCAGGCCGACGGCCCTCAACGCCTCCAGCATGGCCTCCTGGCGCGCTTCCGCCGGCAGGTCGCTCACCCGCAGGCTGATCTCCAGTTCGTCGCGCACGGTGAGGCCCACCAATCCCTGGACGGCGCTGGGGAAGACGATGCGGGCGATGCGCCCCAGCTTGCTCAGTGAGGTGATCTTGGTATCGTGGCTGAAGACCTCCACATCACCCTTCATCCGGCCCACGCTGTGCGGGATGAGGCCCGTGGCCAGCAGCAGCATGCTCGACTTGCCTGAGCCCGTGCGCCCCAGCAGCACGGTCGTCTCACCGGGCTGCACCTCCAGGTCGATGCCGCTGAGCACGTCCTGGTCGGTGTCATAGCGCACATAGACGTCGCGCATCCGGAGCGCGGTCTGACCGACAGGGACCTCCAGGGCCTCGTGCGAGGCGAAGATCCCACCCCGGTTATCGATGGCCAGGGATTGTCCTTCGACGTGGTCGAAAATGCGGAAGATCAGCGGCAGCATCAGGCGGCGAAAGGCGGGGATCTTGTCTTGCACGCCGCCATCCCAGTTGACGCCGCGCACCGCCATGGCCTTCATGCTGATCTGGATGTCGTACCACAGGATGTCCACGTAACGCAGCATGATGGTGAGGTACATGTCGGCGGAGGCCGGTATGCGCAGCCCGCGGAAGGCCTCCAGCAGCTCGTGCAGGGGCGTCACGGCGATGAAAGCGATGGCCGGCAAGATCATGGCTGCGATGCGCAGGCCAAGGCGCAGGCCTTCCATCAGACTGAGCCGCGAGACGCGAAAGACCCAGAAGGTGAAGAGCGGGCTGTCTTGCGCGAAGAGGGCGTTTCCCAGGAAGGTCAGCACGAGCGCGCTCAGGCACGCGATGAGGGGCGCGCGCGGGAACTTGCGCCCCAGCGCCAGGAGCAGGAGACCGATGGCCAGGGCGAGCACCACCGCCCACCACTGGCTGCTGAAGGTGAACAGGGTACTGAGCACCACGAAGAGGATCAACCGAGGGGTCGGTGCCAGTCGCCCCAGTCCGTATCGCCTTCCCATACTGCCCTCCCGCACGATCCTGCCTAGGCCGGGGGGCCGATGAGCCTTCTTCGGCCCCCCGGTGCACGGTGCCCCTTCGTCAGGCCCCCGCTCCCCAGACCAGACCGCGCCGTTCCATCTCGGACTTGAGAGTCCACATCAAGGGGACGGCCAGGCTGCCGGCCACCATATCGCCGAAACCCCAGCCGGGGAATACGATGGCCCAGGCGCTGGCTCCCATCTCGCCGATGGTGGCCCAGGCGTAGGCCCCCATGGCGGCACTCACCAGGCTCGAGATGATGATGGCTGCAAGCGCCCCGATCACGTGGCGGTTGAGCGGCACGCCCAGGATGTACCATGCCGGCAGGGTGATCAGGAACACCACCAGATAGCCCCAGCGGCTGGAGACGTTCATCGCCTCGGTGGCCTGCCCGATGAAGTAGCCCGCCACCACGGCCACGATGGCCGTGCCGATTACCACCGCCAGGATGGAGCTCAGGCTGCGCTGCTGGCGCTCCATCGCACCGCCGCCGACCTCCACTCGGAAGACCTTCAGCAGCAGCCAGAAGAGAAAGGCGTTGGCCAGAAAGGCGGGGATGGGGTTCTGCGCGATGTTGATCAGCAGTGGACTCCCGGCGAGCATCCCGCCGAAGAAGGTGCCTACCGCCGCTGCCAGCCAGCCCCACGGGCCGAAGAAATACGCCCCGGTGGGCATGGCCATCTGCGGCAGCCAGAAGTACCCCGCGCCGAAAGCGCCGGGGATGGAGAGGAAGGTGCTGCTCAACCAGGCGAGGGGGATGATCACTGCAGCCCAGATCGCTGATGCGACGAAGAAACGCGTCGGTGAGGTAGGACGGGTATATTCGGAAGTAGTCATTGCTCACGCTCCTCCTATGCATGCCACACACATGCCGAAGCGCGCAGGGGAACCCCCGCGCCAGAAGGGACCCGGTCAGCGGGCCTTTTCCGCCTTCTACGCGCTCACACCTCCTTTCCACCGCGACGGGCCAGCCATGCTCATCCCTTCGTCCCCGCCAGCCCGCTGGCCTCCAACTCCTGCAACTCGCGCAGCGGGGGGATGTCCTCCAGCATGCCGGGCTTGAGCATGTCCCACAGCACGCCGCTCACAGGTTTGTGCGGGTTCTGTACCTGGATGAGCCGCGTGGGGGTCACGATCCAATCGCAGACGGTGTCGAAAGGTCTCGGCTCGAGGTCAAGGTCCACCACCTGGCAATCGTGAACAAAGGCCACGACGGGCGTCTCGGCGTCCACGACGCCGATCTGATAGAGCATGGCCCATTCCAGATCGAAGAAGCCGTGCCCCTTGCCGAAACGCACGCCGGCGCGGCTGACGGCCGAGGCGCCGGTGACCAGCAGATCGACGCGATAGCGCTGCGCCAACTCGGCCAGCGAAATGTAGCGCCCCATGTCCTCAATGACGTCCAGCAGGACGGCGAACCGCTCCAGGCCGGGCGGAACGTCTTCCGGTCTCAACTCGACCAGCCCGCGGCGGATTCCATAGGTGGACACGATCTGCACCTTGCCATCGCGCACGGTCTGGGTGCGCAGCCGCTCCAAACAGTTGTCCGGTGTGATGAACAACACCTGGGCGTCCTTGTAGAGATCCATGGCCGTGAGGCGCTCCGTTGCAGCCTCACTCCCCTCGAAGTCAGGGATGTATTCACCGAAATCAAAATGAAAACGGCTGTCCGGCTTAGCCACGGCGCGCAACTCCGACCAGACCTGCTGCCTGGTCCGGGTGCGATCGGTCATCGTCCTCCTCCCTTCTGAAGGATCAGGCTCGGCAGCGCACAAGGGGCCATGCCCTCATCCGCGCTCGTACAGTCGCCGCAGCATGGGGATCTCGGCCACCACCTGCCAGGGCAGATGCTCCCAGCGGATCGCGGCAGGTTTCGGATGTTCACCCGTGGCCTCATATGCGCCGGTCGGCGTGACGATCAGATCGACCACACTTCCCAACGGATGAGGTTCGCAGGGCCAATCCACCAACTGACAATCATGGACACAGGCAACCACCGGCGTGTCCTGCTCCACCAGTCCCAGCGTGCGCAGGATGAGCCACTCCAGGTCGAAATAGCTCGGCGTGGGGCTGATGCGCACGCCCTCGCTGTTGATCACCGAGGCCCCGGTGACCAGCAGGTCAAGGTGGTCGCCCGAGGCCAGTCGGTCCAGGTCGAGCGGTGTGGCGAAAACCTCGAGCCCATCCAACGTAGCCGCGAAGGCCTCCTGGCCCTGGGGGACGTCTTGCCGTTCCAGCAGCCAGAAGCCGCGTCGGATGGCGTAGGTCGGCACGATGAGCGTCTTGGCGTCCAGCAAGCAGCGGGCGCGCAGGGATGCCAGGTTGTTGTCCGGGGTGACGAAGACACGCTGCGCGCGCTGGTAGAGCTCCATCGCGGCCACGGTCTCGGTACAGCGCTGGCTGCCCTCGAAGTCCGGAATGAAGGCGGTGAAATCCCAGTGGTAGCGGGAATCAGGGCGGGCATGGCGCTGGAGTTCCTGCCACACTCGGCGACGAACGGTCTGCATCTCATTCATCGTTGGTTAGCCTTACCACACAGAGAGGTGTCTGGCGGCCGTGTCCGCCTTGCGGATCATCTGGAGCTTCAAGACGCCGGGGGCGCAATAAGTGCGGGTGAAGAAGACCGGCGAGCCTTCGTCGGTCAGGTGGATGTCTTCCATGCGGATGATGGAGGTGCCCGCCTCCAATCCGAGCCTGGAAGCGAGCTTGGGGGCGGCGATCTGAGCCTCCAGCGTCGCCACGCTGTGCGTACCTGCCGACCCAGCGATGGTAAGGATGAACTGGGACAGGCCCAGGTGGGAGGAGGGCGATGGGGGGGGGTCTCCCGGCGCGGCCTGCCAGGGGATGATGGCCTCCACCCAGGCGGCCGGGGCTCCATCGGCCAGATAGCGGCCCTGCCAGAGGAGCGCGTCGCCCCCCGGTTCCGCCTCCAGCGCGCGCGCCACCTCATCATCCAATGGCTCTTGCAGGACGGCCACCTCGTCGACGGTGGGTCGGTACCCCTGGGCAGCGATCAGCGCGGCGGGGTCCACCAGGCCTTCGAAGGTGAAGGGCAGCTTGCGCACGGCGTTGTTGATGTAGGTGCCGGAGCCGTGACGGCGGTAGATGATGCGGTCGCGCTGCAGCCAGGCCAGGGCCTCGCGTACCGTGGCCCGGCTGACGCCGAGCAGGGAGGCGATCTCGGTCTCCGAGGGCAGGGCCCCGCGCTGATCGCCGATGGCCCCGCTGCGGATCCAACGCAGCAATTGCTGGTGAACCTGGACCGCCAAGGGCGCGGGGCGCTCAAGCATGCACTCGCCTCAAAGGTTGCTAGTCGTCTGACGACCTTCCGTCTCAACTATATATCCACCGGCAGGGAAAGTCAAACCTCACGCCTCCTGCCCACCTACTGCCCCTGCCTTCACCCCTTGACAAAGGCCCTCATCCAGATTATCGTACCGCAATCCATATTATCGGATCACACCTATGAGCCCTGACGTCCCTGTCCCCGCCGCCCAGCGCACGCTCGGCCTGCTCGAACTGCTGCTCGCCCATCCGGGCGGCATGACGCCGCAGGACATGCAGGCCCGCCTGGGCATCTCCCGCAGCACGCTCTTCGCCCTGCTGCAGACGCTACGCTCCCTGGGTTACGTGGAGCAGGCCAGCCCCCGCGGCCGATACAAGCCGGGGCCCAGGCTGCTCGCCTGGCGCAGGAGTACGCCGGCCGGGCCCCAGGACCTGATCACCGCCTTCTACCAGGAGAGCGCCGAAACCCACCTGCAGGACACGCTGCTGCTCACCGTGCTCTCGCGCGCCGAACTGTTGGTGCTGGCCCAACAGGAAGGCCGCACGCGCGTGCGCGCCGTCTTCTCGCCCGGCGAACGGCTCCCGGCGCAGGGATCCGCAGCCGGCGCCGTGCTGGCCCCCGACCCCGACCCGGCTGTCCGGCAGCAGGGCTGGGCCGCGCGACAGCGGGACCACGTCGTCGAGTTGGCCCTGCCGCTGTGCCCGGACGGGCACACGCCCACGGCGGCCCTGGTCCTCGTCGCTCCTCTGAGCCAGAAGTCCTTGCCCGATCTGCAACCCCACCTCACCGACCTGCAATACCTGGCAGCCCACATCTCCTATCGCCTGGGCGCCGTCGAATATCGCCCCTTCCACCGCCCCCCCCTGCCGGGTGTGGAGGCTCTGACCCCCATGGAGCCCGAGGAGATCGATGCCTTCCTGCAGGGGCCCTGGCCCGCCCGTCTGGCCTGTCTGCGCGAGGACGGCACGCCGCACGTCGTCCCCGTGTGGCAGGAGTGGTACGGGCAGGCCTTCTTCGTGCTCGCCTGGCAGGATTCCCAATGGGCCGCCTACCTGCAGGCCAACCCGCGTGTCTCCCTGACCGTGGATGAACCCTGGCCGCCGCTCAAGCGTGTCACCGCCTGGGGCGAGGCCGTGCTCCTCCCCCCGGGAGACCTGCCCGGCGGCGTGGCCAGCCTGCTCGAGCGCCTCAGCCGCCGCTATCTGGGATATCCGCTGAGCCCGGCTCATGCGGTAGAGTGGCAGGTCTTCCGCATCCAGCCGCAGCGTATCAGGGGCTGGCGCGGCCTGCAGGCCTGAGGGAGACATGATAGAGATACGCGTCGACGGATTGGCCCACCGCTATGCCGACAACGGCAGCGCGCTGTGGGCGTTGCGCGACGTCGCTTTCCAGGTGGAACCGGGCGAATTCGTGGCCATCGTCGGCCGCAGCGGGTGCGGCAAATCCACCCTGCTGCGCATCCTGGCCGGCCTCACCCGGCCCAGCCGGGGCACGGTGCTGCTGGGCGGGATGACCGCCCGCCAGGCGCGCGCCGAGAAGCAGGTGGCCTGGATGGCTCAAAGCCCCGCCCTGCTCCCCTGGAAGCGCGTCAGCGACAACGTGGCCCTGGCCCAACGCGTCAACCCGCGGCCGGAGCGGCGCGCTCCCGACGTCGATTCGCTGCTGCGCCTGGTGGGACTGGAGAGCTTCGCCCAGGCCTACCCGGCGGCGCTCTCCGGGGGCATGCAACAGCGGGCGGCCCTGGCGCGCACGCTGGCCCTGGGAGCGCGCCTCTGGCTGATGGACGAGCCTTTCGCTTCCCTCGACGCTCTCACCAGGGAGGAACTGACCGCCGAACTGCTGGACCTGTGGCACACCTTCCGCCCCACGGCCCTCTGGGTGACGCATGACATCTACGAGGCCGTGCGCCTGGCGGATCGCGTGCTGGTGCTGGGCTCCCGGCCGGGAAGGCTGCAGGCGGAAGTCTGCGTGCAGCTCCCCAGGCCGCGCGACGAGACCGACCCCGCCTTCGCCCTGACCGTGCAGCAGATCCGTCGCGCGCTGGAGGCGGCCGAATGAAGGACAGTCGCGATCGCGGCGGATGGATCACCCTGGCGCTCATCCTGGCGACCCTGGCGCTGTGGGAGGCCATCGTCCGTGTGCGGGACATCCCCCCCTACCTGCTCCCCGCGCCCTCCCAGGTCCTGAGCACGCTCGTCGAACACCGCGGGGCATACGCCGCAGCCACCGCACTCACGCTGGCCGAGGCCTTGGCCGGGCTGTTCCTGGGAGCCTTTGCGGGATCTCTGGTCGCCATCCTGCTCAGCCTCTTCCCCCGGTTGGAGCAGGGTGTGCTCACCCTGGCGGTGTTCATCAAGTACACCCCGCTGGTGGCCATCGCCCCCCTGCTCACCATCTGGCTGGGGTTCGGCGTGCTGCCCAAGGTCATCATCACCGCGCTGCTGACCTTCTTCCCGGTGCTGGTCAACATGCTCAGCGGCCTGCATTCGGCGGACCAGGCGCTGCTCGACACGCTGCGCTCCTGGCACGCCAGCCGCCTGGAGATCTTCCGCCACGTGCGTGCCCCCAGCTCCATGCCCTATCTCTTCGCGGCGCTCAAAGTCAGCGGCCCGCTGGCCTTGATCGGGGCCGTGATCGCCGAATGGACCGGCGCTTCCGGCGGCCTGGGCCGCACCATGTGGCTGGCCTACACCAACCTGAACCTGCCTTTCCTCTTCGCCGCCGTCTTCGTCCTGGCCGCGGCGGGGATGATTCTCTACGCGCTCATCGACCGCGCCGAGCGGCGCCTGATTTTCTGGGGGCCGCGGCGGCTCTGACACGCTCCGTGGGGCTGCAGCCAGGGCTCTGCCCCGGTGCCACGCCCCGCGATCCGCCGGATCCCATACCTCAAGGAGTGCTCCATGCAACGTCGATTCACACTGGCTCCACTGGCCTTCGCCCTGATCCTGGCAGCATGCGCCCGGGCGCCCAGCCCCCAGATCACTTCCGATCGGCTCTCCATGACCTTCATGGCGGGCTA
>JAJRUD010000104.1 GCA_024277995.1 Chloroflexota bacterium
AGAAGCCGATGAGCAGGTAGGAGCACAGCCCCATGATCTCCCAACCGATGAAGAGCAGCAGCAGGTTGTCGGAGACCACCAGCGTGAGCATGCCGAAGGCGAAGAGCGAGATGAAGGCGAAGAAGCGGGCGTACATGGGATCGATCCCGCCGGCGTGGGGCGGCAGGCCCGGCCGGTCCTCGGGATCGCGCGGCGCCCCGAAATTGTGGTAGCCCACGCTGTATAAGAAGATGCCCAGACAGGTCCAGGCCACGAAGAACAGCACCGCCGCGCTCAGGGGGTCGATGAGCACCCCGAAACGCAGGGCCGTCTCGCCGCTGGGCAGCCAGGGGAAGGAGAGCGCGATGGGATTATGCCCCAGCCCTTCGGTGGTGACCGCCCGGAAGAAGACGGCCATGGCCAGTCCCCAGGAGACCAGCATCGCACCCACAGCAATGGTATGGCTCAGGCGGTTGCTGCGATAAGCCCAAAGGACGATCAGCGCGAAGGCCAGGATGGGCGGCAGGGGGATGAGAAGCGTCATCAGTTCAGGTGTCATCATGCCTCGCCTACCACTTGAGCATGTCGATTTCTTCGGCCGCCACGGTGAAGCGCCGGCGGTAGATGGAGATGATCAGCGCCAGGCCCACCGCGGCCTCGGAGGCCGCCACGGCGAACACCATCACGGCGAAGGCCTGCCCGGAGATCACGCCCGGGCTCATGTATCGCCAGAAGGCCACCAGGTTGATGTTGACCGCGTTGAGCATCAACTCGATGGACATCAGGATGGCGACCGCGTTGCGACGTGCCAGCACGCCGTAGACCCCGATGCAGAAAATGGCCGCAGCCAGGATCAGATACCACGAAAGGGGGATCATCGCTCGCCGCTCCTCTCCTCACTCCCGCTCGGAGGACGCGCTACGAAGATGGCGCCGATCATGGAGGCCATCAGGAGCACCGAGGCCAGCTCGAAGGGCAATACGTAGCGATCCGCGTCCACCAGGGCGCGGCCCAGGTCTTCCAGCAAGGTCTCCTGATCCACCATCAGGGGCGCCGGGGTGCCGGCCAGAGCGGGCACCTGGGCCAGCATGAGCACCAAGCCGCCGAAGAGCACCAGGGACACCAGGAGCGCAACCCACCAGCTCCTGTTCACCTGCGGGCCGGTGTCGTGCATCACGCGCCTGGTGAGCATCACAGCGAAGATGATCAGGATGGCGATAGCCCCGATGTAGACCACCACCTGCACCACCGCCAGGAAGGTGGCTTCCAACAGGATGAAGAGCGCCGCCACGCCAGCCAGGGCCAATATGAGCCAAAAGGCAGCGTGCACCAATTTGGGGCTGGTGACCACCATCAGCGAGGCCAGCAGGGTCACCAGGCCAAAAAGGAGAAAGAGAATCTGCACAAGAGTCATGATCCGCTCACTCTCACAGGCTCGAGATCAATCGGCACCGCCCGTCTCCACCGCCGCTGGCTGGACTTCGACCCGCTGTCTGATCCCGCGGGCGTAGGCCCGCAGCGCCTCGAAGGTGGCCCATGCCAGCAGGATGTTGGCCGTCAGGTGCACAACCGCCCGGTTCCACCCCAGGGCGGGCGCCAGCTTATCGGCTATGGCGGTCACGATCACCGCCGCCAGAGCCAGCGGCGTGAGGAGCTTCCAGTTGAAGGCCAACAGGTGATCGATGCGGATGCGCGGCATGCTGAAGCGTATCAGGGAGATCACCAGATAGACGAAGGCAGTCTTGATGGCGAAATAGACCAGGCCGAGCAATGGGAATTGCTGGGCGCCTGGGCCGAGCCAGCCGCCCAGGAAGAGCGTCGCCGTCAGCGCGGCGATGGTGACGCCGTGCAGGAACTCAGCCACGTAGAACATGCCGAACTTCATGCCCGAGTACTCGACGTTGTAGCCGGCCACGATCTCCGATTCGGCCTCCAGCAGGTCAAAAGGGGCCCGCCCGGCTTCGGCCATGGCGGAGACGAAGAAAAGCAGCGTCGCCACCGGCGCCAGCACGATGAACCAGCCGCCGCGCTGCGCCTCCACGATGCCCCCGACGCCCATCGTGCCGGCCAGCATGGTCGGCACGAGCAGAGCGATCACCATCGGTATCTCGTAGGCCACCATCTGCGCCACGGTGCGGAAGGCCCCCAACATGGCGTATTTGTTGTTGGAGGCCATGCCGCCCATCATGATGGAGAGCGTGCCGATGGCGCCCACGGCCACGATGTACAGCACCCCCACGTTGAGATCCGTGCCGATGAGCCTGGGCGCGAAAGGCACCACGGCCCAGATGCCCACCGCCGACATGACGGCCAGCATGGGCGCCAGCTTGAAGATGGCCCTCTCGGCCCCTTCCGGTATGATGTCCTCTTTGGTGATGAGCTTGATGGCATCGGCGATGGGCTGGAAGATGCCGAAGGGCCCCACTCGGTTCGGGCCCAGGCGGTCTTGTATGCGGGCCGCGAGCTTGCGGTCGAGCCACGTCAAGAAAACACCGGCCAACGTCATGGCAAAACCGGCCAACACCAGCGCGCCCAGCAACATCAGGATCAGGCTCACAAGGCCCGGGGCCAGCCCCCAGCCCAGCAACAGCCCCCGCAATAGCTCACCGATCGAGGTGAAGGGATCCTGGAAGTTGAAATCCATCGCTTACTCCCTGGTCAATGGTTCGACAAGGTGTCTTTAGCAGACCGTGCGGCCGGCCGGTGCCCTTTCCCTTTGCTCGCCACCTGGCACACAAACAAATGGCTGATGTCCAACCACATCAGCCATTCCATCGCTGTTGTCTGGCCTATATCCACTCGAGGGCACCTTTCCGCCAGAGGTAGACCAGGCCCGCCGCCAGGATGAGGATGAACATCACACCCTCAAGCACCATGTAGAGCGCCAGTTTTCCGTAGGCAACGGCCCAGGGGAAAAGGAAAACCGCTTCAATATCGAAGATCACGAAAATCAATGCGAAGATGTAGTACTGGACTTTGAACTGTACCCAGGTATCGCCTACGGTCTCAATACCGCATTCGTACGTGGACAGCTTCATGGCGTTGGGCTTGCGGGGTGCGATAAGACGCTGGATCGCCATGGGCAACGCGGCGATCATCAGTGCAACAGGCAATAAGAGCGCGACGAAGGCCCACTGCTCCATATGTCCTCCTCTGTGCAGATCGGCGTCCGCCCAGGCAAACCGGCGAGAAGTTTATCACGTGTCCCGAGGGCCGTCAAAGTGCCCGTGCCTGGCGAGTTGACCTGCGAATTGTACCACAGCGCGCGAACGCGCCTAACGGCCCGAATGGTATAATCCGGCCGTGACCCCCCTGCACTCCAGCGCCTCATGGGAGGCCTTCCTTAAGGAGCACCCCGAAGCCCATATCCTGCAGACCGACGCGTGGGGCGAATTGAAGTCCCGCTTCGGATGGCAGGCAGAGCGCGTGCGCTCCGGCGATGCCGGCGCGCTGGTACTCTTTCGCCGGTTGCCCATGGGGTTCACCCTGGCCTACATCCCGAAAGGCCCGCTGGGGCCCTGGCTCCGCGACCTGCTGCCCGCCCTGGACGAACTCTGCCGGCGTCGCCGCTGTCTGCTGCTCAAGGTCGAGCCCGATTCGACCGAGAGCCCGGATCTGGCACACGAGCTGCGCTCCCACGGTTTCATGTCAAGCCCTCACACCATCCAACCGCGCCGTACCCTGGTCGTCGATTTGCGGGGCACCGAGGAAGAGGTGCTGGCGCGCATGCGGCAGAAGGCACGCTACAACATCCGCCTGGCTGCCCGCAAGGGGGTCGAGGTCCACCCCTGGGCAGATCTGCAGGCCTTCGCTCGCCTGATGCAGCAGACGGCGGCGCGCGACGGCTTCGGAGTGCACGCGCCGGACTACTA
Source organism: Chloroflexota bacterium (assembly GCA_024277995.1). GTDB lineage: Bacteria > Chloroflexota > Anaerolineae > Anaerolineales > E44-bin32 > JAJRUD01. Next base: position 3,852 of record JAJRUD010000104.1, read on the forward strand.
CCGCGCCGCCTATGACCTCTTCAAGCCGAGCGGCCAGTGCGAGCTCTTCGTGGCCGAGTATCAGGGCCAGGCGCTGGCGGCGCTGATGGTCTTCGCGCGCGGGGCACGGGCCTGGTATTTCTACGGCGCCTCCACCATCCAGGAGCGCAACCGAATGCCCACCTACCTGCTGCAATGGGAGGCCATGCGCTGGGCGCGCCGCCGCGGGTGCAGCGAATACGACCTGTGGGGCATCCCCGACGCCGACCTCGATGTCCTGGAGGCCAACTTCACGCAGCGGCGAGACGGGCTGTGGGGAGTGTATCGCTTCAAGCGCGGCTTCGGTGGACGTGTGGTGCGCAGCGCCGGGGCATGGGATCGACCCTACCAGCCCGCACTCTACCGCCTGTATCGCGCCTGGTTCACACGCCGAGCCGGGGGTGAGGCGTGAGCGACGCTCCCCGCCGCGTCCAGGACCCGACCTTCTGGGACACGGCCGTCCTCTCCCTGCCCCATGCGCACCTGCTGCAGTCCTGGCACTGGGGGGCGCTCAAAGAGCGCTACGGCTGGCAGGCCCAGCGCTGGCTCTGGCACGGGAAAGACGGCCAGGTGCGGGCCGCGGCGCAGCTCCTGGTGCGCAGGCTGCCCATGCACGGCCTGGCCCCCCGGCTGGCGGTGGCCTACTGCCCGAAAGGCCCGCTGCTCGATTGGTCGCAGGCCCCCCTGCGCGAGCAGGTGCTGATGGACCTGCAAGACCTGGCGGCGGGGGCGGACGCCATATTTCTAAAGATCGACCCCGACCTGCCGCTGGGTTTCGGCTACCCGGGGGAACCCGAGGCCCAGGCGCACGCGCTGGGGGAGGCGACGGCGCACGCGCTGCAGCGCGCCGGCTGGCGGCCCTCGGCGGAACAGATCCAGTTCCGCAACACTATGGTGCTGGACCTCACGCTTCCCGAAGAAGCGCTCCTGGCAGGTATGAAACAGAAGACGCGCTATAACGTCCGCCTGGCGGCCCGCCGGGGCGTGCAGGTCCGCCGCGGGTCGCTGGACGACCTGGATCTGCTTTACCGCATGTACGCCGAGACCTCTCTGCGCGACGGCTTCGCCATTCGCCACCGTGAATACTATCGCCACGCCTGGGGGGATTTCATCCGGGCCGGTTTGGCCCAGCCCTTCATCGCCGAGGTTGAAGGCCAGCCGGTGGCGGCGCTCCTGCTCTATCGCTTCGGTCTCAGCGCCTGGTACCTTTACGGCATGTCCACCCCGCTCCACCGGGAGAAGATGCCCAACCACCTGCTGCAGTGGGAGGCCATTCGCTGGGCGAAGGCCCAGGGTTGCACGCGCTATGACCTTTGGGGCGCACCGGACACCCCCAATTCCGAGGACCCGCTGTGGGGAGTCTATCGCTTCAAGCGCGGTTTCGGCGCGCAGGTGGTGCGGACCCTGGGGGCCTGGGACCTACCCCTGCGACCGACCTTCTACTGGCTCTACAGCGCGGCCCTGCCGAAGCTGCTCAACCTGATGCGGGCCCGCGGCCGCGCCCAGACCCGTCGCTTGATCGAATAGCATCATCGCCGGCTTTCACCCCAGAGCACGCTGAGTACGCAGAGCTTCTCGTTTTCCTTTCTCCGCGTTCTCCGCGGAGACTGCGGTTTATCCATCCCCCTTCGTGCCTTGGTGGTAGGCGAGCGTTACCACAAAGGCACCAGGACACGAAGAAAAGAATGGACCATGGCCTCTCTTGACTGTTGCCTGATGAGCGGGAATTCTAGTACTAGAATAGCTCCAGAGGTGAGATGGGCGAAGATCAACTGACCAACGCCGAACTGACCATCCTGGGCCTGGTGGCCGAAGGCCCCTGCCACGGCTATGAGCTGGGGCAGATCATCGAGAGCCGTGGGGTGCGGGACTGGACCGAGATCGGCTTCTCCTCCATTTACTATCTGCTCAAGAAGCTGGAGCGCAAGGGTCTGGTGCGGAGCGCGACCGAGGCGGGCGCCCGCGGCCCGCGACGCAAGGCCGACAGGATCACCACCGACGGGCGTCAGGCCCTGCGCCAGGGGGTGCTCGCGGCGCTCTCGGGCCTCGTCCTGTTGGGATTGGCCAACCTGCCCAACGTCTCGCGGCGCGAGGCACGCCAGGCCATCCAGCGATACCGGAGGCTTCTGCAGGAGAGGCGATCCCACCTGGAAGCCGTGCTCCAGTCGATGAAAGGCGCCCCGCCCTTCGTCGAAGCCATGTTCGATTACAGCCTGACGGTGGTCACCGCCGAGCTGCAGTGAGCCGACCGCTTCCTGAGGCGTCTCACCACAGAAGAGCCGGCCAGGCCGAGCCCCGGGCGAGGCCGAAGGACTCGGCCTTCGTCATGAGCCGGCAGAAGCGCGCCCCTACGCCATCCTGAGCTTGTCGAAGGGTGGCGGAGGGACGGATGCGAAGCCCCGGGCCAAAACACCCAAAGGGCCTGTCGCACCTATTCTCCGACCGATCTCGACCGCAGGACGACGGTACGCGATCTGCGAAAGGGAGTGGACCATGGACAAGATCGACCTCAAGCGCGAGCTCAAGCATCTCTACAGGCCGTCGGCCCACGAACCGCAGGCCGTGGAGGTGCCGCCGCTGAACTACTTGATGATCGATGGGAAGGGCGACCCCAACCGCTCACCGGCCTACCAGCAGGCCCTGGAAGCTCTCTACGCCCTCGCCTATACCATCAAGTTCGCCCTCAAGAAGGCCGGGGAAATGGACTTCGTCGTCATGCCCCTGGAGAGCCTGTGGTGGAGCGATGAGGCGGACAGCCTGGACCTGGAGAACAAGGAGCAGTGGCAATGGACGGCCATGATCCTGCTCCCCGAGGCGGTCACCCAGGAGCACTTCGCACGCGCCCAGGAGGAAGTCAGGCGGAAGAAGGATCCGCCGGATCTTGCCAGAGTGCGCATGGAGAGGCTCGAGGAGGGGCTCTCGGCCCAGATACTGCACGTCGGGCCATACGCCGAAGAGGGCCCGACCATCGCCCGCCTGCACCAGTTCATCCAGGCGCAGGGCTGCCAGCCGATCGGCCGCCACCACGAGATCTACCTGAGCGACCCGCGCCGCACGGACCCAGAACGTCTGAAGACCATCATCCGGCAACCCATGAGCCCCGCGGCCGACGTATAATGGTCGGCGAGCGACGCCACACACACCCCGTCGAGACGGAGTATCCCGCCATGAAGACCCCCTCCCTGCCTCGCGTCCCGCTGGCGCACCTCCCCACCCCCGTCGAGCCCATGCCGCGCCTCAGTTCGCACCTGGCCGGACCAAAGTTGTGGGTCAAGCGCGACGATCAGACTGGCCTGGCCTTCGGCGGAAACAAGACGCGCAAGCTGGAGTTCCTGCTGGCCGAGGCCCAGGCCCACGGTGCCCGAACGCTGCTCACGCGCGGCGCCGTGCAGTCCAATCACTGCCGCCAGACGGCCGCCGCCGCCGCCCGCCTGGGTCTCGACTGCATCCTGGTGCTCGGCGGAGAGCGACCACCAGAGATCACCGGTAACGCGCTCATCGACCAGCTGCTGGGGGCGGAGATGCGCTGGGCGGGAGAGGCCGACCCCGAAACCCTGCTCGAGGAGACCTTCCAGCAGGCCTGGGCCGACGGCCGCAGGCCTTACCGCATCCCCTACGGCGGCTCCAGCCCGGTGGGGGCGGCGGCCTATGCAGCGGCCATGGCCGAGTTCATGAAACAGGACATCGAGGTGGACCGCATCGTGCTCGCCACCTCCTCCGGCGGCACCCAGGCCGGCCTGCTGGCCGGCGCGCGCCTGCACGGATTCCGGGGCTCCATCCTGGGGATCAGCGTGGACAAACCCGCCGCGGAGCTGAAGCCCGTCATCACCGAGCTCACCAATCAGGTGCTGGGCCTGCTCGGATCATCAGATCGGGTGGAAGAGGAAGAAGTGCTGGTGAGCGACGCCTATCTGGGTGGAGGCTACGCCGTGGTGGGCGAGCTGGAACGCGAGGCCGTCTACGCCTTCGCCCGCACCGAGGGTTTGCTGCTGGACCCCGTCTACACCGGACGCGCCGCCGGCGGCCTGATGGACCTCATCGCCCGGGGCGAGATCGGGCCCGAGGAGCGCGTGCTCTTCTGGCACACCGGCGGCACGCCGGCGCTCTTCGCATTCGCCCGCGACCTCGCCGAAGGTCCCTGAAACATATGACGGCAATCGATGCCGCGCGAAGAGGGATGATGAACCGCAGAGTCCGCGGAGAACGCGGAGAAAGGAAAAAGAGAATCTCTTCGCACTCTGCTTGCTCAGCGGTGAATTGAAGACCTTCGTGTCTTTGTGCCTTCGTGGTGGATTCTCCCTACCACCAGGACACGAAGGCACAAAGCGGGATGAAATACATAACCGCCGAGAGCACAGATAACGCGGAGGAAGATAAGGGACTCCCTGCGCTCTCTGTGTTCTCTGCGGTGAAATAACTATCTTCGTGTCTTGGTGCCTTGGTGGTAGCACTCGCCTACCACCCAGGCACGAAGACACAAAGGGGGATGACATGAACAAGCGTAGATGGCGCGCTCAGGCGGTCGCCGTCCGATAACGGGCTGCAATGGTCGGGATGAGGTACTCGTCGAATGCCCGATCCACATCATAGTCCGGCTCCCAACCCCAATCGCGCCGCGCCGCCGAGTCATCGATGTCGGCCGGCCACGAATCCACGATCCCCTGGCGTCGCGTGTCCGGCTCGAAAGTCACCTCCGCCTCGGGGAAAGCCCTTTGCACCCGCCCCAGAATCTCCTCTGCGCTCAAGCTGAAGCTGGTGACGTTGTAAACGACCTGGCTCAGGCGCTCGCGCGGCGCGTGCGCCAGCGCCACGATTGCCTTTATCGCATCCGGCATGACCATGAAGGGCAGGCGCGCGTCGGGCCGGACGAAGCACGCATAGGGCAGCCCCTGAGCGGCGTGGTGGATCATCTCCGGTCCGTAATCGCTCGTCCCACCGGCGGGGACGGTGTCGGCACTGATGAGCCCCGGGTAGCGCAGACAGCGGAAATCGATGGAGACCGAATCAGGCCTGCGATCGGCTGCCAGCTGCTTGTAAAAGAAGGCGTAGTAGCGCCCCAGGTGTTCGCAGTAGATCTTGTTGCAGCCATACATGGTCGTGGGCTTGCAGAACTGGTCCTCGCGCACCTTGCCGGCGCGCTGCTTGGTCTCCAGGTCCGGCAGGCCGTAGGCAGCGATGGAACTGGGGAAGACGAAGCGCACCGGTCTGCCCTGCCACTGCGCCTGTTCCACTGCCAGGCGCAGCAGGTTCATGGTGCCCTCGACGTTGACGCGATGGGCAGCCTCCGGGTTGTACTCCGCCCGCGTGGAGAGGATCGTCGCCAGATGGTAGATGGTGTGAATCTCATACTGCAGCACGAGGCGGCCCAGGAGCATGGTGTCCAGGATGTCCCCCTGGATGAACTCATGGCAATATGGCTCGAGCGGCTCGTCGAGGGGGTGGATGTCCAGAGCGACCACCAGGGTATCCCCGCGCTCAGCCAAATGCGGGATCAAGCCATGGCCGACCTCGCCGTTGGCTCCGGTGATGAGCACGACCTTCTTTCGCATAGTTGGCCTCCAGGAATTGCTGCCGTGGGAAAACGCGCCCCATCCTAAGGGGCTCGCTCCACTGCGGCCAGTGAATGACGTCCTTGATCGGCGCGCCGAAAGACGGGGTGGCGATCACGCCGCCGGCGCGGTGGGCGAAGCGCGCAGCCCGATCAGCTCGAAGACTTCAACCGGCTCCAGCTTGCCTTCGGCCAGGATCGGCCGGACCACGCGCAGCTCCGCCTGGCCCTGCACGCGCTCCGCCACCTCCCGGCTGAGCAAGATCTGGCCCTGAGCGGCGTGCTCCTGCAGGCGCTTGGCGGTGTTGACGCAATCGCCGATGGCCGTGTAATCGAGGCGCTTCTCCGTCCCCACGAGCCCCAACAGTGCCTCGCCGCAGTGCACTCCGACTCCGAATGAAAGCTGGAATGAAGCGGGCAGCGAGGCATGCAGTCCCTCGATGGCCTCCCTGATTCCCACAGCCGCACGCACGGCGCGCAGCGTGTGATCGGGCTGCTGGATGGGAGCGTTGAACCAGGCCATCACGGCGTCGCCCAGGAATTTGTCGATGGTTCCCTCTTCATTGAGGACCGCGTCGGCCATGGCGGCCAGGTAGCGATTGAGCACCTGCACCAGAGTCTCCGGGTCCGTCATTTCACTGAATGACGTGAACCCGCGCAGGTCGGCGAAGAGCGCCGTGATGTAGGCCCGCTGGCCGCCGAGCTGCAGGCTGTCGGGATCCAGCTGCTCGATGACGGCCGGTGAAACCATGCGCTCGAAGAGCCGTCGCTGTGCTTCCAGCCGCCGCTTTTCGGTCAGATCGTCGAGCACGATCGTCACGCCGCGCGTGCTCCGGTCAACGGTCTTCAACGGCGTGATGTTCAGGCTCAAGTGAACCGGACCGCGCTGCGGGAGCACCGGATGAACCTCCAGGCCGACGAAGTGCCGGTCCCCCTGCACGACCTCGGCGACCTTTTCCGGCAGGTCTTTGGAAAGGGTCGGCAGCACCTCATGCAAGGAGGTCCCGAGCAGCTCCCCACGTGCGGTGGCCAGGATGGCCTCGGCGGCGCGGTTGCACAAGGTGATGCAGCCCTCCACGTCGGCGGTGATAACGCCGCTGGCGATGGAGGCGAAGACATCCTCCATCAGGGTCTTGAGCTCGGTGACTTCATCCAGCGTATGCCGGACGGAGGCGAAGAGGCGGGCGTTCTCCAGAGCCACGGCGGCCTGGTTGGCGAAGGCCGAGAGCAGGGATCGCTCGCGGTCAGTGAAGAGCCCTTCTCGCGCGCGGTTGTCGGCGTAGATAACTCCGGTGAGCTCGCCCTTCACCTTCAGCGGCACGCACAGGATCGAGCGCAGGCTGTAGGCCACAACGCTATCCTGCGCGCCGAAGCGCGGGTCGAGCTGCGCGTTGGTCGTGAGCACCGCCTCGCCCTGCGAGACCACGCGCTCGACGATGCTGCTGCTGATCTCATACTCTCCGGGGCCCAGCGAGGCCTGCTCCCAATTGCGTGCCACAACGATATCCATCTCCCCGGATTCGTTGCGCAACATGAGGAAGGCACGCTCGGCGCCGGTGAGGCGGATGATGGTGTCCATCACCTCATTGAGAACGGTCGTCAGGTCGAGCGAGGAGTTGACCACCTGGCCGATTTCAGCCAGAGCGGACAGGTTGCGCCGCTCCTGCTCCATGGCATCCACCTGGCGCTGGATCTCCGCCAGGGCGCCGCTTATGAAACGCAGGTTCTGCATCACCTCCGGGGGCAATTCC
>JAJRUD010000105.1 GCA_024277995.1 Chloroflexota bacterium
ATAGCAGCGAGCGCGCTCGTTCCTGCGCAGAGCTGATCGTTGAGGCGCGCTCGGAGGTGCGTCGGGCGCGACGCACCTCCGAGCGTTGCCAGTGAGGCTTCCTACTTGCAGCCCTGGTTCTGTACTCTGACCTGCGTCGATGCGCCCCCCGAATTGAACGCCTCCAGGCTATAGGTATGCACCTCGCCTCTGGGCGGGTTATCCTCGTAGCTGGTGGCATTCGCGCCCAGGGTGGCGATCAGGCTGCCGTCGCGATACAGGCGATAGCCATCCTCGTTGCTGGCCTGATCGATCCAGCCCAGGGAGACGCGGTAGAGCTTGTCGTTGCAGACCCTATCGGTGATGCGGAAGCGGGCCGGGGCCTGCGGAGGCACGACGGGGGTGGGCGTGGGCGGGGCGGGAAAGACCGGCAGAGCCTCTACCGGCCCGCTGGTCTCGACTGTGGCGTCCGACACCCAGCAGCGGAATTCCGTGAGCCACCATGGCGGCAAACCCGGCTCGCTGCGCCCGATCAGCTCCACCTCGCGTCCCTGCTCGAAGGCCGTGGCGGTGTCGTACACCGTGCCGGGTCCCTTACGGCAGAAGGCGTTCATGGTGAACCAGGCCATGGGCGTTACCTGCGGCGTGGGTGAGGGCGTGGGCGTGACCGGAAGGCCGCCGGGCGGCTCGGGGACGTCCCCCGGCTGGCCGTACCAGTCGCAGATGTCGATGTCCGTCGTCTCCTGCCCGGCCAGTACGGTGAAAGGCACCAGGCTGTGGTCGGTGCAGTTGACGGTCAATCCACACAATACGGCCTGGGAGTAGGAGCCAGCGAGGGCGGTGCCGTTCCGGTAAGCGTAGGCCACGTAGGTGCCGGGGTCCAAGTCCACACTGTAGACGCCCAGGCCGTTGGTGTGGGAGAAGGAAGCCACCGACTGGTCCGATGTGTTCTCGAAGTAGAGCGTGAGGGGCGGAATGCCCTCCGAGGGGTAGCAAACGGCGCCCGAGACCGTGCCGTAGGGCACCGGCGTCGACACTCCGGCGGGGAATTCGACCTCGATTGAGCCGCGGTCGCAGCCCGCTCCCTGGGGGCGCGATACGCCGCGTTGGTCCGTGGCGATGCAGGTGTCCGGGTCGCCGCTATCGATCGCCGGGCTGCCGGCAGCCGGCAGGTGGCTCAGGCCATTCCCGCCGTTGGCGGCGAGTGAGCCCAGCAGGGGGTTCACCCCGCTCATGTCGCTCGGTTCGATCAACCCACAGGTATCGTCGTCGGCGAGATTGAAGCCATTGGAAGCCATGCCGCTTGGGCCGGTGCAGTTGCCCAGAGAATGGTAGGCGAGCACGCTGCTCTCGATGGTGAAATGGCCGCCAGCGTCGTTGCGTATGCCATCGCGGTTGTTGTACGCGACGGTGACGAACTCCAGGCGCATGTCGTTCAGGTTGAAGATACCTGAACCGCCTGGAAGCCCGGCGGGGGCATCGATCAGGTTGCTGCTCACGGTGACGTTTCTCATGAGGAGCGCACCGCCGAAATCGTTGTAGGCGCCTCCCCCCTGCCCGCCCAGGCCGCTGTTGTTGGTCAGGCTGCCTTGGTAGAGATGAGTCATGCCGCGGTTGAAGAGGGCGCCGCCTCGGCCGGCGCTGTTGTTGGTGAACCAGGCATCGTAAAGGTAGCTGCTTCCATTCGCTCCGACGTGCAGCCCGCCCCCATCGGTGGCGGCCTCATTCTCTTCGAAGGTGATCCCGGTGGCCTCCAGGAGCCCATCGTTGAAGATGCCGCCCGCGTCGAAGGCGGCGGTGTTCATGCGAATCTCGACGTTGGTGAGCGTGGCCTGGGCGCCGGCGTTGTTCCACAAGCCGCCGGCCTTGGCGCTCGCCGTGTTGCCCGCCAGCAGGACGTTTTCGGCGATCAGGGTCGCCGTGCCAAGGTTATAGATCCCGCCTCCCTCATCCGCTTCATTGCTGAAGATCTGCGTGTTCTCGAGCCTGAGCGTGCCGGCCTCGTTGAAAATCCCGCCGCCGGAGGAGGCCCCTGCGCCTCCTGGGGGGACGGCTGCCACATTATGGTGGATCGATCCGCCGCGAATGGTGAGGTCGCCGTGATTGCGAATGGCGCCGCCCATTTGCGCCTTGCCGCCGATCAGGAGCAGGTGATCCATGACCACCGTCGCCGAGCTGAAGACCTCAAAGATGCGGTCCTGATTGATTCCATTGATGGAAGGCACAGCTTCGCCGAGGATGGTCAGGTCATCCGTGATGTCCAGATCGCCGGTGGCGTTGGTGTCATCGTCGGGCCCCGCCAGCGTGAGCGGGTAGGTGGCCGGCGGCAGTTTGATCGTCTGTGGGCCGGGACACGCGTTGGCGTTGTCGATCGCCTCCCGCAGCGAGCAGTCTGTCGCGCTGCATACGCCATCGTTCGTGTCGGCGGTCTTATTGACCGTGTACACCGAGTCACACACCGGTGAAGGTGCACAAGCTGCCGCTATGGCTGCGCCAACGAAAAGAAGCACGAGCAGTCTGGGGTTGAGTTTGCCTGGCATCGACCCGATCCTCCTTAGTAGACATCCCATGGGGCCTGGAGCAGCCGATGCGGCACACCCAATTGTCGCTGCTCATGAACACAACGTCGATGCCCCGACGCGTGTGACAGAGTCTGGATCCTCCTTTTCGATCGCGCAAACCGCACCCGCCGACCTCGTGCAGGCTGGAATGCGCCGTGAGCCTGTACTCTTCAGGTTGTCCTCTGGCTCCGTAAAGAGGTGCTTGGCAAGGGCCGAGGTTTGAGGTAGATTCATGCTGGCCCCCGCTCCGTTCTCCGCTTCTTATCCGTGTGCCAAGCGCATGCTTTGTGAAGCGGAGTTCTTTCATCCCCTTGGGATGTGGGCAATTCGCCAGCAGAAACCCCGCTTGCGCCGCATATACCTTATGCGGTAGCATGGAGCAGGGGGAAATCCGTCCCCGAAGATTTCCAAGCAAGGAGGAACAGCGTGAAAGAGCCGCTTGAGTTCTATGATGTCAAGACTCGCAGCAAATTCACCACCACGGAATGGCGCATCGAAACGAAGGAGGCGAAAGGCACCGTTCGCTACTTCGCGGTGGCTAAGTCCCCCGCAGGCACCCATGAGGCATGGCGAATCGTGAGCGCAGACTTCGCCAAGGCGAACGGCTGACGCTCTGGCGATACCGCACTGCGAACAAGAGCCGCCCATTCGGGCGGCTTTTGTCATCCATGGAGAGATGCTCCAGCGGTGGTATCATTGCCCATGTCGCGCCTGGAAGCCCTGTTTGGGGCACGCGCGCACGCAGGAATCGACCGGTGACCTCTTTTCTGGCCCGAGAATCGCCCCCCTGCCTCACGCGCGATGGAGATCGAGGGGCTGGCACGAGCCCCCTTCCGACTGCCGTCCATCGACGGCGCCGCGGCAAAGGGAGGCTGGCGCGGCACCCGCACGCCGAAACGCCCCTCGCGCGACGAGGGTGGATGGATTCATGACGTACTCCTCCGATCCATTGGAGCTATATCGCCAGATGTTGCGCATCCGGCGCTTCGAGGAGACAGTGCTGGACAACTTCCCGCGCGGTCTCTTCTTTGGCACCACTCATACCTACATCGGTCAGGAAGCCGACGCCGTGGGAGTGCTCTCACATCTGCAGGAGGGGGACGTGGTGGTGAGCAACCATCGCTGCCACGGCCATTTCCTGGCCTACGGGGGCTCAATGCACGCCCTGGCAGCGGAACTGATGGGTCGCGCCACCGGCGTGTGCGGCGGCCGGGGAGGGAGTCAGCACATCCAGTGGCGTGACTTCTACGCCAGCGGCATCCTGGGGGGCACGTTGCCCCTGGCGACGGGCATGGCGCTGGCCGAGAAGGCGCGCCGCTCCGGGCGCCTGGTGGTGGCCTTCCTGGGCGACGGCGCACTGGGCCAGGGCGCGGTCTACGAGAGCCTGAACATGGCGGCTCTCTGGCACCTGCCCCTGCTGCTGGTGCTGGAGAACAACCGCTACGCCCAAAGCACGCCCATCACACTGAACCTGGCCGGGGACATCCTGGCCCGCTTCCAGGCCTTCGGCATCCCCGCCGAGGAACGTGACACCACGGACGTGCTGGAGATCAGAGAGATGGCGCAGCAGGCCTTCCAGGCCGTGCGGGCCGGAGAGGGACCGCGCGCGTTGGTGATCCACACCTATCGTTTCGCGCCCCATTCCAAGGGCGACGACACGCGCGACCCGCAGGAGATCGCCCGCTATCGGGAGCGAGACCCCCTGCCGCTGCACGCCTCCCGGTTGGATCCCGAAGCGGTGCAGAAGGTCCAGGCAGAGGTGGAGCACGAAGTGGCCGCGGCCTTCCAGCGCGCCGAAGGCGACTCGGCGGCCAATCCCGCTTCACTCACCCCTCCACTGGGTGCGATGTCATGACCACTGTTCTCAAAGCGCTGAACGCCGCCCTGCACTTCTGCCTGGCGGAGGACCCCGGTGTCTATTTTCTCGGCGAGGACGTGCTCGACCCCTACGGCGGCGCCTTCAAGGTGTCGCAGGGCCTTTCAACAGCCTACGCCGATCGGGTGATCGCCACGCCGATCTCGGAGGGCGGCATCGTGGGCCTGGGCGTAGGCATGGCTCTGCGCGGCCTGCGACCGGTGGTGGAGATCATGTTCGGCGATTTCATCACCCTGGCCATGGACCAGCTCATCAACCACGCCGCCAAGATGCGCTGGATGAGCAACGACCGCGTGCGCGTCCCGCTGGTGGTGCGCACGCCAATGGGCGGGCGCAGAGGCTACGGCCCAACACACAGCCAGACTCTGGAGAAGCACTTGCTGGGCGCCCCCGGCCTGCGAGTTATCGCGGCCTGCACGCTCGACGACCCCGGCGGCCTGCTCCAGAAGGCGGTGCTCAGGGACGACGACCCGGTACTCTTCATCGAACACAAGTTGATGTACACTCGTGGCGTATTGGCGCTGAGCGACCTGGAGGAGTGGCAGGCGGAGCGAACCGACGGCGTCTACCCGGCCTATCGCCTGCGCATCGCCGGTGCCCCGGCACCAACGATCACGGTGGCCACCTACGGCTATATGGCCGAAATGGCGCGCGAGGCGGCCCTGAGGCTGGCCTATCAGCACGAGGTCTTCACCGAGTTGGTGGTGTACACGCAGCTCTCGCCCTTCGAGCCGGAGCCCGTATTGGAGAGCCTGCGGCGCACAGGGCGGTTGCTGGCTCTGGAAGAGGGGGGACGGACGCTGGGCTGGGGCGCGGAGGTGCTGGCCCAGGCCGTTGAAGGAGATTTGGGGGGGTTGCGGGCCGCCCGGGTCGCGGCCCGGGACATGCCCATCCCGGCCGCTGCGATGCTGGAGGCACAGGTCTTGCCCCAGGCCGACGACATCCTGCAGGCAGCCCTCGACCTCGCCCGAAAGTGAGGCGGCGAGAGGGGCGAGGAGACACCATGCCTGAAGCGCTCGAAGTATCCGTTCCACTGCTCAACCCCAACGAGCCTGAGGCTCAGGTGGCGGCGCTGCACGTACGCGAAGGGGCCCCTGTGGAAGCCGGGGCGCCGCTGTGCACGCTGGAGACCACCAAGACCACCATGGATGTGACCGCAGCGCGCGCCGGCTATGTTGTCGGCCTGCGAGCCCAGGTGGGGGAAACCCTGCGCGCTGGCGAGCCGCTGTGCTGGATCGCCGATGCGGCGGATTGGGAGCCGCCGCAGGCGCCGACACTGGAGGGTGAAGAAGCGGGCGAGGCGCTGCCCGCGGGACTGCGCATCACCCAGCCGGCCCTGGCGCTGGCGCGCCAGGCCGGCCTCGATCTGGCCGCGCTGCCGCGCGACGAATTGGTCACCGAGGCCACGGTACGCAGGGCGCTGGAGTGTGCCGGAGCTCCTTCCTGGGAGGTGCCAGAGCGCACCTTCGACCCGCGCTCTCTGCTGATCTACGGCGGCGGGGGCCACGGCAAGTCTCTGGTGGATCTGGTGCGCTCGCTGGGGATGTATGATCTGGTGGGCATTGTGGACGACGGTCTGGACCAGGGCTTCGAGGTGATGGGGCTGAAGGTGTTGGGCGGAGGCGAGGCCCTGGCGGACCTGCACGCGCAGGGCGTGCGCCTGGCGGTGAACGCCGTGGGGGGTGTGGGCGACATACGAGCACGGGTGCGGGTCTTCGAACGCATATTGGCCGCCGGTTTCGTCTGCCCGACGTTGGTGCACCCGACGGCCTTCATCGAGCCCAGCGCGCGGCTGGCCGACGGTGTCCAGGTGTTCCCTCACGCCTACGTGGGCAGCGCGGTCGATGTGCGATTCGGCGCCATCGTCAACACGGGCGCGGTGGTCTCCCATGATTGCCGGATCGGCGCCTACGCCAACGTGGCGCCGGGGGCGCTGCTGGCGGGTGCGGTGACGGTGGGTGAGGCGGCCCTGATCGGCATGGGCGTGACCGTCAACCTGGGCGTCACCATCGGCGCGGGTGCGCGCGTCGGCAACAGCGCCGTGATCAAGCAGGACGTGCCGCCCGGCGCCGTGGTGCGGGCCGGGGCGGTCTGGCCGTGATGGAGCGATCGCCTTCCTGGAGGCGAGTACCTCATGCCTGAAAACCGCACTCCCTCGCTCCCGATTCCCATGTCCTCCCCCGATCTCACGCAGGCCGAACGCCAGGCGGTGATGGCGGTGCTGCGCACCCCACATCTGAGCCTGGGCCCGCAGTTGACGGCTTTTGAGGCGGCGATGGCTGAGCGGGTGGGCGTGCGCCATGCGGTGGCCGTCAGCTCAGGCACGGCCGGGCTGCACCTCTGCGTGCGCGCCGCAGGGATCGCTGACGGCGATTGCGTGATCACGACCCCATTTTCCTTCGCGGCCTCGGCAAACGTGCTGCTCTACGAACGCGCCATCCCGGTCTTCGTAGACGTGGATCCGGATACCGGCAACATCGACCCGGCGCTGGTGGCCCGGGCCGCGGCGGACCTGGCCCAGGGGGGCAAAGCCGCCCGGCGCTGGCTGCCCCGCAAGGGGGCCGAGCAGGCCGGCCCGCTGAAGGCCATCCTGGCCGTGGACGTCTTCGGCCAGCCCGCCGACTACGATGCGCTGGCCCCCACAGCGGAGGAGCACGGAGTGCCGGTCATCGAAGATTCCTGCGAGGCGCTGGGGGCGAGCTATGAGGGGCGCACGGCGGGCACCCTGGGCGATGCGGGCGTTTTCGCCTTCTATCCCAACAAGCAGATGACCACTGGCGAGGGGGGAGTGGTGGTCACAGATCGCGATGACTGGGCGGAGACGGCGCGCGCCCTGCGCAACCAGGGTCGCGCCGTGGGCGACACATGGCTGGCCCATACCCACCTGGGCTACAACTACCGCATGGACGAAATGAGCGCCGCCCTGGGCCTGGCCCAATTGACGCGTTTGGACGAGTTGCTGGCCAAGCGCGATCGCGTCGCGGCCTGGTACGGGGAACGTCTGGCGGAGATCCCGGGGGTGGAACCGCCGCGCAGCGCCGATTCCGCCACGCGCGTGAGCTGGTTCGTCTACGTCATCCGGCTGGGCGCTGAGGTCGACCGGCGTGCGTTGGTGGAACGGCTGCAGGACCGCGGCGTGCCCAGCCGTCCCTACTTCTCTCCCATCCACCTGCAGCCCTACTTCGTGGAACGCTTCGGCTATCGCCCAGGGGACTTCCCCGTGACGGAGGACCTGGGCTGGCGCAGCCTGGCGCTCCCCTTCTCGGGGGTGATGACACAGGCGCAGGTGGACTACGTCTGCCGGGCCTTGCAGGAGGCCCTGAGAGGGAACGACTAGCGGCCGGCCACAGGCAGCCAGCGCCCTGGAAGTAGGCCAGCGGCGACCGGGGCCCAGCACTCAACATCCAAATCCTGAGCCACGACAATAAGGGCTCCCGCATCCATGCCCTGCGGGAGCCACCATTCTCCCCAAAGACACTCCTGAGGCTTGCGACTTGCGACTTGTGTACTGCGTCCTGTGTCCAGTGTCTTCCCCCCTATCGCACCTGCCGCCAATTGACCAGCACGAAATTCTCATCGCACTTATCGGAGGTGATGAGGGAAATCTGGGCCGACAGCGGTACGCCGGCCGTGTCGTTGAGCTGGATCCACAGTGAGCCGTCGCTGGCGATGGGGTGATCCGAGACGTCGAAGAGATAGCCGGCCGGGCCCAGGTTGCTGGCGCTGCCGGTGAGGGCATCCAGGTTGATAGGCAGGCCTCCCAGCTCGCCCTCCAGGTGGACGCCAAGCCCGGCGATGGGCGCGCCCTCGATGTCGAAGACCTGTCCGCCCACCCCCATCCAGTTGCAGCCCAGGTCATTGGCGAAGTTGACCATCAATACCGGGCTGCCGGGTTGCAGGTCGAAGGGCGGGCCGGGAGTGGGCGTGTCCGCCTCCGGCGGCAGTGTGGGCGATGGAGTGAGCGTGGGCGTGCTGGTGGCCGTGGCTGTGGCCGTGGGCGTGAGGGTGATGGTCGGCGTGGGCGTCCACGTGGGCGGCAGGAAGATCTCGGGGGTAGGCGTAGCCGTCGGAGGCCCTAGCGTGGGGGGCAGGGTCGGCGGCGGGTAGTGGTTGATAGGCAGGTACGGGTTGACGAAGAGCGCGGCGAACAAGCCGCCGGCCCCCAGGGCCGCCAGCAGGATGATGAAGGTCAGCAGGTTGAGGATCAGCCCGCCGAGGCTGAAACGCGGGGCGCCGCCAAGGTTCTCTTCCATGTCTTCTCCGCCTCCTGGAGCCCCAATCAGGGCATCTGGATCAAGACCTCGATCGTGGCCTGCTCACGCTGTGCCGCCAGCCAGTCCACCACCGCCTGTTCCTGGGCCCTGCGCAGGGCCTGAGGCGAGAGCGGGCGTCCAGCGCGTTCCAGCACCTCCACCAAATGGAACCCCCATTCGCTCTTGACCACCTCGCTCACCTGGCCGGGTTCCAGGCTGAAGGCGACGGCCTCCACTTCGGGGGTCGTGAGCGAGCCCCTCGGAAACCACCCCAGGTCGCCGCCGGCCAGGCGAGTGGACAGGTCCAGCGAATGGGCCTGTGCCAGCGCCGCGAAATCCCCCCCCGCCAGGATCTCGGCCCGCAGTCGCTCGGCCTCCTCTTGCGAGGCCACCAGGATGTGGCGGGCGTGGACCTGTTCAGCCTGCTCAGGCACCTCGGACGCCAGCACCGAGACCATCTGGGCCGCCAGCGTCTCCAGTTCCAGGGCGGCCTTGAAATCCTCCAGATTGTATCCGTTGGCCGCCAGCCAGGCCCCCATGGCCTCGTTGCCGCCCACCTGCTCGGCCAGCGTCTCCATCCTGGAGTCCACATCCGCCGCATCGGGGGCCAAGCCTCGCTGGCGCGCTCCCTGGGCCAGCAACAGGCGGTCGATAAGCGCCTGGAGCACCTGGGCCTGGTAGTCCCCCATGGCGGCCGGGTCAATCCCCAACGCCTGCTGTGCGGCCTCGAAGCGTGCGACCTCGGCCTCGAACGCGGCCAGGGGGAGGGCTTCTCCATTCACTACCGCCGCCAGCGGTTTTGGGGTGGGCGTGGGCGGGGCCGGAGTGGCGCTCGGTGAGGCGGGTAACGGGCTCGGGGATGGTCCTGCCAGGCCCGTGCAACTTGCCAGCCAAAGCACACTGGCCAGCAAGATGGTCCACCGGTGGCGGGGTTTCTTCATGGCTGTGAGGATTATACCCACGGAGAGTGCTGGGGCAAGGCGGGCTCAGCGCCCGTCGGAGGAGACAAAGACGAAAACCATGGGGCGGCGCCGGGTTTCGGAGTAGAAGAACTTGCGCAGGTCGCTCTCCAGGCGCTGATCAAGGTCCTGCGTGTCTTCGGCCTCGGCCGCCACACGGCGGATGAGATCCCGGGCGCGCGCGAAGAGATCCTCCGCCTCGCGCGTGAAGACGAATCCCTTGGAGAGGATCTCCGGCTCGCCGCGCAGAGCGCCGCGTTTGGCGTTCAGGTGCAGGTGAACGGCCACGAAGCCATCGCGCGCCAGCGCCTCCCGCTCGCGCATCACGCTGGGGCCCACGTCCCCCACCCCGCTGCCGTCCACGAAGACGTAGCCGCCCGGGATGCGTTCGCCGATGCCCATTTCCCCATCGCGGAACTCGATCACCGTGCCGTTCTCCACCACGGCGATGTTCTGTGCCGGCAGGCCGATCTCGCGGGCCATGGCGGCATGTTGTTTCAGGTGGCGCAGTTCCCCGTGGACGGGCACCAGATATTGGGGACGCACCAGTTGCAGCATGAGCTTCATCTCTTCCTGGCTGGCGTGCCCGGATACGTGCACGGGCGCGATGGCGTCGTAGATCACCTCGGCGCCACGCTGGAAGAGGCGATTGATGGTGCGATGGACCATCTCTTCATTGCCGGGGATGGGATGCGAGGAGAGCACAATGGTGTCCCCTGCCTTGATGTCGAACATGCGGTTGCTGCCGGTTGAGAGGCGTCCCAGGATGGAGGACGGCTCTCCCTGGGTACCGGTGCACATCAGCACCACTTTCGAGGGGGGCATGCGCAGCGCGTGGTCGATGGGCACAACCAGGCTGTCCGGGACGTCCAGATAGCCCAGCTTGCGGGCCATCTTGGCGTTCTCGACCATGCTGGTGCCCACGAAGGCCATCGATCGTCCGTGGCGCTCGGCGGCGCGCGCCACCTGCGCCATGCGAGAGATCAGCGAGGCGAAGGTGCCCACCAGGATGCGCCCCTTGGCCGTGCGGAAGACCTCGTCCAGGGCGCTGTCGATGACGGCCTCGGAGGGCGTCCAGCCCGGCTTGTCGGCGTTGGTGGAGTCGGCCAACAGGGCCAGCACGCCCCGCCCGCCGAACTCCGCCAGCTTGGCGAAGTCGGTGGGCCAGCCATCCACAGGGGTGTGGTCGAACTTGTAGTCTCCAGTGTGCACCAGCAACCCGGCTGGGGTGGTGATGCCCAACCCCACGGCGTCGGGGATGGAATGCGAGACATGGAAGAATTCGATCTTGAAGGGGCCCACCTGTACCTGGTCCCCTGCCTGCACCGTGCGCAGATCGGCGTCTTGCAGCAGGCCGCCGCGCTTGAGTTTGACCTCCAGCAGGCCGCGCGTCAGCGGCGTGGCGAAGATCGGCGCCGGGAATTCTCGCAGGACGTGGTGGATGGCGCCGGTGTGATCCTCGTGGCCGTGAGTGACCACAATGCCGCGCACCTTGTCGCGCTTGTCGAGCAGGTAGCGAAAGTCGGGGATGATGTAGTCGATCCCCAGCATATCGTTTTCGGGGAACATGATGCCGGTGTCGATGATGAGGATGTTCTCCCCGTACTCGACGGCCATCATGTTCTTGCCGATTTCGCCCAGACCCCCCAAGGGGATCAAACGTAATGGTTTGCCTGTCATTGTTCAGTTGTTCCTTTATGCATCCCCCGGTGGTGGCCCGCTAAACGTGGGAAAGCCCCGTCCGGCGTAGCGCCGACGGGGCGTGGGTACTGGGTTACCAGGGGCTCAGTTCAGGCGGGTGACATCGGCGGCCTCGAGACCACGTACTGTGTTCTCGAGGAAGAACGCGACCTGTTCGCCCACGGAGAGGAACGGATGGTTCTCTCCGGTGATGGCGCTGTAGTGGACGAAGACTTCCTCTCCGTCCTCGGCCGCGATGTACCCATACCCTTTCGAACCGTCAAACCAGCGTACCACGCCGGTCGTGCGCTTCGCCACGGATCAAGCCTCCAGCGGGATGCGGGATGTCGCGAATTTTGTTAAACCGTCGTGAAGTTTATCACGCGCCGGCTGAAGCGTCAAACGTGATCGTCGACGGGCGTACGCCCAAGGGCCACCTGGCGGATGTCAGGCTCCTCAGGGCGTGAGCGGGCGCGTGGGTATTGACAGCCGGGGAAAAGTTATAGTACAATTGTTCTAGCCCCGATGGGCGCACGTGCACGTTGCCCCGGCCGCCCGGGCCGGAACCGAGTTTGGATCCCCATCGGAAAGGAGTTTCCCATGTACCACAGAATCATCCTCGTCGGCAACCTGGGCCGCGACCCGGAGATGCGCTACACCCCCAGCGGCCAGCCGGTCACCAATCTCTCCGTCGCCACCAACCGCACCTATACCGACAGCAGCGGCAGCCAGGTCAAGGAAACAGTCTGGTTCCGCGTATCCGTCTGGGGCAAGCAGGCCGAGACCTGTCATCAATACCTGCGCAAGGGTCGCCAGGTGCTGGTGGAGGGGCGGCTCGTCGCCGACGAAAACGGCAACCCCCGCGTCTGGACCCGCCAGGACGGCACCCCTGGTGCCTCCTTCGAGGTCACCGCCCAGACGGTGCGCTTCCTGGGCACACGTGCCGATGCGGAGCCTGGCACAGCGGAACCGGGTGAGACCCCGCAGAGCGAGGAAGACATCCCCTTCTAGCCGTGCCCCGCACACAACGCCCTCAGCCGGCGCGCGCCGGCTGAGGGCCTCTCTTTTCGGGAGTAAGCTGCCATGTCCGCCTCACCGAAGAAGCCGCCGGCCGGGCGCGTGCGGGTGCAACTGCCCGCAGACCTGGAGCCGGTTTACGCCAACTTCGCCATGATCACCCATTCCGCCTCGGAGATCGTCATCGACCTGGCGCAGGTCATGCCCCAGGTGCCGCAGGCGCGCGTCAGGGCCCGCGTGGTGATGACCCCGCTCAACGCCAAGCTGCTGCTGCGCGCCCTGGGCGAGCACCTGGCGCGCTACGAAGCCCAGCATGGTGAGATCATCATCCCCGAGGGCCCCACCCTGGCCGACAAACTCTTCCGCCCTCCGGATCATGAACCCCCAGCGAGCGAATAACTCATGGACAAACTGGAAGCCATCGGCGAACGCATTCGCACCCACCTCGACGAGAAGAACGCCGCCCGCGATCGGGCCCTCAGGCATTCGCGTACGCTCATCCGTCACTGCGCCATGGCCATCCGCGCCGTGCACCGCGAGGAGCGGGAGGCAGCCCAGCAGCATTTGGAGGCCGGGCGCGAGATCCTGGATGATTTGAAGCGTGACCTGGGGCCCTACCCCGATCTGTACTTCGCCGGCTACACTCAGGACGCGCTCAAGGAGTTCTCCGAGGCCAACATCGTCTACGCCCTGGTGGCCGGCGCCCCCTTGCCCGATCCCGATGAACTGGGGGTGGACTATGCCCCCTATCTGGGGGGCCTGGGCGAGGCGGCCGGCGAGCTGCGCCGCAGGGTGCTCGACATCCTGCGCCACGACGATCGCGAATCCGAGGCGGAACGCCTGCTGCAGGCCATGGACGACATCTACGGCTTGCTGGTCACGGTGGATTTCCCGGATGCCATCACCGGTCGTCTGCGCCGCATCACGGATATGGTGCGCGGCGTGACCGAGCGCACGCGCGGGGACCTGACCACCAATCTCCAGCAGCGACAATTGCGCGCCGCGCTGCGAGCCCTGGAGGAGAAGCTGGACGGGCGGTGAGCGAGCGAACCCTGCGCGCCTCGGAGATCGCCCATTTCCTGTACTGTCGCCGAGCCTGGGGATACGCGCGCCAGGGCTATCCGCGCTCGGAGGTGGAGCGGCTGGAAGCCGGTGAGACCTTTCACGGCCGACACGGCAGAGGCGTGCTGGCAGCGGGATGCCTGCGGACCCTGGGTTACGTCCTGGTGTTGGCCGCGGTGGTTGTGCTGGCCGTTCATCTGACGAGCCTGGTGCTGGGCTGAGCTCCGATGCTCTGGATAGCTGGCTTTCTCCTGTTGGCGGGGTTGGTGTTGATCTGGGTCTCTCACCGGCGGCGAACGGCGGCGGGCTTGCCGCCTGGCCGTGTGATCTACATCGACACGACAGGCCTCGGCAGGCTCGAGCAGGCCCTGTACGACCCACACACCGACCTGACCGGCCGTCCTGACTACTTGGTCCGCAAGGGAGGGACGATCATTCCCGTCGAGGTCAAATCCGGCCGTGCCCCGGCCGTGCCGTACCCTTCCCACGTCCATCAAATTGCGGCCTATTGCCTGTTGGTGGAGGCGACTCAGGGCGTGCGGCCTCCCTATGGCGTGATCCGCTACGCCAATCGGGCCTACGCCGTCGACTACACCCCGGCCCTGAAGGAGGGACTTCTTGAGACGCTGGCCGAGATGCGGCGCGCTGAACGGCATCTGCCGGATCGCTCGCATGACTCGCCGGCGCGCTGCCGGGCATGCGGCTATCGGGAGGTCTGCGATCAGCCTCTGGATTGACACAAAACCGTCGGGCGCTCCGCTATAATATCGACAATGACCGCCTCCCCTCTTCCCCCCCGACGCATCGCCGTCGCCGCCCACCCGGACATGCCGGAGGCCATCGCCCTGGCGGCGGAGGTGGTGGCGCGCCTGGAAGCGGAGGGTATCTCTCCTGTCCAGGGCGTGCTGAAAGACCGCGCCGTGCGCGAGGCCGTGGCAGCGCGCGGTCTGGATCTGCTCGTCGCCCTGGGCGGCGACGGCACCATGCTGCGCGCCGGGCACCTGTGCGCACCCCACGAGGTCCCCATCCTGGGGATCAACCTGGGCAAACTGGGCTTCCTGACCGAGGTCAGCCGCGATGAGTGGCATGAGGCGATGGATCGAGTGCTGAGCGGCGACTACTGGCTGGAAGAGCGCATGATGCTGCGCGCCGTGCAGCGGCGGGAGGGGGAGATCCTGGGGTCCTGGGATGTGCTCAACGAGTGTCTGGTGGGGCGCGGCGAGGTGGTGCGTCCCGTGCGCCTGATCACCGAGATCGACGGCCGCTACTTGACAACCTATGTGGCGGACGGGCTGATCGCTGCCACGGCCACGGGCTCCACAGCCTATGCCCTGGCGGCTGGCGGCCCGATCCTGCCGCCTGAACTGCGCAACATCCTGATCGTTCCCGTCGCACCGCACCTCTCGGTGGACAGGGCCATTGTGCTCCACGAAGGGTCGTGGGTGCGCATTACAGTGCGCACAGACCACAAGGCCATCATCAGCGTGGACGGCCACGAAGCCCTGCCCCTGCAGGATCGCGATCAGGTGGATGTCCGAGCCGGAGAGCACACCGCCGTGTTTGTCCGCCTGCAGGACCCTGGCTATTTCTACCGCAATCTGACCTCCCACATGAACCAGAACCCCTTCAGTGGAGCCGATAAATGAGCGAGGCGGCCCTCACCTGCGCCAACCATCCCGACCGCGAGACATCGCTGCGCTGCAACCGTTGCGAGAAGCCTATTTGCGCCCAGTGCGCCGTGCTCACACCGGTGGGGTATCGCTGCAAGGAGTGCGTGCGCGGCCAGCAGGCAGTCTTCGACACGGCCCGCCCCTATGATTACCCCATGGCAGTCGTGATCGCCGCGGTAGGCGTGGCGCTGTCCATAGGGGTGCTGCGCCTGATCGGTTTCTGGGGTTTCTTCGTGGCCCCCGTCGCGGGCGGCGCCATCGCGGAATTGGTGCGCTGGGCTGTACGCAGGCGCCGCAGCCGCCGCCTGCCGCTGGTCACGGCGCTGGGCGGAGCGGCGGGGCTGCTGCCCTACGTGGCGATGCCGCTCCTCGGCCTCCTCTTGAGTCTGGCCGGCGGCTTCGATCTGCGATTGCTGGGCGGAGCCCTCGTATCTCTCTTGTGGCCCAGCGCCTACGGCGCGCTGATCATCTCCTCGCTCTACTATCGCCTGCGCGGCATTCGTGTGGCTTGAGGCTGATGCTGACTGAACTGCGCATCCAGGACTTCGCGATCATCGAATCTCTGGAGCTGAGCTTCGCGCCAGGGTTTGTAGTCTTCACCGGTGAGACGGGCGCCGGCAAATCCATCATCATCGACGCCGTAGAACTGCTGCTCGGCGGCCGGGCCGAGAGCACCATGGTGCGGACAGGCTCGAAGGCGGCACTCATCGAGGGGGTGTTCAGGGTGGAGGACGTGCTGCGCGATGATTTGCGCCTGATCCTCGAGAGCGAAGACCTGCTCGATGATCCCGATTACCTAACCCTTGGGCGGGAGATCCGCGCCGAAGGGCGCAACATCTGCCGCATCAACGGGCGCACCGTGAACCTGGGGTTGCTGCGCGAGGTGGGCGCCTTGCTGGTGGACGTGCACGGCCAGTCGGAACACCTCTCACTGCTGCGAGTGCGTGAGCATCGACGGCTGTTGGACCGCTACGCGCAAGTGGAGCCGCTGCTGCGAGAATATCGGCAGGCCTATGAGTCGCTGGGCAGCGTGCGCCACGGGCTGAGCGAACTGCGACGCAGGGAGCAGGAGGCCGCCCAGCGGGCCGAGATGCTGGCCTATCAGGCGCAGGAGATCGAGGCCGCCGCGCTCAAACCCGGCGAGCTGCAAACGCTGACCGAGGAGCGCACGCGCCTGGCCAACGCCGAGCAGTTGGCCACCCTGGCGCAGGAGGCCGTAGCCGCGCTGGATGATGG
>JAJRUD010000106.1 GCA_024277995.1 Chloroflexota bacterium
TGGCGCCGGGCTTGAGATGGACGCGGCGGCCCACGACGCGATCCAGAGCCTGTTGCCCGGTCTTGATCTGGGCCTCCAGGCGGGCCCGCTCCGGGTGCGGCACCAGACGCTCGGCTGGCCCCGGCTCCACGGCCTGGGTGCACATGTGGTCGAGGTCGAACTGCTGCTGCATGTAGCGAAA
Source organism: Chloroflexota bacterium (assembly GCA_024277995.1). Taxonomy (GTDB): domain Bacteria; phylum Chloroflexota; class Anaerolineae; order Anaerolineales; family E44-bin32; genus JAJRUD01. The sequence goes on from JAJRUD010000106.1 coordinate 182, forward strand.
GAAGTTTTCCTGCCGCCAGCGGCTGAACATGCGCTGCGCCACCTCGAAGGTGGACAGGGTCTGGTTGGTCGTGATCACCGCCGTCTGATGACCGTTGTCACACCGCCGACGGATCTCGCGCACCCGCATGCCATTGCTCAACCGCACTTGCCGTTCGGCCAGCTGGTAGACCACCTGACGGCCATCCACCATCTCGGACACCTCATGGAAGAAGCGCCGCTGCCAGGTCGACTGCTTCCCCTTGCGGTAGGTGAGCACGTCGAAGCCCAACTCGGCGAAGCGCAGAAACGCGGCCGGACTCCAGCCCTCCCGGTCGAAGACCACGGTGATGCGCCGTACAGCTCAGGCCGTATGAATAAGGCAGGTTGGACTCTGGGGGAGGGGTCGACGTCAGAGTGATCCAGGGCACTGAGTTCGCATCACTGTATGTGAGTGGATGACCGATCCATGGATGATGATCTTCTAGAGAGAATCGCCGCGCTTGTGGCCAGCGGGGACTTCCTTGGGTCGAGCCACGGCGATGATGAGTTGGCCGCTGATGGTATATCGATACGCGAAGTCGTGGCCGGGATCCCCCGAGCTGAGAGCATAGCCGAGTACCCGGACTACCACAAAGGGCCTTGTGTTCTGCTCCTTCAGAGAGATGGCACGGGCAATCCCATCCATACTGTCTGGGGGATTCCAAAGGGCCACACCCGGCCAGCGGTACTCGTCACTGGGTATCGGCCGGCGCCTGACAAGTGGGATGCGACGTTCACCAGGAGAGTGAGATGAATCGCCAAAGTGGCATCAAGCTCGTACGCGAGGGCGAGTACGCCGCAGATGTACCTGTCGAGTTCATTGAGGACGAGACGGGCTGGAGTCCGTATCTGTCGCCAGAGGATGCCTACAAGCTGGACGATGTGCGCAAGGCACTTCGCACCGCAGACCTCGAGGGTGCTGCGAGGTTGGCGCGTGTCTTTAGACTTGAACCAGTGGAGGCCTCCGGCACCTGAGAGATCCCCCATGAGACGGGAATCTCTGACGACGGAAGGGAAGGTCGCTAACATGGCATGGTGTGCCTTGTAAGGTTCTGATGACTAGCCCTGCTCGTGCCCGTAGAAAAACGTACTGGACAAGATCATGCGCTTCGGTTATGCTTGGGGCATGCCGGAGCCCCAGACGATCCAGGAGATCCTGTCGAGTCCGGGCGGCGTGTCCGTGGTCGAGTCCGGGTTGCACCAGTTCCGGGAGGGGCCGCGCGCGGCGTTGGCCGGGTACGTGTGCGAGCAGCTCGACCTGAAGGATGCCATGGGCCGGCCGCGGCTGGCGGGCGTGCAGAAGGCCCTGCGGGTGCTGGAAGCCCGGGGCGCCTGGACCTTGCCGCCGTCGCAGGGGCCGGCATGGCACGGATGGCAGCCGCGCCGCCTGGAGGCCCCGGTGCCGGCTCCCGAGGGGGTGCCAGGGCGTGTCGATGCGGTCGGCGGCCTGCACCTGGTCGAGGTAAGCGCAGACAACGACGCGCTGTTCCGTATCTGGAACGAGCTGATGTTGAGCGAGCACCCGCTGCAGGACTGTCGTTTGGTGGGCCGCCAGTTGCGCTACCTGATCGGTTCGGATCATGGCTGGCTGGGAGGCCTGGGCTTCGGCTCGTGTGCGTTGCGCCTGCGAGAGCGCGACGAGTGGATCGGCTGGGACGAGACGGCGCGCAAACAGTTTCAGGGGCGTCTCATCAACTTGACGCGTCTGCTGATCCGGCCCTGCGTCTCGTGTCAACACCTGGCCAGTCGGGTCCTGAGCCTGGGGATGAAACGGGTGGCCGACGACTTTGCCGCGCACTACGGGTTTACGCCCTGGCTGGTGGAGACCTTCGTCGATGGGGCCTCGTATTCGGGGACCTGCTTTCGGGCGGCCAACTGGATCCATGTGGGCGGTACGGCCGGGCGCGGACGCAACGCACCGAACCATCCAGTGACGACCCGCAAAGACATCTATCTTTACCCGCTGCGGCCCAACTGGCGCGCGGCCATGGGCCTGAGCGCACCGGGAGCCGAGCTGGCGGTGGCGGACGTGCGGCAGGCCTTGTGCACGCCCGACTGGGTGGAGCACGAGTTTGGCGGTGCGGACTTGGGTCATCGGGCCACCGCGCGGCGGCTGGTGAAGATCGCCCAGCGCAAGGCCGAGTCCCCGGCGGCGCCCTTCACGCAATGCTGCCACGGCAATCGCAGCGAGTTGGAAGCCTTCTACCGGTTCATCGACAACCAGCGAGAGCAGATCACGCCCGCCGCCATCCTCGCCCCCCATCGTGAGCGCACCCTGGAACGGATGAAGGCCGAGAAGCGCGTGCTGGCCATCCAGGACACCACGGATCTGAACTTCTCCGAGCGCCTGGCCTGCCAGGGGCTGGGCACCATCGGCACCAACCAGACCGGCGCGGTGACGCCTGGGCTGCGCATGCACTCGACCCTGGCCCTCAACGAGCACGGGCTGCCCTTGGGGGTGCTGGACCTGGATTTCTATCCGCCCAAGACCGGAAGCAAGCAGCCGCAGAATCGACCGATCGAAGAGAAGGAGTCCTACCGCTGGCTGCGGGCCTTCGAGCAGCTGGCAGAGGTGGGCCCTCGCCTGGGCGCCACCGAAGTGGTCTGTGTCGGCGACCGCGAGAGCGACATCTTCGAGCTCTTCGACCTGCGCCGTCGGCGCGGGGGTAACGTGCATCTGCTGGTGCGCGCCAAGCACAACCGGCTCCTGCAGGACGAAGCGCTGAAGCTCTTCGACCACATGGCGGCGCAGCCGGTGGGGGCCCATGTGGCCCTGGAGATTCCCCGACAGCGGGCCACCAAAGGCAAGCCCAGCCGGCCCGGGCGTGTCGCCCTGCCCCCGCGTGCCGCCCAGGTGGAACTGCGCTGGCAGAAGGTCACCCTGATGCCCCCCCGCCCGTGCGCGCTCGACAAGCCGCAACCGCTCGAGGTCTACGCCGTCGACGTGCGCGAACTCGATCCCCCGCCAGGGGCCAAGGCCGTGCACTGGCTGCTGCTGTCGACGCTGCCGATCGTCTCGCGCAAGCAAGCCCTGCGCTGTCTGCGGTCGTACAACTTGCGCTGGCGGATCGAGGAGTGGTTTCGCCTCCTCAAGAGCGGCTGCGCCATCGAAGCGCACCAGCATGACACGGCGACACGCCTGGCCCGGGCGGTGACCATCGACACCGTAATCGGTTGGCGGGTCATGCTGTTGACCCTGCTGGGCCGCGAGGCGCCGGAGCTGCCCGGCGAACTGATCTTCACCCGCCACGAATGCCAGCTGCTGGAAACCCTGCAGCCTCGGGTCGCGCCCGAAACCCTGCAGGAAGAGGGCCCACTCACCCTCGGCAGCGCCTACATCATCATCGGCCGACTCGGAGGGGCGCTGTATCGCAACGCCCGCGAACTGCCCGGCCACCTGACCGTGATGAGAGGCCTGCTGCGCTTTCATGACA
>JAJRUD010000107.1 GCA_024277995.1 Chloroflexota bacterium
AGGGTGGTACCGCGGAGCGCCCCTTCGTCCCTGAGCGATGAAGGGGCTTTGTCGTACGTGGAAGGGATGCCGCGCCAGTACGGCAGGCGCTGGCCGGTCGGCGGTGGCGTTAGGTCAGCGTTGCGCCGCGTTGAGGGCTGAGGGAGGTGTGCGATGGCTGAGAGTACCGGAGAAACCGAGATCACCGCCGAGCGCCCCCGGGTCGAACGCTATGATCCGGCGGCCATTGAGTCGCGCTGGCAGGCGTGTTGGGAGGCCGATGAGCTGTACAAGGCGGTCATCGACCGCTCGCGGCCCAAGTTCTACTTCCTGACCATGCTGCCCTACACCTCGGGCAACCTGCACATCGGCCACTGGTACGCCATGGCGCCCTCTGACGCGCGCGCCCGCTTCAAACGCATGCAGGGGTACAACGTGATGTACCCCATCGGCTTCGACGCCTTCGGCCTGCCCGCCGAGAACGCCGCCATCCAGCGCAACATTCATCCCAAGACCTGGACCTACCAGAACATCGAAAACATGCGCCGCCAGCTGCGCAGCATGGGCGCCATGTGGGATTGGTCGCGCGAGGCCATCAGCGCCGACCCTGAATACTATCGCTGGACGCAGTGGTTCTTCCTGAAGCTCCACGAGCACGGGCTGGCCTACAAGAAGCGGTCGCCGGTGGACTGGTGTCCCAAGTGCAACACCACCCTGGCGCGTGAGCAGGTGGTGGGGGAGGACCGCGTCTGCGAGCGCTGCAAGACGCCGGTCATCAAGAAGGACCTGGATCAGTGGTTCTTCCGCATCACGAGCTACGCCGATGAGCTGCTGGATTTCTCCCACCTGGACTGGCCCGAGCCGGTCAAGCTGCTGCAGACCAACTGGGTCGGCCGCAGCGAGGGGGCGCGCGTGGTCTTCCACACGGAAGGTGGGGATCCGATGGAGATCTTCACCACGCGCCCGGACACCCTGTGGGGCGCCACCTTCATGGTGCTGGCCCCCGAACACCCGCTGGTGGAGAAGCTGACCACGCCGGAGCGGTCCCAGGCGGTGCGTGCATACGTCCAGCAGACCCAGCGTCAGACGGACATCGAGCGCGAAGCGGTGGATCGCGAGAAGACGGGTGTCTTCACCGGGGGATATGCCATCAACCCCGTCAACGGCGAGCGCATCCCCATCTGGATCGCCGATTACGTGCTGATGAGCTACGGCACCGGCGCCATCATGGCCGTGCCGGCCCACGACCAGCGCGACTTCGAGTTCGCCCGCAAGTACGGCCTGGAGGTGCGGCCGGTCATCCAGCCGGAGGGCATGGAGCCGCTGGACGGCGGCAGCATGACCGAGGCCGTCACGGAATACGGCGCCATGATCAACTCCGGACCACTGACGGGCACTCCGGTCGACCAGGCCATCGAGCGCACCATCGCATATCTGGAGGAGAAGGGCATCGGCGAGCGGGCGGTCAACTACCGCCTGCGCGACTGGCTGATCTCGCGACAGCGCTATTGGGGCGCGCCCATCCCGATGATCTCCTGCCCCGAGTGCGGCATCGTGCCGGTGCCCGAGGATCAACTGCCGGTGGAGCTGCCCGAGGACGTGGAATGGCGGCCCACAGGCGAGAGTCCGCTGAAGCTGCACCCCACCTGGAAGAACACTACCTGTCCCAGGTGCGGCGGGCCGGCGGAGCGTGAGACCGATACCATGGACACCTTCATGTGTTCCTCCTGGTATCACCTGCGCTATCTGAGCCCGCACTACGACAAGGGGCCTTTCGACCCTGAGGAGTACGACTACTGGATGCCGGTGGACACCTACACCGGCGGGGTCGAGCACGCCACCATGCACCTGATCTACACGCGTTTCTTCCACAAGGCCTGCCGCGACATGGGCATCACCAAGGGACCGGAGCCCATGCTGCAATTGCGCAACCAGGGGCAGATCCTGGGCCCCGACGGCCAGCGCATGAGCAAATCGCGCGGCAACGTCGTCGACCCCGACGAGCAGGTCAAGACCTACGGCGCCGACACTGTGCGGGCTTACCTGATGTTCGGCTATCGCTGGTCGGAAGGGGGGCCCTGGAACCCGGACAACATCCACGGCGTGGTGCGCTGGCTGAACCGGGTGTGGGCGCTGGTGTTGGAGACGGCGGGAGCCGAGCCCGGCCCGGTGGATGAGAAGCACGTGCGCGCCCTGCAGCGCAAGCTGCACCAGACCATCCGCCAGGCCACGCACGACCTGGACAATTTCGAGTTCAACACGGTGGTGGCGGCGCTGATGGAGCTGACCAACGCCATGAGTCAGGCCAGGGCGAAGGGCCTGGCCGGCCACCCCGCCTTCAAGGAGGCGGTGCAATCGCTGCTGCTGATGATGGCGCCGCTGACGCCACACATCGCCGAGGAGTTGTGGTCGCGGCTGGGCAAGCCCTACTCCATCCACCAGCAACCCTGGCCGGAGTTCAACCCCGAACTGGCGGCGGAGGAGGAGATCACGCTGGTGGTGCAGGTGAACGGCAAGGTACGTGATCGCATCCGGGTGCCGGCCGACATCAGCGAGGAAGAGGCCCGGGCCAGGGCCTTGGCCAGCCAGGCCGTGCAGCGCCATATGGGCGGGGCGGAACCGCGCAAGATCATCGTCGTCCGCGGCAGGCTTGTGAACATCGTCATCTAGGGGCCGGCGGCGACTGCGAGCGTCGAAGGAGGACCTCCCGCGGGGCTCAGGCCCGCGGGAGGTTTCTGCGTGACGGGCTGGCGGCGCAGGCCGCGACGGCTATACTGGTTCTGGGGACGAAATCGCAAACACGGGAGGCGCGGCATGCGCTTTGAGGACCTGAACTGGATGGACGTGGAGGCTTATCTCAAGCAGGATGAGCGCCTCATGCTGGTGCTGGGCGCCTGCGAGCAGCACGGCTACCTGAGCCTGCTTACCGATGTGAAGATCCCCCTTGCCATCGCCGATGCGGCCAGCGAACGCACGGGCGTGCTCGTCGCTCCGGCTCTCAACTTCGGCGTCTCCCCCTCCTTCGGGGGCTATCCAGGGACCATCAGCCTGAGGTTGAAAACCTTCCTGCAGGTGGTCGAGGACGTGGTGCGCTGGGTGCATCGCCAGGGATTTCGGCGCATCCTGGTGCTCAACGGCCACGGCGGGAACGCTCCCGCTCGCACGCTGCTGCACGAGCTGGCCAACGCGCTGCCCGAGATGCGCGTCTCCTGGTACGCCTGGTGGCAGGCGCCCTCGACGCTGGCCGTGGCCGAAAAGCACGGCCTGAGCCCGCATCACGCGGCCTGGGTGGAGGCCTTCCCCTTCACCCGGGTGGGCGATCTGCCCGGCGGCGAGAAGGAGACCGTCGAATCCACCGACGAGATCCTGGACGCGCAGGCCACGCGCCGTCTGCTGGGGGACGGCGTCTTCGGCGGCCCCTATCAGGCGCCGCCGGACGTGCTGGACGAGCTCTTCCAGGTGGTGGTGGAAGACGTGGTCGCGGAGCTGGAGCGGCTGCGCGAGTGATCGGCGCCCGCCTACAGCGGCCTTACACCTCCAGCCCGGCGCGTCCCTTCAGCGCGGCCTGGATCCGCTCTTCGGCCGCGTGTGCCCGCGCTTCCAGGATTTCCAGCTCGGACAGCCAGGCCGCGGCGGCCTGCTGGTCCGACACCCCGCCGGCGTTGATGCGCACGTTGAGCCCGGAGGCCCGCAAAGCCGCGGCCGCCATCACGCCCCCGGCGGCGGCGTCGGTGATGGCGTTGACGTTGCCCGCCTCGGCGCACTCGGCCGCCAGCTCCAGGGTCTCCGCTGCCCGGCCGGCCACCTCCAGCGGCACCTGGGCCGCCAGGTGTGTGGCCTGCTCGATGGCCTGCTTGCGCCGGCTCTTCGCCTCTTCGCCCTCCTTGGGCAGGCGGTAGGCGGCCATCACCTTCTGGAAGGCCTCGGCATCGCGCTGCACGGCCTGCTGGAACCAGCCCCGCAGCTCGTCGGCCTGCCGGGCGATCTCTTCCATGCGCGGCCGAACCTGGGCGTATTTCTTCTTGCTCGCCGTGAGGCGGGCCACCATGCCCACCAACGCGGCGGCCACGGCGCCGGCGTGGGCGGCCGCCGAGCCGCCGCCCGGTGTGGGGGTGCCGGCCGCCAGTTCTTCCAGGAAGGAGCCTTCCTCCCCGCGGGCCTGCTCCATGGCCGCGTACAGCCGCGTCTCGAGCACCTGATCGGGCTCGAACTGGTCCAGCTGCAGGTACCACTGGGCTGCGTCGACCAGGGCGCGCTGGGGGATGAGGCCGACGAGTTCTGCGTGGTGGATGGCGACGCCGTAGCGGGCGGCCTCGCGCCGGATGAGTTCCTGGGTGCGTGCCAGCGGCGTCTTGGTGTGGTCCGTCAGGTTCATGGAGACCTGGGCGCGGCCCTCGACCAGCATGCCCAGGGCCTTCACGTAGCGCAGGCCCCCCGAGGAGTGGCGTACGGCGCGGGCGATGCGCCTGGCGATGGAGAGGTCGTCGGTGGTCAGATAAACGTTGTAGGCGATGAGCGGGGCGCGAGCGCCG
>JAJRUD010000108.1 GCA_024277995.1 Chloroflexota bacterium
AGGATTACATCGCCCGCCGAACCGAGATCGATTACGCCACCTACGCCCGATACCGGGGCAAACTGGTCTTGAAATGAGTGAAATGAAGCCCTCCCCCAACGCAGTCTACATCGTCGGCATCGGCCTGACCCAGGTTGCCGAACACTGGGAACGCTCCCTGCGCGAGTTGGCCCTGGAGGCTATCCAGGCCGCGCGCGCCGAATCCCCCACCCTGCAGCCTGAGGCCCTTTACGTAGCCAACATGCTCTCGGTCTCGCTCTCCGCGCAGGCCCAGCTCGGAGCCCTGCTGGCCGACTTCGCCGGGCTGCGCGGCATCGAGGCCTGCACCGTCGAGGCCGCAGGCGCCTCGGGCGGCGCGGCCCTGCGGCAAGCCTATCTCGCATTGCGTTCCGGCGCCTGCCAGGCGGCCCTGGTGGTGGGGGCTGAGAAGGTGAGCGATAAGGTGAGCGCAGAGATCGAAGCCGCACTGGCGACCGCCAGCGACGCGGATTTCGAATCGGTCCAGGGGATCACCGCCGCAGCGCTTGCCGCCCTGCTAATGCGCCGCTATCTAAACGAAACCCAGGCGCCCCCCGACGCCCTGGCCGGTTTCAGCCTCAACGCCCATGCCAACGCGGCCGCCAACCCATACGCCATGTTCCGCCGCCCGATCAAGAAAGAAGCCTACGCTCGGGCAGCCATGCTGAGCGAGCCAGTGAGCATTCTCGACGCCGCGCCGGTGGCCGATGGAGCCGCCGCGCTCTTGCTGGCGCGCGGCGACGCCCTGCCCGAAGGTTCGGTGCTGCCTCCCATACGCATCGCGGCCTCGACGATCGCCGTCACCGCCCCGGCGATCCACGACCGGCCCGACCCGCTCTTCCTCACCGCCGCAGCCGAGGCAGCCCACCGCGCCTATCAACAGGCCGGCCTCTCGGCGGAAGAGGTGGACCTTTTCGAACTGCACGATGTTTTCACCATCTACGCCGCGCTGGCGTTGGAGGCGGCCGGCTTCGCGGCGCGCGGCGAGGGCTGGCGGCTGGCACAGGATGGGGCCATCGGCCGCGAGGGGAAGATCCCCATCTGCACCTTCGGCGGCTCGAAGGGACGCGGCGACACAGCCGGCGCCACCGGCGTCTATCAGGCGGCGGAGGTGGTCATGCAACTGCAGGGCCGCGCCGGCGAGAACCAGGTCCGTGATGCCCGCATAGGCATGGCCCAGTGCCTGGGCGGCTCCGGCGCCACGGCTGCGACCCACATCCTGATCCGCGATGATGGTCTGTGAGAGCTGATTGATAGTTCTTGAGAGCCCCTCAGGCCTAGACTATGCACTGTAATCCGGCAGCCTGTGGCTGCGCACGCCAGACCATTTCGAGGTGATGCATGGAAGTTTCACGACACTGGCGATTGAAGAAAGAACGCTACGCCATGGTGGGCGAGGTGTGCCCACACTGTGAGCAGAAGATCTTCCCCCCGCGCGACATCTGCCCCGACTGCGGGCAGGAAGCGCGAACGCTTTTCCGCTTCAGCGGGCGCGGAGAAGTATATTCATACACCACGGTTTACAGCGCCCCGACGGGCCATGAGGTGAACGCCCCTTACACCGTCGCGCTGGTGCGCCTCGAAGAGGGGCCCATGGTCACCGCGCAATTGACGGACCTGGGTGAGAAACAGGTGGAAATCGGCATGCCGGTGGAGATGGTGACGCGCAGGCTGCGAGCCGAGGGCGAATCGGGCATCCTGGTCTACGGCTACAAGTTCCGACCTCAACTGAGCGCCTCCTGACACGAGGCCATATCCCCCCCCTCGAGGAACCCCGCCCCGCCGCGGGGTTCCCGCCGTTCTGGGGCCGAGCGCGCGCTCGAGATCGATCTGCGAGGGGAGCATCGCAAGGCGGCACGCTTCTTGCACCCTTCGGGTCGACGCTATCGACCGCGCACAGCTTCCTGCCCTTTGGGGGCCGCTTGACGCGCCCAAACGCCTGTGCTACCATCCGCGCCTGAAGGCCGTCCCGGGCGGCCTGCTGGCCCGCAAGAAACTAGGAGGAGCCCATGGTTACCCAGCGCCCGAGAATCCTGGCGCTCGTCGCCATTTCAGCACTGGCCCTGATGGTCGGGGCCTGCACGCGTTCGGCCTCCACGCCGCCGCCTTCGGAGGTCGCCGGCGCCCAGGCCGAGGATGCCCTCAGCTCCCAGCAGGCCACCATGGAGGCAGTCCGCGCCGCACTGCTCACGCAGACGGCACAGGCCAGCGAGGGTGGCAGCATGGGGGCCACGGCAACCCCTGAACCCACCAAGCAGTCCACGCCCGCCACGCCGGGGGGCGCCACTGCCACGCCGACCGTCGCTGCCGCAACACCCACACCGGCAGCGGGTGATTCCGGCCCGGTGGAATATACGGTCCTGCCAGGCGAGTGGGTGTACTCCATCGCCCGTAAATTCAGCGTGGACCCACAGGCCATCATCGATCTCAACAACCTGGCGCCGCCATACACGGTCTACCCCGGCCAGGTCTTGCAGATCCCCTCGGCCAGCTCATCGCCCGAGCCACCTCAGGGCACCGCCCTGCCCGGCGGGACCACCTACACGGTCCTGCCAGGCGAGTGGGTGTACTCCATCGCGCGCAAATTCGGCATCGACCCGCAGGACATCATCGACGCCAACAACCTGCAATACCCGTACATCTTGCAGCCAGGAGACGAGCTGATCATCCCCTAGGGCCTCGAGGGAACGCCCCCGATGACGTCGGCCCCTTTTCCTGCGCCCGGCGCCATCGGGTCTGGTCTATCCCTTGGCCCGTCTCCAGGAACCTGGGCTCAGCGAGTGAATATCGGGGCGACCGCGCCAGGTCGCCCCTTTCTCTTCGGAGCGCTGCCATGAGCTTTCGTGTGATCCGCAGTGAGAAGGTGTTCCAGGGCAAGGTCTTCGACGTGCGTCTGGACCAGGTGGAGCTGCCAGACGGGCGCAGCATGTGCGTCGATGTGGTCGAGCACGGCGGGGCGGTGGCCATGATCCCCGTCGACGCCGAGGGCAACCTGTGGCTGGTGAGGCAGTATCGCCACGCCATCGGCAAGACCCTGCTCGAGATCCCCGCCGGAACCCTGGACGAAGGCGAGGATGCCGAGGCCTGCGCAATCCGTGAATGCCGCGAGGAGATCGGCATGGCCCCGGCGCGCCTGATCGCCCTGGGAGGCACCTATCTGGCCCCCGGATACTCCAGCGAGTACATCCACTTCTTCCTGGCCCAGGACCTCTCCCCTTCCCCCCTGACGCCCGACGCCGACGAGGACCTGCGCGTCGTGCGCCTGCCCCTGCATGAGGCTTTCGACCGCCTCCTGAGGCGCGAGCTGCAGGACGCCAAGACCATTGCCGGGCTGTCGCTGGCGCTGGCCCATCTGGGACTGCTGCAGTGGCGGGCCGGGCGGCAGGGCCAATAACCTCCGATGGTCATCACCCTGGCGGGGCTGGCGCATCTGCGCGATAATGTCGGTCCCAAGGAGGTGAAGCATGCGCCGCTACATGAGCTTCGTCGCTGGAGCCCTTGCTGGGGCGCTTGTCGGTTCGATCATTGCGGTCCTCTACGCGCCTGCATCAGGCGAGGAACTGCAGGCCCGGGCGCGCGAGCGCCTCAGCGCCCTGAGCGATGAGATCCGCCAGGCCTATGAGGCACGCATGGCTGAGCTGGAGGCCGAACTGGAATCGCTCCGCAAGCCCCGCAAAGTCGAAAAAGAAGCTTGAGCATGAGGAACATCGTCAGTCAAAGCGGGCCCCATGCGTGGGGCCCGCTTTTCTTATGCGCCTCGTAAAGCCGGCGAGACCAATGGACCTGATCAGCGGCGGATCGCCAGCAGTATCTCCGGCTTGAGGGGCAGCGACTTGGCCCGCAGCCGCGTGGCATCAAAGACCGCGTTGGCCACCGCCGCCGCTGCCGGGACCAGCCCCATCTCCCCCACGCCTTTCACCCCGTGGGGCCCACTCCCCTCGGGAAGCTCCAGGACTACGCTCTTGAACGCCGGAGGCACGTCCAACACGGTGGGGATCAGATACTCGGCGAAGCTCTCCACCCAGCGGCCATCTCGCTTGAGCACCATCTCCTCGCTCAGGGCGTAACCCAGGCCCATGACGGCTCCCCCTTCGATCTGACCCTCCACCGCGGCGCGATTGATGGCCTTGCCCACATCGTGGATGGCGACCAGCTCCTTCACTTCCACGGCCCCCTCTTCGGGATCCACCTCCACATAGGCCACATGGGCCCCGAAGACGAAGAGCACATGCGGCATCCCCACCGGCAGGTGATCTGGCGTTTCGGGGCCGTAGGGGAAGCTGAAGGTGCCCAGGCCCTCGATGGTCACGCCGTCTTCGGCCGCCCGCCCGACCACCTCGGACGCCTCGATGATCTGCGGCTGGTCGAGCCGCTCCAGCACGCCGCGCCGATAGCACAGCTGCTCGCGCGGCACGTTCAACGACCGCGAGGCCTGCTCCAGCAGCGCGGCGATCATCTCCTCGGCCGCTTCGTGGACTGAATTGCCGACCATGTAGGTCATGCGCGAGGCACAGCTCACGCCCCCGTCCGGTGAGCGGGCCGTGTCCACCCCCACCACTTCAATCTGGTCATAGGGAATCCCCAGGGCCTCGGCGGTCATCTGGGCCGCCACCGTGACCAGCCCCTGGCCCAGATCAGGCGCGCCCAGATAGAGACGCACCTTGCCCTCCGGCAGCCATTCGAGACGATTGGTGCTGTCGTCGGGAACGCGGAACCCCAGACCCATGGTCTGCACGCCCAGCGCCACGCCCACACCGGCCCGCCTGCCCGACGCCGGGCGACGCCGGCGCAGCCGATCGCGCTCCCGCTGCGCCAGGTCCAGCGCCTGCGCCAGCGCCTCGGCCTGATTGACCCGCACACGCGTCGCCGCCCGATCGCCCGGGCGCCAGATGTTCTTGCGGCGCAGCTCGATGGGATCCATCCCCAACCTCGCCGCGAGCATGTCCATCATGCTCTCACAGGCGAAGTTGGCCTGTGGGCTGCCGAAGCCGCGCATGGCACCCCCGATGGGCCCATTGGTGTAGACCACAAAGGAGTCGACGCGCACGTTGGGAGTGCGATAGGGCCCTGGCGCGCACTCGGCCAGCAACTGTCCCACGGCCGGCCCGTAGCTGGCATAAGCGCCGGTGTCCAGGTGCACCGTGGCCCGCAGCGCCACCAGGGTGCCGTCGGGCCGGGCGCCGATCTTATAGTGCAGACAGGCCGCGTGGCGCTTGGGATGCGCCCAGAGGGATTCCAGGCGCGAGTTCACCAGGCGCACCGCGCCGCCCACCTTCCAGGCCGCCAGAGCTGCCAGGATGGGCAGGTTGGAGTCCTCCTTGCCCCCGAAGGCACCCCCCACCGTGGGCACGATGACCTGTACCGCCTCTTCGGGGATCCCCAGAACCTGCGCGATGTGGTGACGGTCATGGAAGGGCTTTTGCGTGCTGGCCCAGACCGTGATGCGCCCACCCTCGTGCCACTGGGCCTGACAGGCCTCCCGTTCCAGGTAGGCGGGATAGACGCGCGGCACGCGAAAGGTCTCCTCCAGGACCACCTCGGCCTGAGCGAAGCCGGCCTCGGGGTCACCCTGCTGAATCGTCCAGTGGGAGACCAGGTTACCGTCTTGATGAAGGCGCGGGGCGCCCTGCGCCAGCGCCGCTTCGGGGTCGAAGACCTGCGGCAAGGCTTCGTACTCGATGCTGATGGCCTGAAGCGCCTTCCTGGCCGTCGCCTGGTCGCGGCCGACCACGACCGCCACCGGCTCCCCCATGAAGCGCACCCGCTACCATGCCAGCACGGGGCGGTCGGGCAGGATCGCACCGTAGATGCGCTCCCCCGGCACGTCTTCCGCCGTCAGCACCGCCGCGACGCCCTCCATGGCCAGTGCCTCTCGCGTGTCGACGTGCAGGATACGCGCGTGATGATGGGGAGAGCGCAGGATCGCAGCGTGCATCAACCCCGGCAGCGGGATGTCGGCCACGTAGCGCGCCGCCCCCGTCACCTTGGCCCACGCGTCCTTGCGCAGTTCGGATCTTCCGACGCTCAGGGTCTCCGTCATGGATGAACGCCTCCACTTCCGGATATGGGTATGTCCTGCAGGGTTTCGAGGCCTCTGCAACCTCCCGCGGGTTGAAAACCCGCGGGAGGTTGCAGAGGCCTCACAGCATCTCAGCGCACCGAGAAGCGATAGGGCGCCGGCTGCCAGGTATGGCGCGTCGTGCCGATGACGATCAGGACGGCATCCTGCACCCCGCCCCCGATGCTCAGCGGCACCTGGGCGCGGCGGTCGGCATCCAGGGTGATCTCCCGCACACTTGTCTCCCGACCGCGTTCG
>JAJRUD010000109.1 GCA_024277995.1 Chloroflexota bacterium
GCCGGATCGGCGATCGCCTGCGGCGTCAGGCCCGCCTCGAAGAGCGCATCCATCCGCGGCCAATAGCGCCAGGTCGCGACCCAGGTGACGAGCAGGAAGGCCAGCTTGGCCAGGTCGAAGGCGAAGAGCTTCCTCAGGTTCTCCTGCGGTCTGACCCGGATCAAGGATACGAACGCCAGGCTGGAACCGAGCACGATCAGGACGAATCCCGCAGCCCCGACCACCGTCCCCTCTTCCGTCGCCGGGGGCCTTGCAATCGAATCAACGAGGGCGACGGCCCCCACAGCGACCAGGAGAACGGTCGCGCCGATCCACAACCGCCAGAGCCAACGCTTCACCATATCGGTCCTTCCGCCATGCAGGGGGACGGGCCCAACCTTCCACCGGGAGGGCCGCCGCCCATTCTCCTCTTCACTCCCCCTCGCGCGGGACGCCCACCTGGACCTCGTTGCCCTGCACGCGCACCGGATAGGCCGGGATGTCCACCACCGCCGGCAGGCTCAGGGCCTTGCCCGTGCGCAGGTCGAAGCGCGCTCCATGGCGCGGGCATTCGATCTCATGGTCGTGGACTTCGCCCTCGGCCACGGGGCCGTCGTCGTGGGAGCAGAGATCGGCGATGGCGAAGTACTGCCCGGCGACGTTGAAGACGGCGATGACCCGCTCGCCGATTTCGATCAGAATGCGATCGCCATTGCCCAATTCGTCCACCCTGGCCACGGTGACGTATTCCAGATCATCGGCGTCGATCTGCCTGTAGTTGTACATCGGCGTCAGACGCTCCTCTCGATTCGGCCGCGCGGCCCGCGCCCGGCATGCAGCCGCTCACCTCGAGCCTCATCCTCATGGAAAGGCAGAGACGTTGCATGCAACGTCTCTGCGGGAAGTCTCAGTATTGAAGGGACAGCCTCCATGTGATGCGTTGGAAGCCCGCTTGCCGCCTCAGACCAGCTCCTCCTCCAGTTCCTCCAGGCCGTACACGCCGGCCTTGAGCACTTTCAGCGAGAGCAGCGCACATTTCAGGCGCACGGGGCCCAACTCGATGCCCAGC
The DNA here is from genome assembly GCA_024277995.1 of Chloroflexota bacterium. Lineage (GTDB taxonomy): Bacteria > Chloroflexota > Anaerolineae > Anaerolineales > E44-bin32 > JAJRUD01. The sequence continues at coordinate 1,049 of JAJRUD010000109.1, forward strand.
AGCTCCAGGACGTCATCCTTGCTGAGCTGCTTCACCTCCTCCAGGGTCTTGCCGACGACGGACTCCACCAGCAGGTCCGCCGAGGCCTGCGAGATGGCACAGCCCTCGCCGTCGAAAGCCGCTTCGGTGATGCGGCCCGTCTCGTCGACGCGCAGGTCGATACGAAGGTGATCGCCGCAGACCGGGTTGTCGTCGCTGTAGGAGTAGTCGTGCGGCTCCAGCGTGCCGCGCATGCGCGGGTTCTTATAATGATCGATGATCTGTTCGCGGTACAGGTCGTCCATGGAAGCCCCTAGCCGAAGTATTCCCGGACCTTATACAACCCCTCGATCAGCCTGTCAACCTCATCGATCCGGTTGTAGATGTAGAAGGAGGCGCGTGTGGTGGCCGGGATGTTGAACTTCTGGTGCAGCGGCATGGCGCAATGGTGGCCGGCCCGCACGGCTACGCCCACGCTGTCCAGGATCTGCGCGATGTCATGCGGATGTGCGCCCGGGAATGTGAAGGAGGCCACCGCTCCTTTGAGTTCGGGGGCAGGGCCGAAAACCCGCAGGCCGGGAACTTCTTCCAGCCGCTCCAGCGCGTAGGCGATCATCACCTGCTCGTGCGCGTGCACGGCCGCCATCCCGATCTCGCTCAGGAAATCCACCGCCGCGCCCAGGCCGACGGCCTCGGCGATGGCCGGCGTGCCGGCCTCGAACTTGTAAGGGACCTCGTTGGTACTGAAGCCCTCCAGGCTGACGCGTTTGATCATGTCCCCGCCGCCCAGGAAGGGCGGCATGGCCTCCAGCAGCTCCTGGCGGCCGTACAGCGCGCCGACGCCCGTCGGGCCGAGCATCTTATGCCCCGAGAAGGCCAGGAAATCGGCGTCGATCTGCTGCACGTCCACCGGCATGTGCGGCACCGACTGCGCGCCGTCCACCAGCACCACCGCCCCCGCCGCGTGGGCCATGGCCGTCATCTCGGCCGCGGGGTTGATGGTGCCGGTGACGTTGGACATGTGGGTGAAGCCCACCAGCTTGGGGCCGTGCCCCAGCAGCTCCTTGTAGGCATCCATGTCCAGCAGCCCCTGCTCGTCGACGGGCACGAACTCCAGCCTGAAGCCCAGTTTGGCGGCCAGCATCTGCCAGGGAACCAGGTTGGAGTGGTGTTCCATCTCGGTCAGCAGCACCACGTCCCCCGCCCCAAGGTTGACCTCGCCCCAGGTGCGCGCCACCAGGTTGATGGCCTCGGTGGTGTTGCGCACGAAGACGATCTCGCGCGGTGAGGCGGCGCCGATGAAATCGGCGATCCGCCCGCGGGCCGCTTCATAGGCCTCCGTGGCCTCCTCGGCCAGGCGATGGACGCCGCGGTGGATGTTGGCGTTGTGCTTGCGGTAGAACTCGTCGATGGCCTGCATGACCTGAACGGGCCGCTGCGAGGTGGCCGCCGAATCCAGGTACACGAGCGGGACACCGGGGCTGACCTCGCGCTGCAGGATCGGGAAAGACTCCCGGATGCGCGCGACGTCCAGCACGGTGGTAGTCGGTTTCATGCCTGCCTTCCCTGTGGTCTTGCGGAACGGCGCGAGCGGCGCCTCTTGGCCGGGCGAATGTTCTGACTGTTCTGCTGCAGCCACAGCACCCTGTCGGGCACCATCCAGCCGTCGGTCAGGTAGACGTCCTGCGTGAACTGCACCGCCACCATCTTGCGGTCAGCCTGGACGACGGTGCCTTCGAGCCAATCGCGCACGCGGTCGCCATCCCGATTGTGATCGCACAAGACCTCCACCCGGTCACCCACATCGAAGGGAGGTTTCCGGGTGCGGTCTGCGGAAGGAGCACGGGTTGCTTGTGTCATCGCGCCCCTCATCCTTTCTTTTTTGAGATGTCCGGGCCAGGGTGCCCGGGTCGTCCTATCTTACCCCAACTTTCCGTCGATCATGCCAGCCAGACGCGCTCGCACCCTCTCGAAGGGTATGCGTTCCATCACCTGCGCGAAGAAGCCGTCCACCAACAGCCGTTCGGCATCCTTGCGCGGCAGCCCGCGCGACATGAGGTAGAAGAGGGGCTCCTCTTCCAGCCTGCCCACCGTCGCTCCGTGGGAGCAGCGCACGTCGTCGGCCAGGATCTCCAGGCCGGGGATGGAATCGGCGCGCGCCCCGTCCGAGAGCAGCAGGTTGCGGTTGGCCTGATAGCCATCCGTCTTCTGCGCCCCGGGGGCGACGTAGATCATGCCCCGCCAGACGGAATTGCTGCGGCCGACCAGCGCGCCCTTGTAGAGCAGGTCGCTGGTGGTGTGCGGCGCCAGGTGGTTCTGCTGCGTGTCGTGGTCGAGGTGCTGAGCGTCGTCGGCGAAATAGAAGCCCGAGATGCGCGCCTCGGCGCCTTGCCCCGCCAGGTCCAGCTCGGTGAAGTTCTTCGTCAGGCGGCTGCCCACGGCGCCGAAGATCCATTCCAGGCGCGCATCGCGCTCGATCCTGGCACGCTCGTGGGTGAAGTTCCAGACGTGCCGGCCCAGATTCTGCAGTTCCACGAAGGTGAACTGCGCGCCATCAGCGAGCAGTGCTTCCACGATCCCGGCGTGCACGGCCTGGCCTTCAGCCACATCGGGCGAAGCCACCTCATGGATGAAGGTGGCCGAGGCGCCCTCCTCGAGCACGACCAGCACCCGGCTGAAGAAGGCCAGTCCCCCGCCCGGGGCCCACAGCACGGAATGCAGCGGCTGCTCCAATTGCACACCGCGCGGCACGTAGACCAGCGCGCCGTCGGAGGCCAGCGCGGCCGCCAGGGCGGCGAACTTTCCCTCGTCGGCGGCCACGGCCCGGCCCAGGTGACGCTCCAGCACGTCGGCGTGCTCGCGCACAGCGGCTGCCCAATCGGCGAAGATCACCCCCTCGGGCAGGTCGGCGATCCCCTGCACACGCGCCGCGTGCCCCGGGCGCGAGACGACCAGCGCACCGTGTCGATCGCCCGTCAGCGGCTCCAGCAAGGCCGGCTCGACCGGGATCGCCTGCGCCGGTCCGAGTGTGACCGCCTGGGAGGGCAGCCTGCGGATGTCGGTGCGACGCCAGGGCTCATCCTTCAGAGTGGGCATGGGCAGCGCGCGGTAGGCCTGCCAGGCCTGCATGCGCCGCGCGGCCAGCCAATCGGGCTCTCCCAGACGCTCGGAGACCCGGCGCACGTCGCCGGCATCGAAGGGAAACTCGGCCGCGACCGACGGCACGACCTCGCGCTTCAGGCGTCGAACTGCGGTGGTGCTCATATCTATGATCCTCGTTCGCTTTCCGCACACCGGGGCCGACGCCAGCCGGCCCCACGCGCGATCGTGCGACGGTCAGACACACGTGGCGGCCGCGCTAGCCGATGGAGCCTTCCATCTGGAGCTGGATGAGGCGGTTCATTTCCACCGCGTACTCCATGGGGAGCTCCTTCACCAGCGGTTCGATGAAGCCCGACACCACCATGGAAGTGGACTCCTCTTCGCTCAGGCCGCGGCTCATCAGGTAGAAGAGCTGCTCCTCGCCCACCTTGCTCACAGAGGCCTCGTGACCGATGGTCACCTCGTCCTCGTCGATCTCGATGTAGGGGTAGGTGTCGGAGCGGGACTGCGGATCCAGCAGCAGGGCGTCGCACACCACGCTGGATTTGGCGTGATGGGCGCCGCGATGGACCTTGAGCAGGCCGCGGTAGGAGGCGCGTCCGCCGGCCTTGCTGATGGACTTGGAGGTGATCTTGCTTGTGGTGTAGGGGGCGGCGTGGATCATCTTGCCACCTGCATCCTGCACCTGCCCCCCGGTGGCGAAGGCCATGGAGAGGATCTCGCCCCGCGCGCCGCGCCCCACCAGGAAACAGGAGGGGTACTTCATGGTCACCTTGCTGCCGATGTTGGCGTCCACCCACTCGTGGCTGGCGTCCTCGTGGACGATGGCGCGCTGCGTGACCAGATTGTAGACGTTGGGCGACCAGTTCTGAATGGTGGTGTAGCGCGAGCGGGCGCCCTTCTTGACGATGATCTCGATGACGCCGCTGTGGAAAGATTCGCGACTGTAGATGGGCGCCGTGCAGCCCTCCAC
>JAJRUD010000110.1 GCA_024277995.1 Chloroflexota bacterium
AGGCCATGCAGGCTTACGACCGCGCCATCCTGCTCGACCCCGACTTTGCAGCCGCGTATCTGGGGCGCGCGCGTGCAGCCCTGCAGCTCGATCCGGACACCATGCCGGAAGACCTCGATCGCGCTGTGGAGCGCGATCCGAAGATGGAAGAGGCTTACCTGGAGATGGCATCCTATCTGACCTCGAAGCGCCTCTGGCAAACGCTCGAGGACCGCATGCAGGAGGCTATCGACCGCAGCCTGAAGACGCCCCGCATCTATGTGCACTTGAGCGAGGCGCAGTACTTCCGCGAGAAATACGAGGAATCGCTCGACAACGCCATTCTGGGCAGCGCGAACGACCCCACGCTGCTGGAGGGGTACCTCGCCGTCGGGCGAGCCTACGGCGCCCTCGGGAAATACGCCGATGCGCTGCCTCATCTGCAGACGTACGTCGCCTATCGGCCTGATGATTATCGCGGCTGGGGCCATCTGGCCCGGTCCCTGTTCTGGACGGGCCAGGCCGACCAGGCGCTCGCCGCCACCGAAAGGGCGCTCGAGATCAACGACACCTACGCGCTGGCATATCTCATTCGTGGTCTGATCTTCGTGGAAAGGGGCGAATATCAGACCGGCGTCGAAGAGCTGCACAAGGCGCGACGATTCGGGCCGGAAACCTTTGATCTGGATATCGCCCTCGGCGAGGCCTATTTCCGGCTGGGTAACACGGGGGACGCGCTGGACAATATCAACGCTGCAATCGCCCTCAGCGACGATCCGGTCAAGAAGGCCCGAGGCTATGTGCTCCGGGCACTGATCTACGAGGGGAACCCGGATCTTATCCCGGACGCGCTGCTGAACTGGCAGTGGGTCGTCGAGACCGAAGGCATCGATCCCGAGACGCGCCGCATGGCACAGACCCACATCCTCGAGCTGACCGGCGAAGGCCCGACTCGCACGCCTACGCCATCGCCCACGCCATCGTCGACGCCGCCGCCGGAATCGACAGGAACGCCTGCTCCGTGACACGCCATTCCTGCACGGATCTGGCATACCCCCATAACCCTGGCGCCTGAGCATGGAGTACGAAGCATTCGATACTCCGAGAGCACATCTGGTCTGGTGGCTGCTGCCCCTGGCGGGCCTGGCCACGCTCATCGCCTGGCTGCGCCCCGAGAGCGGGTTCTCTCCGGATTGGGCCACCACCCTGCTCGCCGGGGGGATCATCGCCCTGCTGGTCGCTTATCCCATCCCCGTGGGAGAAAGCGCCCCAAGCCTGGCGCACACCATCACACTGAGCGTTGCGGTCGCCTGGCACCCCGGCATCGCCGCCCTCGCGCTCGTGATCGGGCTCACAGCGGGCTATCTGGCGCGGGCGGTGTACGCCGCTCGGGCCCATAGCGATAATCGGTTCTCCAGCCGTGCCTGGACCATCAGAGCCGCTCTCGAATTCAGCCGACAATCGCTCAGTCTCTCGGGGGCCATGAGCCTATACCGCATCCTGGGCGGAGTGCGGCTTTCGACCTCCGGCTTGCTCCCGGCGCCGTTGCCTTTCACCGTGCTGTGGATCAGCTTCCCCCTCATCTTTCTGGCCATTCACTGGCTCAGCAATCTGTCGCTGGGCAGCAAGACCCTCTCCCGCCGCGAACTCATGGTGCTCACCTGGATCGCCGTCCTGCCCGTCCCTCTGGCGGTGCTCGACGGGGCGGCCACGGCTGCGCTCGGCCTGTTGGCATTGCTCGTGCTCGGCGGCGCGGCGGCCGTCGTCTCGCCCATCCTGCGCAACCTGATGCTCACCGAGCGCGATCTGGAACGGCGCGTGCGTGAGCTGTCGACGCTCAACCGGGTGAGCCAGGCCATGCGCACCAGCCTGGATCTGGACGCCCTGTTGACGACCATCTACCTGCAGGTCACTCACCTGCTCGGCGTCGATAACTTCTACGTGGCCTTGCATGACCTCGAAGCAGACCGTCTCACCTACCCGCTGGCCATCAAGAACGGCGAGCGCCAGCATTGGCCGAGCCGCCCGTTGGCCGATCGCCTGACGGATCGGGTCATCCAGTCTGCCGCGGCCATCCTCATCCCCAGCGACGCGCCGCGCGCCTTGCGGCAGATGGGCCTGCCCGAATTGGACAACCCACCCGAAGCCTGGCTCGGTGTGCCCCTGCTCAACCCGGAGCGAGCCATCGGATGCCTGGCGGTCTTCCGCACCAAACCCGGCGCCGCCCTGACGCAAAAGGATCGCGAGGTGCTCGAGACCGTCGCCGGTCAGGCCGCGGTCGCCATCGAAAACGCCCTGCTCTACGAGCAGACCCGCAACCGCGCCAGCGCACTGGCGTCCTTGAACGAAATCGCAGCCTCGATCAGCTCGAGCCTGGACCCCGAGCAGGCGCTCAGGTTGATCACGCGAGCCATCATTCGTGTCAGCAAAGGCAACAAATCGGCCATCTACCTGCTGGACGAGGACAGGGGCCAACTGCGCCTGGCCGATCAGGCCAACCTCTCTCCCGGCTTCGTGAGCAGCCTGGGAAGCATCCCTCTGTCCGACCCTGAACGTGCTCGCGCCTATCACGAGCGGACGCCCTTTCTCGTCCCACGCCTGGACCATTCCCGTCTGCCGCCGCAATGGGTGGAGGAATTGCAGCAGGAGGGCATTCAGTCCTATGCCGATTTCCCCCTCATCACGCCGGCGGGCGTCATCGGCCAACTCTCCGTCTACTTCCAGCAACCGCAACGATTCCGGCCCGATCAGGTTGATCTGCTGAGCACGTTGGCCGCACAAGCAGCCATCGCCGTCGCCAACGCGCGCGCTCACGCCGAGACCGACCTGGCCCTCCGTCGCCGGGTCGCCCAACTCGCGACCCTGGAGGCCATCGGCCGGCAGATGGCGGCGACGCTCGACCCCGAGTCGCTCTTCGCGCAAATCGTGGAACACGCCCTTCAGACGACGGGCGCGCAACGCGGGTTTCTCGCCCTGGCCGACACAACGACCCGCAGGCTGGAAATCGCCGCCCACCGTGGCCATGAGCTTTCGACCGACGGTCAATCGGTGCTCGAAATCATCGATCTCGACCTGGCCCAACGCGCCCTACGCGAGGGCCGCCCTGTGGTCCATCCCAACAGCGAGGCGACCGACGACACCGGCGCATCGCCATCCAGCGCGATCGCCGTCCCCCTTTCTCGCTGGGGCCAGCACATCGGCGTGATCGCGGTCGAGAGCGACAGCCCCGACGCCTTCAGCGACGAACACGTGGGCTTCCTCTCCCAACTTGCTGCCCAGGCCTCCATCGCCGTCACCAACGCCAATCTGTATCGACAGCTCGAGGCCCGCTTGCGGGAGCAATCCCTGCTCTACCAGGCCAGCACGCAGATCGCATCGACCCTGGAGACCGAATCGGTGGCCATGGCCATCGCCGACAGCCTGGCCGTGACCCTGAGCGCCGACGGCGCTGCGCTTCTGCGATGGGATCCTGATAGTCACAAGATCTGCATGCAAGCGGAGATCCGCCAGGGCAAGCCGCTGCCCGCGCCCGATTCGGGCGACATGACCATCGACGCACCTCCCGCCATCGCGCGCGCCATCGAGGAAAGGGTCCCGATCCAATGGTCGCAGGAATCCTCGCCGACGGAAGACGACTCAAAATACTTGCGCAGCGTGCGGCGCGCCGAAGCCCTGCTGGTCGTGCCGCTGGTGGCCGGCGAGCAATGTCTGGGAGTGGTCGAGGTCTGCAGCCAACGCAAACGCCACTTCGACGAGAATGAGATCCGCACTGCTCAGACCATCGCCACGCAGGCCGCCGTCGCCTTGCGCAACACCGAACTCTTCCATCGCGTGATGGAAAGCCGCAACCGCCTGATGGCCGTGCTGAACTCCACCCAGGAGGGCATGCTCATGGTGGACACGAGCGGGCGCGTCGTGCTCGCCAATCGCCGCCTGGCATCCATGACCGGAATGGAAATCGAGCAGATCACAGGCCTGGAAATATCCGATTCAAAGACCGCGCTCGCCACCCGGCTGGGCTACATCCCCGCCGAGCTGGCGGACCTGCTCGCCAGCCTGCGCTCCGGACAGGCCGCTGAAACCCGTGAGCGGATCTTCGAGGTCAGCCGCCCCGGCGAACGCGTGCTGCAGCGGGTGGATACGCCCGTGCAGGATACCTCCGGCGCGCTCATCGGCTGGCTGGTCGTGCTGCGCGACATCACGGAGGAACGGCGCATCGAGGAAACGCGCAAGCAGTTGACGGAGATGATCGTCCACGATTTGCGCAGCCCCCTGACGACCATCCTCAGCAGCCTGCAACTGCTCGAGAAAGTGCGCAACGATCTCGAACAGCCCATCGCCGATCAGGCCTTCAACGTGGCCTCTCGCAGTTGCCAGCAGATGCTCGGGCTGGTGAACGCGCTGCTGGACCTAGCGCGGCTCGAGGCCGGCGACATGCAGCTCTCCTTCCAGCCGGTCTCCCTGCGAGACCTTTGCCAGGAACTCTACGAAAACCACCTGCAAATCGCCAACGAGGCGGGCGTGATCCTCAACCTGCGCGTTCCGGATGATCTGCCTCCCA
>JAJRUD010000111.1 GCA_024277995.1 Chloroflexota bacterium
TACTCGCGAACAACCTGCTGCTTAAATGCCTGGCTATATCGCTTGACCGGTTCTTTAACTGCTTCTTTAAAGGGGTGGTTGTTCATGGTCTCCTCCGTCCTGAATGGTCACTATGGTGTCAATTATATATAGGACGGGTCAACGATTAACAATTGACCATTGATCATTTTCCAGGAGTGTCATGACGGCATCACTACCACATCCCAACCAGCGCTGGGCCGAGGCGTTCGTGAGCGAGTTGGCCGCGGCTGGGCTACGGACGGCCAACATCGCGCCCGGATCCCGCTCCACGCCGCTGACGCTGGCCTTTCACCGTCACCCGGACGTGCGCGTGCGCCTGCACCTGGACGAACGGAGCGCGGCCTTCTTCGCGCTGGGCGAGGCCCTGACCACGGACCGGCCCGCGGCCCTGGTCTGCACCTCCGGCACCGCGGCCGCGGAGTTCTTTCCGGCCGTGGTCGAGGCCATCCAGGCCCAGGTCCCGCTGCTGGTCCTGACCGCGGACCGGCCCCACGAGCTGCGCCACAGCGGGGCCAACCAGACCGTGGACCAGGTCAAGCTCTACGGCGACCAGGTCCTGTGGTCGGTGGACGCGGCCCTGCCGACCGGAGACGCGCCGCCCCTGGCGCTGCGCAACCTGCGCACCCTGGCCGCGCGGGCCTACGCCACGGCCAACGGCCTGCGCAAGGGTCCCGTCCACATCAACTTCCCCTTCCGTAAGCCCCTGGAGCCGGATACGCCCCAGCCCGCGCCCCTCGCCCCCCTGCCCGGGCCCGCGGTGGTCATACAGCGGGGCATGCTCCAGCCGGACGAGGAGCTGGTGGTCCATCTGGCTGACATCCTGGCCGGCCATCCCCGCGGGATCATCATCTGCGGGCCCCGCTGTCCCGGCGGCGACTTCCCCCGCGCGGTGGCCGCGCTGGCCCAGGCCGCCGGCTATCCCATCCTGGCCGATCCCCTGTCGGGCGTGCGCTTTGGGCCGCAGGTGGAAGGGGGGTGCGTGATCGGCGGGTATGATGGGGTGCTGGCAAGTGGCAGGTGGCAAGGGGCAAGTGGCGGGTTGGAGGTGGTGGTGCGCTTTGGGGCTGTGCCCACGTCCAAGCATCTGAACGCGTATCTGGAGGCGAGCGCGCCGGCCCATCATATCCTCGTGCGCGAGAACGGGGTTTGGGCCGACGACAGCCATCGGGTCAATCGCTTCATGCAGGTGAATGAGGCGGCGTTGTGTCGGCGGGTGGCGGGGGCGTTGGCGGAGGGGACTAAGAAACCGGGTTTTTCCAAAAAACTCGGTTTCTTCACCGCCGCCGAACCCCTCTGCTGGCAGGCCACGGACGCCTATCTGGCCGAACACTTCTTCGACGGCGCGGCCGTGGCGACCACGGTGGACGTCATGGCCGATACGCTGCCGGAAGGCGGCAACCTGGTCATCGGCAACAGCCTGCCCGTGCGCCATCTGGACCAGTTCGCGCGACCCCGACGCGCGCCGATCCGGGTCTTCGGCAACCGGGGCGCGAGCGGTATCGACGGCGTCACCTCCACCGGGCTGGGCGTGGCCGCGGCCACGGGCCGGCCCACCGTGCTCATCACCGGCGACGTGAGCTTCATCCACGATCTCAACGGGCTGCTGGCCGCGGGCAGGCTGGGCGTGGACAACATCGTCATCGTGTTGATCAACAACGGGGGCGGGGGCATCTTCCGGCGGCTGCCCATCGCCGCGCACGAGCCGCCCTTCGAGGAACTCTTTTTCACGCCCCACGAGCTGGCCTTCGAGCACGCGGCCCGCTTCTACGGCCTGGCCTACGCGCGGGCCGACGACCGGAACGCGCTCGCCGCGCAACTGCAAACCGCGCTGCGCCAGGCCAGGCCCGCCATCATCGAAGTGCGCACCGACAGCGTCACCGACCTGGCCCATCAACGGGCGGTAATCGAAAATGTAAAACGCAGAATAGAACGCGGATTGAGCGGATTGGGCTGATTTTCACGGATTTTTTGAAAAATCCGCGTTGATCCGCTAAATCCGCCCAATCCGCGTTCTATCCATCACAGGAGGTCACATGTTTGAATCGAGCAATGTCAACTGGCAGCAGGTCAAGGAGTACAGCGACATCACCTATCACAAGGCGGACGGCATGGCCCGCATTGCCTTCAACCGGCCGGAGGTGCGCAACGCGTTCCGGCCCCAGACCATCGACCAGATGATCGACGCCTTCCGCCACGTGTGGATGGACCAGGAGGTGGGCGTGATCCTGCTGACGGGCAACGGGCCGTCACCCAAGGATGGCAAGTGGGCCTTTTGCGCCGGCGGCGACCAGAAGGTGCGGAGTCATGCCGGCTATGTGGGCGATGACGGCGTGCCCCGGCTCAACGTGCTGGAGCTACAGCGCATCATCCGCACCATGCCCAAGCCCGTCATCGCGCTGGTGGCCGGCTACGCCATCGGCGGCGGCCATGTGCTCCACGTGGTCTGCGACCTGACCATCGCCGCGGACAACGCGGTCTTCGGCCAGACAGGGCCTATCGTGGGCAGCTTCGACGCCGGCTACGGCTCCGCGACCCTGGCGCGCATGGTGGGGCAAAAGAAGGCCCGGGAGATCTGGTATCTCTGCCGCCAGTACAGCGCTGAGGACGCAGAAAAGATGGGCATGGTCAACAAGGTGGTTCCCCTGGAGCAACTGGAGGCCGAGGGCGTGGCGTGGGCCCAGGAGATCCTGGGCAAGAGCCCCATCGCCATCCGCTTCCTCAAGGCGGCCATGAACGCGGACATGGACGGCCAGACGGGTCTCCAGGTCCTGGCCGGCGACGCCACCATGCTTTTCTACATGACCGAGGAGGGAACCGAGGGCAAGAACTCCTTCCTGGAGCGCCGGGACCCGGACTTCAGTAAGTTTCCGTGGCGTCCGTAACAGCAATAGAACGCGGATGACACGGATTTGGCGGATTGGCGCGGATTTTTTGAAATCCGCGCCAATCCGCTCAATCCGCCAAATCCGCGTTCTATTGGAGGTGTTCTATGCACGACTGGCTGAGTGAGCGGGCGCGGGTGACGCCCGAGGCGCTGGCGTTGATGACCACGGCGGGGCGCTGGACCTATGGGGAACTGGACCGGGACGCGGCGCGGATGGCCGCGGGGCTGGCCGCGTGGGGGATCGGACCGGGCGACAACGTGGCTGCGCTCCTGCCCAACGACGCGCACTTCGTTGTCGCCATCCATGCGCTGGCCCGGCTGGGCGCGGTGTTGGTCCCCCTCAACGCGCGGCTGACCGCGGAGGAGCTGGCCTGGCAGGTGCAACGGGTGGGCGCGTGGTCCCTCCTGTGCAGCGAGGCCACTGCGGAGCTGGCCGCGCGCGCCGGCGGACAGGCCCAGCTCATCCGGGTGGACGAATTGAGAAAAGCAGGAGCGCAGAGGGCCGCAGGGGGAGACGCAGAGACCCGCAGAGTTCTGGAGCAGGAGATGTCGTCGCCCTTCAGCCTGGAGCAGGATCAGGCCATCGTCTTCACGTCCGGCACCACGGGCAAGCCCAAGGGCGCGGTTATCACCTTCGCCAACCATTTCTGGAGTGCGACGGCCTCGGCCTACCGGCTGGGCGTGCAACCCGACGATCGCTGGCTCAGTTGCCTGCCCCTCTACCACGTGGGCGGGCTGGCGGTCATCTTCCGCTCCTGCCTCTATGGCACGGCCGTGGTTCTGCACGAACGCTTCGACCTGGAGCGCTTCAACCGCAGCCTGGACCAGGACCGAATCACCCTGACGTCGCTGGTGCCCACCATGCTCCACCGGCTGCTGGACGCGCGCGAAGGCGGCTGGCCCGGTTCCCTGCGCGCCATCCTGCTGGGCGGCGCGGCCGCGTCACCGGCGCTGCTGGAGCGGGCCTTCGCGCAGGGACTGCCCATCGCGCCCACCTACGGCCTGACCGAGGCCGCGTCCCAGGTGGCGACCATGGACCCCGCGCACGCGCGCGCCAAGCCCGGCAGCGCAGGCCGGCCCCTCCTCTTCACCCGGGTGCGCATCGCGGACGAGCGGGGCGAGACCCTGCCGCCCGGCCAACATGGCGAAATTCGGGTCAGCGGGCCTACGGTCATGCGCGGCTACTATGGCGACGAGGCGGCCACCGGGGCTGCGATCCGAGGCGGAGAGCTTCACACCGGCGACGTGGGCTACCTGGACGAAGACGGCGATCTCTGGGTGCTCCAGCGGCGCAGCGACATCATCATCAGCGGCGGCGAGAACGTCTATCCCGCCGAGGTGGAGGAAGTGCTGGCCCGCTTTCCCGGCGTGGCGCGGGCCTGCGTGGTGGGCGTTGCGGATGCGGAATGGGGACAGCAGGTCGCGGCCCTGGTGGCGGTGGAGACGCCGGGCGGGGTGAGCGAGGCCGATCTGCTGGCCCACTGTCGTCGTCACCTGGCCGGGTACAAATGTCCGCGGCGGGTGGTGTTCACGGAGGCGTTGCCATTGACCGCGTCGGGGAAGATCGCGCGGGCGCGGGTGGGGGAGATATTGGCGTCATGAATGCCTTGCATTTCAAATGCAGCCTGAGAGCTCAAGTCGGCTGCAAGCCGACTGCTCGCCAGGCCAGTTCAGCCACGCCAGTCGGCTTGAGCCGACTTCCGCTTTCAGCCTGAAATTCCATTTCAAGGCCCACCTCCACCCAAACCACACGCCTTGCATTCCAAATGCAGGCTGATAGCTCAGTCGGCTGCAAGCCGACTGCTCGCCAGGCCAGTTCAGCCACGCCAGTCGGCTTGAGCCGACTTCCGCTTTTAGCCTGAAATTCCATTTCAAGGCCCACCCCCACGCAAACCCCACGCCTCGCATTCCAAATGCAGGCTGAGAGCTCAAGTCGGCTACAAGCCGACTGCCCGCCAGGCCAGCTCCGCCACGCCAGTCGGCTTGAGCCGACTTCTGCTTTCAGCCTGAACTTCCATTTCAAGGCGGCCTGAAATACATCCGCACGGCAAAAACACAATTTCCCTGACAGGAGTTATTTGGTATACTAAATCCCAGCAGTTACATTGACGAACCTTTTTCTTGCATTCAGCCATCTATCAAACCGTATTGAGCAAACCTTTATCCCCCGGAGGTGAAACATGGCGTTATGGCGTTTGTATTATCATTTTGTTTGGTCGACCAAGGAACGGCTGCCGCTGATCACGCCCGCAATTGAGCCGGTGCTATATGGCTACATCATTGGAAAAGCGAATACACTTGGCGCAATTGTACATGCGCTCGGCGGGATTGAAACACATCTGCATCTTGTCGCCTCGATCCCTCCCAAGTTGGCTATCTCCAATTTCGTCAAAAACATCAAAGGTAGCAGCGCGCACCACATCAACCACATCGATTCCTTTCAAACCACAACTACCCTGCGCTGGCAACGGGGATACGGCGTATTTTCGCTGGGACCCAAACAATTGAGCATCGCCGTCGAGTACACGCTACGCCAGAAAGAGCATCACAGCACAGGCAACCTTTTTCCTCGCTTGGAAGAGGATACACACGAAGATGACGGCCCCGCGCCATGGAATCATGGTGTAGCGATCACTGGCATTAAGGTGCTCAAACCCTGACAGCCTCGCATTCCAAATGCAGGCTAAAAGCTCAAGTCGGCTACAAGCCGACTGCTCAGCCAAGCCAGCTCTGCTACGCCAGTCGGCTTGAGCCGACTTCCGCTTTCAGCCTGAAATTCCATTTCAAGGCCAGGTCCACCCACCATGCTCACCTTCACCCATACCCACACCACCTACCACTACCACATCGCCGGACACGGTCCGCCCCTGGTCCTCCTCCACGGCTTCACCGGCAGCCTGGAAAGCTGGACCCCGCTCCTGCCCAGGCTGAGCCGCGCCCACCGGGTGCTGACCGTGGACCTGCCCGGCCATGGACGCACCCGCGCGCCCGATTCGCCGGCCGCCCACACCATGGACGCGACCGCGAAGGGGCTGGCCGCGCTCTTCGACCACGCGCTGGGCGAGCCGGCTCACCTGCTGGGCTATTCCATGGGCGGACGGCTGGCCCTCTATCTCGCGATCCACTACCCGGCGCAGGTGCGGACCCTGCTGCTGGAAAGCGCGTCCCCCGGCCTGGCGGACGCGGAGGAGCGGGCCGCGCGCCGTCAGCGGGACGAGGCCCTGGCAGAGCGTATCCAGGCGGAAGGCGTGCCCGCGTTCGTGGACTTCTGGGAGGGCATCCCCCTCTTCGCCAGCCAGGCGCGGCTGCCTGAGGACGTGCGTGCACGGCTGCGGGCAGAGCGCCTGGGCAACCGGGCCGTGGGTCTGGCCAACAGCCTGCGGGGCATGGGAACCGGCGCGCAGCCCGCCCTCTGGTCCCGGTTGGGTGAAGTGATCGCGCCCACCCTCCTCCTGGTCGGCGAGGAGGATCTGAAGTTCCGGGCCATCGCCCTGGACATGGCCCGGCTCCTGCCCCGCAGCCAGATCATGGTCTTTCCCGGGGTCGGCCACACCGTTCACCTGGAGCGCCCGCGCGCGTTTGCAGATCACATCCTGGCCTGGTGCAGGGTAGCGTAGACGCCGATATTGCTGTGCAGCCCCCCTAGCCCCCCAACCTTGGGGGGGGAACGCCAGCCCGGCCAGGCCAAAGCTCAAGCCCAGCCTCCCCCAGGA
>JAJRUD010000112.1 GCA_024277995.1 Chloroflexota bacterium
CCCGCCAGCGGTAGTTGGCGGCCACGCCGCTGGCGACGGGATCGGGATCGCTGGTGCTGACGGTCATGACCACGCGCTCTGAAAGCTCGGGTGGAGCGCCGATCAGATGCGAGCGCGGCAGGCCGCCGCCACCGCTCAGGCCCTGGTCCACCGGGCTTCGGGGCGTGCGATCCAGCTCGGGCAGAAGGCGTTCGGCGCGCGTTTCCAGGGCCGTGTAAGGGCGGCTGAAGACATCCCAAAAGGCGTTGCTGATGGCGGACAGGCGCAGGTTGGGGGTGATCAGCATGGCCAGCGCCACGATCAGCGCCACAAAGAAGCCGCTCAGGTAAAGCTCAAGGCGGAATTCGGGCGAGTAATCGACGGCGTTGGCGATCCAGTTTGCCTCAAGGCGGTATTGGCGCAAGCGTATGGCCAATAGCACCAGGGCCGCCATGAACAGCGCCAGCCAGATCAATTCGGTCGAGGCGTAGTAGCTGTTGGCGGCCAGCACGAAACCGGCCGGGGTCAGGGCCAGCAGGGCGCGCTGGCGGCGGAATGTCGTCCATCCCGCCCAGGCGGCTGCGGCCCACAGAATCAACAAAAGCGCCAGCGAGAAGATTTGCGGCGTCGGCGTCTGACCGCTCGCCAGGCCCTGGCCCCACACCTGAATCACCCCGAAAAATGAGCGCAAGCGGTCGAACATCCAGGCGGGGAGCAGCACAACCTCCGGCGGAGTCTGCTCTGCTCGGGTCAAGAGGGAGGCCAGGTAACGGAGGTTGGCGATGATCAGCAGCAGGGGCGGCCAGGCCCGGGCGATCGTGATGATCCCGACCACCAGCCCGGATCCCGCCAGCAGCGCTGCAGCCACCCATCCCCGCCGCACGAGACGGGCCGCGGCCATGCCGGCCAACAGGGCGAGGATCGCGGACGCATACAACGGCGGCGCGTGGCGTAGCCAGCGGGCGTCTTCCACCACCCAGACCATCACCAGGATGGCCAGCAGCAGGGCGAACACCGTCGCCCAGCCCTCGGCCGGGCGCAGGCGGGTCAAAATGCGGCCGATCAAACGCCAACCCCGTTCCGGCATCAGACCTCCTCCTCCATCTCGACCGTGATCACTCGCCCTGTGCCGAACAGCGTCTTCATGACTTTGCGTTTGCGTTTGATGGTGACCAGGGGCGTAAAGGGATAGCCCTGGGCGATAGTGCGGCTGAAAACGCCGTAATCGGCCAGCAGGTTTTGTAGGCCGGCCAGATCCCCTGCTCGTGCGTCTTCACCGGCGGGGGGCGGGGTGAAAGAGGCGGCGTCGAGCAGGAGGGCGGCGGTGGTGATGTCGCGGCGCTGGTACTGGAGCAATTCGCCCACCCAATCGGTTTGGGATGAGGGCGTGATCACCAGCACGGTGCGCCCGCGGCCGATGTCCGGCCGGACTTGTTTGAGGACTCGGGCCAGCGGCCAGCCTTCGGCTGCTTCGGCGTGGGTGAGGGCTTGCAGCAGTTGCCAGAGATGGGCGCGGCCCGGCTGTGGCGGCACGATCTTAGTTTCCCGGCCCAACGCCACCAACCCTACCGCCCGGTTCTCGTCCAGATGCTTGGCGGCCAGCGACGCCGCCAGGATCACGCCATATTCCAGCGTGCTCTCCTGGCCCTCGCCCGCCTGCACCGCGGCGTCGAGATCGAGCACCAGCCACAGCGCCCCGGCCGGCTCCTGATCGAACTGGCGGATCATCAACTTCCCCTGCTGGGCGGTCTTGCGCCAATGCACGAGATGCAGGCTATCGCCGGGGACGTAGTGCCGCACCGTGCGGGCGAGGATGGTTTCGAAGGGGGTGGGTAGGGCGCGGCTGGCGCGGCCGCTGGCGGCGCCGCGCGGAAGCTGAAACTCGGGCAAGCGCATCACGCGGGGATAGACCATGAGCGTGCGCACTTCGGGGTAACTGATTGTCACGTCGAACAAGCCCAGGGGATCGCCCAGCGCCAGGGCCCAGGGGCCCAGGGTGAAGACCCCGCGCTTGGTGCAAACGCCCTGCGCTTGCCAGCCGTAACTGCCGCGGGCGTCAACGGACACCGCCCGATCGATGGCGTAGCCCGGCACGTCTGAGTGATCGTTGACGGTGGCCCAGAGCAGGGGAAATGGGCTGTCGTTCCGCAGGCGGAACCGTTCTTCCACGCGGTCTCCGACCACGATCCAATTGCCCCGGGATGTGCGCTCGGCCTCAACCTTGTCCCGCATCTCCCTCGCCCAGATGTAGGATATCCCGAACAGCCCGCCCAGCCCCACCAGCAGCGCCATCCACACCGGATCCGGCTCGACCAACTGTGAAAAAGCCAGTACGCCGATCAAGTAAAGGGGCAGACGGCTGCGCAGGGTGAGACGGCGCTCGATCTCGGGCTTCATGCCATCATTGTAGCCCCTCCCCCTGTTCGCGGCAAGTGGTTTATGCGCACCGTAGCTGTTCACCTGCTCGCGTTGGATCGCCAGATCCAGCGGGAGGCCGGTCGTTTTCTGATCTCACGCCTGCCAACCAGACGGATCTGGCAATCCGCCGCGAGCTGCTGCGACTTACTCTGCTCGCTGCGCCGACATGGTGATGCCCAGTTGCCCCAGCCAGTAGGTGATGATGATGACGTAGCGGGTCCAGGGTTGCGGCATGTCCCACACAAACATATTCGTCGCGATCAGGGTGTCGCTGAAGGTGAAGAGGATGGCTCCGTATAGGCCCGCTCTGGCCGAGAACGCATCGATCGCCGCCACGCCCACGCGGCTGGCGGCCCGCCACAGCATGGTGGTGATCACGATGACGTACAGCAAGATCGGGATCATCATGTCACCCAGATCGCCTTGCGTGGCGAAGACGACGAAAATGATGACGCCGTAGCCATAGGCCAACAGCGCCCGCCACGGGAAAAGCTGGCGGCTATCCCTGGTGAAGGCGACGATATAAGCCACATGCCCCAGCAAAAACGCCACCAGCCCGAAGATAAACGTCGCCTCCGAGGCTTCGAGCAGGATATCGCCGAGCATCGAGAACAGCAGCCCGACGATAATCGCCCATTGGTAGGCCTTTTTGCCCGGTAGCAGGTAGACCCACACCGCCATGAGCAACACCGGGATGGGCTTGACGATCATGCGCAACCAGTAGAGATCGAGCGCATGGCCAACGATGAACAACCCGGCGGCTACAAGTCCGATGACGGCGAGCGCCTTGGTGCGGCCGGACAGTGGGGGACTGGCTGAAGCTGTTTCAGGCATGATGGACCTCCCGCTGGTGACAAACGCAGTTTGCCGAAATGATATGCTTTTTCAGGGCAATGGAACAAAAAACTATGGCGCTTATTGTATCGTATTGGCGCTGAATGCGACAGTTGCACGCAGGCTCACCCGCCCTTGAAGCCTTTGGCGAATTCCCGCGTAAGATTCAGGTAGGCGTCGCCATAAAACTGGCTTGGTTCGATGTACGTCCCCTCCACCCATTCGTTGAAGCTGTGAATCCAGAGGATATCGGGATTGCTCTTGACCGCGGCGTTGTAGGTGGCGCGGTAGAAATTGCCATCCTCGCGCGGGCGTACGAAGGGCTGGGAGGGCACGCGCACGTCCGCGCGGCAGCCGGCGCGGCGATCATCCCAACCGGGCATCAATGTCCCCACCCATAGTTTTGGCTCGCCCGTCTTCTGTTCCCACGAGCGCACGCGGCTGGCCCAACGCGAGGCCTTCACGTAATCGTTGGGGTAGGCGGCGTGGCTGACCTTGTACACCCACAGCCCATCGAAAACCGAGAGATAGGAGGGATCCAGGCCCTCGGCGATCCACCAATACTGCTTGCCGGGGTCCACCTGGGCGCGGATGCTGGCCCAGGCCTGCTTGGGGTTTTGGCCTGCGGCCA
>JAJRUD010000113.1 GCA_024277995.1 Chloroflexota bacterium
GTTCGAACCCCGGTTTTGGCCTTGAGAGGGCCACGTCCTGGTCCACTAGACGATGGGGGCGAGCGCGGCGATTGTACCATGGCTGGGAAATCAGGGTCAACCCACTTCGCTGTGCTATAATATTCCAACCCCGTTCATCCAAATTCAAGAGACAGGGCGAAACCAGTGCATACTCCTGAGCAAATCGAGCGCGGGCTGGATCGGATCTTGCCCCGGATACAGAAGCCCGGGCGCTACGCCGGCGGCGAACTCAATCAGGTCGTCAAGGATTGGGACCAGGCGACGACGAAAGTCGCCCTGGCCTTCCCTGACCTCTACGACCTGGGCATGTCCAACCTGGGCCTGGCCATCCTCTACGACATCCTTAACCGTCAACCCGACGTGCTGGCCGAACGCGTCTTCGCCCTGTGGCCTGATATGGAGGCTGCCCTGCGCGCCGCGGGGCTTCCGCTCTATTCGCTGGAGACCAAACACCCCGTCGCCCAATTCGACATCCTGGGTTTCTCCCTGCCCTACGAGTCGCTCTTTACCAATGCCCTGAACATGCTGGACCTGGCGGGGATCCCGCTGCACAGCGCCCAACGCGGGCCGCAGCACCCGCTGGTCATCGCCGGCGGCCATGCCACATACAACCCGGAGCCCATGGCGGACTTCATCGACGCCTTCGTCATCGGCGAGGGCGAAGAGGTCATCCTGGAGATCGTCCGGGCCCATCAGGCCTGGAAGGAATCCGGCGAGCCGCGCCAGGCTCTGCTGCGGGCACTGGCGACGATCTGGGGGGTCTACGTACCCTCGCTCTACCAGGTGCACTACCTCCCCGACGGAACCGTCTCGCACGTGACGTCGCTGGCGGAGGATGCGCAGATGCCAGTGCTCAAACGCATCGTGGCCAAGCTGCCGCCGCCCTTGACGCGCTTCATCGTGCCCTACGTCGGCATCACCCATGAGCGGATCTCGATCGAGATCACGCGCGGCTGCACGCGCGGTTGCCGCTTCTGCCAGGCGGGCATGGTCAATCGCCCGGTACGCGAGCGCCCTGTGGAAGAGATCGTCGACGCCATCGAGCAAGCCCTGGCGCATACCGGCTTCGAGCAAGTGGGCCTGCTCTCGCTCTCCTCTTCCGACTACACGCATGTGCTGGATCTGGTGCGGGCCGTCCGCCGGCGCTTCGCCGACCGGCACCTCAACCTCTCGCTTCCTTCGCTACGCATCGATACTTTCTCCGTGGAACTGATGGATCTGCTGGAAGGCCAGTCGCACCGCGGCGGTTTCACCCTGGCCCCGGAGGCAGCCACCGAGCGCATGCGCGAGATCATCAACAAGCCGCTCCCCACCGAGCAACTGTTGGCCACAGCGCGCGAGATCTACCAGCGCGGCTGGCATACCATCAAGCTGTACTTCATGATCGGTCATCCCTCCGAAACGCTGCAGGACGTGCAGGCCATCGCCGACCTGTGCAAGGCCGTCCTGGCCGAAGGCCGCAGGATCATCGGCAAGCGGGCGCGCCTCAACGCCGGCGTGAGCACCTTCGTCCCCAAGCCTCACACGCCTTTCCAGTGGGTCCCCTGTGACACCGAGCAGCAGATTCGCGCCAAGCAGGCGCTGCTGCGCCGGGAATTGCGCGCGCCCGGCATGAAGATGAGCTGGACCGATCCGCGTGAGACCATGCTCGAGGCATGGCTGGCGCGCGGTGACCGGCGTCTGGGAGCGGTGGTGGAAGGCGCCTGGCGGCGCGGCGCCAGGTACGACGCCTGGCGCGAGCACTTCAATTACCAGGCCTGGATGGACGC
Source organism: Chloroflexota bacterium (assembly GCA_024277995.1). Lineage (GTDB taxonomy): Bacteria > Chloroflexota > Anaerolineae > Anaerolineales > E44-bin32 > JAJRUD01. The sequence continues at coordinate 1,791 of JAJRUD010000113.1, forward strand.
CTTTCAGGCCGCCGGCCTCGATCCGGCTTTCTACACTCATCGCGAACGACCCATCGACGAGACATTCCCCTGGGACCATATCGACGCCGCGGTCAAGAAGCCCTTCCTCGCCCAGGACTACCTGTGGAGCCTGGAGGGCCGAACGCGCGTCGACTGTCGCCAGCGCTGCTACGCCTGCGGCATCCTGCCGAAATTCACCGCCATACGGCGCCAGAATCCAGGCGAGGCCTGGAGGTGCCCAGAAGTGCGCTCGCCGCAGCGCAAGCAGCCCACGGACGTGGGATCAGCGGTGCCCGCCTGAGCCATGGACACCGAAGCGCTGCACCGCTTCCGTATCGCCTACGCCAAGCTGTCTGCCGTGCGCTTTACGGGCCATCTGGACATGCAGCGCACCTGGGAGCGCACCCTGCGCCGTGCTCGCGTCCCGCTGGCCTATTCGCGGGGCTTCACGCCCAGGCCGCGCATGCAGATGAGCCCCGCCCTGCCGCTGGGCTGCACCAGCGAATGTGAGCTGATCGACGTCTGGCTGAAGGAACCGCTGGAGGCGGACGATCTTCTGGCCGCGCTGCAGGCCGCCGCACCACCCGGCCTGCGCGTCGACGATGTTCAGGCTGTGCCGGCAGACGCACCCGCCCTGCAAAACGAAGTCGTGGCCAGCGAGTATTGCATTTCCTTCTTCCGTGGTGAAGAGCCCGATGACCTCGAAACACAGGTCGCAGCCCTGCTGGCTGCCGAGGCGCTGCCGCGCGAGCGGCGCGAGAAACGCTATGATCTGCGGCCGCTGATCGAGGAGCTGACGCTCCAAGCCGGCCCTGAGGGTCCCACCCTGCGTGCCCGCCTGGCCACGCGGCCTGGCGCCACGGGCCGACCCGATGAGCTGCTTCAGGCGATGGGAATCGACCCTGCAGTTGCCCGCATCCACCGCACGCGTCTGATCTTCAGACCTTCGGGAGATCGCTCAGGCTGAGCCTCTGGAACGCCGGGAGTCCCCCACCGGCAGAGCGCGTCTCCCAAGAGAGAGCGACGCCAGCACTCGGGGTCGGTGATTGAGGATTCAGCCCCCCAGGGCTTCCCGGATGGCCCTGACGACGGTCTCAGGGCGCAGCGGCTTTTGGATCCAGGTGATGTTGTTGCGGTCGAAGAGCTCGCGCGTCTGGATGCCGAGCGGATAGCCCGTCATCACAACGATAGGTACTTGCGGCCATCGCTTGCCCAGTTCACGGCAGAGCATCGTGCCGCCCATGCCGGGCATAATGAGGTCGGTCATCACCAGGTCGATCTCCCCCTGCTGCAGCTCGAAGATCTCAAGCGCCTCTTGCCCGCCGGTTGCCGTCAGGACGTTGAAATTGTAGACGGCCAGGATTTCGTTCAGCGCCTCGCGGATGGCGTCATCATCTTCTACGATGAGGATGCGCTCCCCCCTGCCGTTAGGTGAATCGTGTTCATCCTGCACGATGGCTGGCGACATGCCACCTTCCAGTGCCGGCAGGAAGATCACGAAGGTGGTGCCCTGCCCCTCCTCGGAATGCACGTCGATGTAGCCGCCATGTTGCTTGATGATGCCGTAAACCTGGGCCAGCCCCAGCCCCGTTCCCTCACCTGGAGGTTTCGTTGTGAAGAAAGGCTCGAAGATGCGCGGCAGGACGTCGGGGGCGATCCCGCTGCCCGTATCGGACACGGTCATCTTCACCCACTTCCCTGCGGCCATATCCTTGAAGGGGAAGCCGTCGGCGGGTTCGACATGGACCAGATCGAGTTCGACGCGCAGCAAACCTCCCTCAGACATGGCGTCCCTGGCATTGAGCGCCAGGTTGGTCAGGACCTGCTGCATCCTTGCCGGGTCGGCTCGGACGGGCAGCTCATCCTCAGCGATGATGTCGATGTGGATGTTCTCGGGCAACGTCCGCTCCAGCAAGCGGGCCGTCTCGTGCACAAGTTGGGAGAGGCTGATGGCATGGGACTTGAGCACCGATTTGCGGCTGAAATCCAGGATCTGCTCCGTGAGAGAGGCGGCCCGCCGGACCTGGCTGATGATCATGTCCAGCCGTTCTCGCCCGCGGTCTGTGAGGGCTGGCTCAGGGAGCAGTAGCTCCGCGTAGAGGAGGATGGCTCCCATGATGTTGTTGAAGTCATGGGCAATCCCCGCCGCCAGTTGGCCGATGGCCGCCAGGCGCTCCTGCTGCACCAACTGCTTTTGCGCCTGCTCCAATTGAGCCAGCGCCTGTTCCAGCCGATCGTGGCTCTGCCTCAGGGCCAACTCACCCCGCTTGTGGTCGGTGACATCTTCCAGCGAGCCCTCATAGTACAGGATTTCCCCCTGGGGGTCCCTGATCGCGCGGGCGCTGTCGTGGACCCAGATCACCTTGCCGTCATGGCGGCGCAGGCGCTCTTCGTAATTGATGACCACGCCATCCCGTTCCATGATTTGGCACCATTGTGCCCGCTCCTGAGGATCGACGTAGATCGATTCGGCGTTTGCCTTCTGAAGCGTCTCCTTGTCCGGGAATCCGAGCATCTCCACCAGCGCTGCGTTGGCGTCCAGAACGGCGCCGTCCGGTGAACTGCGATAGAGCCCCACCGGCACCTCGTCGAAGAGCTTGCGATAGCGGCTCTCGGCCTCCTTGACCGCCTCGTGATGCCGCGCGCGATCCAGCGCGATAGCCGCGTGGTCCGCCAGCGCCTGGGCCAGCGCGAGCGCCTCCTGGTCGAAAGGCCGCACCATATCCCGATAGAGGACCAGGGCGCCGAGCGCGGTCTCGTTCACAATCAGCGGCAGCACGCAATAGCTGCGGAAACCCTCGCGCTGGACGATTTCCCGCATTGGGTCGAGACGCGGATCGGTCTGCGCGTCGCGCACGGACAGCGGCTGACGTCCGGTAATGGACGCGCTCCCGGGGAAGGCCCGATAATGGTCGCTGACCGTGGCGATGTATTCCGCGGAGAGGCCCACAGCCGCAGGACAATGAAGGCTCTCGCTGTCTGGATCCAACAGGAAAACCGCCGCCCGGTCGACCTCCAGGATGGTCATGGCGGTCTGCATGACGCGCTCCAGGGTCTCTTCGAAATTCAGGCGGCCAAGCAGATGATGAGCCGCTTCCGCCAGGGCCTGCATGTGGAGGGCCTTGCGCGCCGTCTCCTGGAACAGGCGGGCGTTCTCCAGCGCGATGGCCACGTGGTCGGCATAGGCGCTCACCAGTCGTGCGTGATAGGCCGTGAACCGGCCGGGCTCGACGCTGTCCAGCGCCAACATGCCGATGATGTTGTCTTTCACGATCAGAGGCACACCGAGCCACGACCGGATGTGACTGTGGGGTTCCTGTGTGAATGGACTGTACTCTTGGGGCGCGTCGCCCAGGATGAGTGGCCGTCCGGTTTGCAAGACCACGGTATTGGGATTGTCCCCAGGGACGGCGAAGCGCAGGCCCACCACGTCGGAGAGTTTCTCCCAGCCCCGGCCGCCCACGATTTCCAGATACCCGTCTCGCAAGAGCTGTACCGAGGCGCTGTCGTGAGGGATGACTGCAGCCAGCTCCTCGAGGATGCGCTCCAGGATCTCCTCCTGATCCAGGGTAGCAGCCACCGCCGCAGCACTGCGCCGCAGCGTCTCGGCCTCCTGCACCCGATCTTGAGCCGCCCGAAAATGGCGGCTCCTGTCGAAGGCTGCTGCCGTGAGGTTGGCGATGAGCGCCAGCAGACGTGCCTCGCCGGGCGAAAACCGGCGCGCCCGCAGCGAGTGGGCACACAGCGTGCCGATCACCTCGCCGCCCGCTTGCAGGGGAACCGTCAGGCTGCTCTTGACTCCGAGTTCGCGCAGCTCCGGCGGGAAGGGGAGAGGATCATCACCGTCGGCCGCCATTTGCTGAGCGGACTTGCCGCTGCGGAACACCTCCCCCTCGCGAGAGCCTTCCAGGGGCACTGCAAATCGGCCGAAGCGGGAGGACTCCCACCCGCTGCCGCCGACCAACACCAACCGCTGACCGCTGGGATCGAGCGCCATCAAGGATGCGAGCTCCACCTTCAACAGATCCTGGACGATCCATCCGGCGGCCTCGGCCACGGCGCGGGGCTCCGTCAGCCCCAGCAGAGCGCGCGAGAAATCCAGCAGCGCCTCGCGCTCCTGTAGACGCGCGTCTTCCGCCTGTTGGTGCAGCTGGGCGCGGCGGATGGCGACGCTCAGCATTTCTCCGATCGAGGAGAGCAGGTTCAGCTCTTCCTGGGTGAAAGTCTCTGTGCCGGATCGCAGCAGGTTCAGAATGCCCAGCGGCACGCCATCGGCGCTGAGAGGCACGCTGGCGTGATGGCGGAGGCAGCCCGCAGCGGAGGGGCCCTGCTCGACATCCGGCTCACAGCCTGCGAGCCGCTCGCAGGTGAAGATGTTCACGGCGAAGACCAGATCGCCGCGCAGGAGCCGCTCCTGACAGGCACAAGGGGACCAACGCAACGCAGCGAAGTCGTCCTCGCTCAGGCTGGAGGGCAAGCCATGCATGGCGACGGGCTGAAAGTCCCCTTGCTCGTCGATCAGGAACATCCAGCCGGAGGGGATGTCCAGCAGCTGCAGGATCAACCTCAGGGCGTTCTGAACCAGCGAGTCCAAGTCGTCGGCACGATTGAGACTATCGGCCAGGATGCGCAAGACGCGCAGGTGATACATGGGCGCTGCGATTCGCTCGCGCGCCGCGATCAACTCCTGCACTCGAGGGTCTATGGCTGGATTCTGGCAGGTTTCGATCGATGACAGACGATCCTCGTTCTGCAGGACGTCTCGGGGCAAAGAACTCATGGTAACGTCATTCCCTGTTGGAGAGGTGAGGGATACCCTCGCCACCTTCTGGCTGCGCCGGGCCTGCAGGTCGGCGATCAGGCCGATCTGCGGCGATGGGGTGGTGAATGGGCTCAGCGGCCCGGAGGGTCATTGCCCGCCTTCGCATCGCGAGGTCACCCGCGAGCGCACTTCGGCCTGCCACGTTGAACGCAGCCAACGGATCACGGGAGCCGCGCAGGGTTCCATCAAACACCAGTCTGATTTTAGGTCATAGTGCGGCAAGATGAGCTTGCAATCACTTTGCGATCCGCCGGGGGACAGAGGCCGCGAATCGGAAGGCGGGGGCGGCCCTGGAGCCGCCCCCGCCTTCCCAGGACGGTCTCACCCTCGAGGCATGAGACCGTGCACGCGATTCAGGCCGGCAGCTTGAAGTAGTTCATCAGCTTCATCGCCAAGCCCAGGTCGCCCTTCAACTTGAGCTTGCCCTCAGCGAAGGCGCTCATGGCGTTGAGCTTGCCGGTGATGATGTCCAGATAGTCGTTGGAGTCGGCGGTCAGTGTGAGTTTGGGGTTCTCCGCCGTCCCTTGCTCGACGGTGCACTTGCCGTCGCGGATGGTGATGATCCAGTCGCCGCCCTGATCACCGGTCAGATGGTACTGGATGACCGCATCCACGCCCTGCGCCCTCTCAGCCACAAAGGCCTTGGGCATCAGGGACATCAGCTTTTCGATGGTCAATTCTTCGCTCATGGCTCGCTCCTTTGTTGATCTCTCTCCGGCGTGGGCCTGCGTTTTTCGCCCTTGGCGAGCGATCAGCCGCCCGCCCCGCCCCGTCCGGGCGCAACGACCTGCGCCCCTGCTCAGTGCTCAACGTAAAGCTATGCGCCCGCCACCCGGCTAGTGCAGGTTTTCGAAGATGCCGGCTGCGCCCATGCCGCCGCCGATGCACATCGTCACCAGGCCGTAGCGCGCGCCGGTGCGCTTCATCTCATAGAGGATCTGGGTGGTGAGCTTGGCACCCGTGCAGCCGAGAGGGTGACCGAGCGCGATGGCTCCGCCGTTCACATTCACCTTGTCGGGGTCCATCTCCAGCTCACGGATGACCGCCAACGACTGGGCGGCGAAGGCCTCGTTGAGTTCGATCAGATCGATGTCCGCCAGCTTGAGGCCGGCCAGCTCGAGCGCCTTGGGCACTGCCGCGACGGGGCCGATGCCCATCACCTCCGGCGGTACGCCACCCACGGCGAAGGCGGCGAAGCGCGCCAGCGGCTTCAGCCCCAGCGCCTGAGCCTTCTCGGCCGACATGACCACCACGCCGGCCGCACCGTCCGACATCTGGGAGGAGTTGCCGGCGGTCACCGAGCCGCCCTGCTTAAAGGCCGGCCGCAGCTTGCCCAGGGCCTGCAGGCTGGTGTCCCGCCGCACGCCCTCGTCGACCCTGAAGATCACCTTGCGCTTCACGACTTCACGACCGTGGGCCTCGGCCACCTCCACCTCGAGAGGGACGATCTGCTCCTCGAACTTTCCGGCGTCGATGGCCGCCGCCGCCCGCAGGTGGCTGCGCAGGGCGAAGGCGTCCTGATCCTCGCGGCTGACGTCGTACTGCTCGGCCACGCGCTCCGCCGTCAGCCCCATGCCCAGGTAAACGCCGGGGTGCTCCTCTGCGAAGTAGGGGTTGGGCGCGAACTTGTTGCCCGTCATGGGCACCATGCTCATCGATTCGGTGCCGCCGGCGATGATCACCTCCGCCATGCCGGCCATGATGGTGAAGGCCGCCTGCGCGATGGTCTGCAATCCGGAGGAGCAGAAGCGGTTCACCGTCTGGCCGGGCACGTCCACGGGCAGGCCGGCGCGCAGGGCAGCGATGCGCCCCACGTTCAAACCCTGTTCCCCCTCTGGCATGGCGCAGCCCACGATGACATCTTGCACCTCTTCCGGCTGCAGCGGTGCGGCGCGTTCCATCAGCGCCCGGATGACCTCGGCCATCATTTCGTCCGGCCGCACGCTGGCCAACGTGCCGCGCTTGGCCCTGCCGATGGCCGTCCTTGCGGCGGCCACGATGACAGCTTCCTTAGCCATAACCTACACTCCTTCCCGCCGCTGCGGCCCGGGATACTGCCGGGGGAACTGCGGCTTGCGTGAGTCCGCTCCCCTCTTGCAGAGGGCCGGCGACGGGCTTGTTGCCTCGTGCCTCAGTTGCGCAGTGGCTTGCCGGTCTGCAGCAAATGCCACATGCGTTGCTGGGTCTTCTCCTCGCCGCACAGCGAGAGGAAAGCCTCTCGCTCCAGGTCCAGGATGTACCATTCGTCCACCCAGGCCGGGCGGCTGATCTCTCCGCCGGTGAGCACGTGGGCCAGCTTCTCGCCGACCAGTCGGTCATGGTCGGAAATGTAATGGCCCTCGCGCATCATGTAGACCCCGACGCGCAGCGCGGCCAGCGCGTCGCGGCCGGCGGCATAGATCTTCTCGGGGATCGGCGGCCGGTAGGTGGGCGCCAGGTGCAAGACCTCGCGCTTGGCCTCGGCCAGCAGATGGTCGCGGTTCATCACCACACGGTCGGCCGGCCCCAGGAAGCCCAGCTCGCGCGCCTCTTCCGCGCTGCTGCCAACTTTGGCCATGCCCACGGTCTCGAAGATGCGCTGCAGGAAGGGGAAGTTGTCGGCGTTCTTGGTGCGCATGGCGGGGTTGAGCACGCGGCGCAATATCTCCTTGCACCCGCCGCCAGCGGGGATCACACCGGCGCCCACCTCCACCAGGCCGATGTAGCTCTCGGCGGCAGCCACCACGCGCGGCGCGGCCATGGTGATCTCGCAGCCGCCGCCCAACGCCATCCCGGCCGGGGCGACCACCACCGGCACCGGCGAATAGCGCAGGCGCATGTTCAGTTCCTGGAAGCTGCGCACCGCCTCCTCCAGTTGATCCCACAGCCCGTTCTGCGCGGCCACAGCCACGGTGAACAGGTTGGCGCCGACGCTGAAGTTGTCCGCCTGATTGCCGATGACCAGGCCCAGGAAATCCTTACGCACCAATTCCAGGGCGCGGTCAAACATACGGAAGATGTCCTCGTCCAACGCGTTGGCCTTGGTGTGGAATTCGAGACACAGCACGCCGCCGCCCAGATCGATGAGCGAGGCGCCATCGTTCTGTTCGACCACCTTGCCCTCAGCCTTGAGGGCGGCCAGGACCACCGCGTTCGGATCGGGCTCGACGGGGTCGTAATCCTTGCGCGCCGGGTTGTAGACGCCGATCTTGCGCTTGCCCTGATATCGATAGAAGGACTGATGGCCGGCGCTCAGCATCTCCCCTACCCAGGCCGCCGGTTCGAAGCCCGCCGCCTTCATGGCCTCGACCGTATCGGCCACACCCAGCGCGTCCCAGGTCTCGAAAGGCCCGGCTTCGTGCATGAATCCCCAGCGCATTGCGTCGTCTATCGGCAGGGGCGTGTCAGCGATCTCTGGAACGCGGCGTGAGGCGTAGCTCAGGCCGTGATAGGTGATGGCCCGGATGAGCTCTCCGGCCCGGTCCTCGGCAGCCAGCATGGCCTTGATGCGCTCAGCGGCCGTGGGCAGGTCCTTGGCCCCACCCACGCTCTCGAAGCGCGGCTTGCTTGGCGGCTCGTATTCCAGCGTCTCCAGGTTGAGATGCCAGTATTCCTTCTTGCCGTCCTCCCCCACGACCTTCTTGTAGAAGCCCTGGCCGGTCTTGTTGCCCAGCCAGCCGCGCTCGATCATGGCCTGGGTGAGCTTTTCGGCGCGCGGCGAGGTCAGGTAGGGTATCGACTCATCGTCGGGCAGCGCCTGGGCCAGGTTGCGGCGCACGTGGGAGGCCACGTCCAACCCCACCAGGTCCAGCAGGCGGAAGGAGGCCGTCTTGGGACGGCCGATGAGCGGACCCGTGATGGAGTCCACTTCCTCGACGGTGTAGCCGTGCTCCAGGACGTAATCCAGCATGAAGGCCCCGGCCACGGAGCCCAGGCGGTTGGCGATGAAATTGGGCGTGTCTTTGCAGAGCACGACCCCCTTCCCCAAGCGGCGCTCGGCGAAGGCGCTGATGCCCTGCACCACCTCGGGCAGCGTGTCGGGCGTGGGGATGATCTCCAGCAACTTCAGGTAGCGCGGTGGATTGAAGAAGTGGGTGCCCAGGAAGTGTGCGCGGAAGCCCTCGCTGCGCCCTTCGGCGATGGAGGCTACGGGGATACCGGAGGTGTTGGTGCTGACGATGGTCTCCTGGCCGCGCAGCTCATCCAACCGCGCCATGAGCTGGCGCTTGATGTCCAGATTCTCGATGATGGCCTCGATGACCCAATCCGCCTCGGCGACCACGCCCAAGTCATCCTCCAGGTTGCCGACGCTGACCACAGCGGCGGTGTCCTTGGTGAAGAAGGCCGCCGGGCGCGCCTTGAGCGCCCGCTCCAGGCCCTGGCGCGCGATGCGGTCCCGCACGACACGATCCTGCAGGGTGAGGCCTTGCTTCTCCTCCTGGGGCGTGAGCTCGCTCGGCACGATGTCCAACAGGGTGACCCGGACGCCGGCGTTGGCCAGATGGGCAGCGATGGCCGCCCCCATGGTCCCGGCCCCAATGACAACGGCTTTCTCAATCAGCGTGTTCATAGGCATGCTCCATCAGCTCAGCTCGCGCCGTGTGTAGCCAAGGATGCGGCGGGCAACGACCAGGCGGTTGATCTGCCCCGTACCCTCGAAGATATCGTTGATCTTGGCATCGCGCATCCACTTCTCGAGCAAGAGGTCCCGGCTGTAGCCGATGGGCCCCATCAGTTCCACGGCGCGCTGCGTGATCTTGGTGACCACGTCACCGGAGCGCACCTTGGACATGGAAGCGATGGTGGTGTTGGGCTTGCGCTCATCGGCCATCCAGACAGCCTTGAGCACCAGCAGCCAGGCCGATCGCAGCATGACCTCCATATCGATGATCTCACGTTCGATGTTGGTCAGCAAGCTGCGCGGCAAGCCGTAGCGGATGGTGACGCCCTGCTGTCCCAGCAGTTCCTTGAGCAGCTCGAGCGTGGCGCGGGCGATGCCCAGGGCCGAGGCCGAGACCAGCGGGCGCGTGGCGTCGAAGGTGGCCATGGCCCCCTTGAAGCCCTTGGTGGTCTTCTTCTCCACTTCCGGGCTGCCCAGGATGTTGTCGAAGGGGATGCGGCAATCCTGCAGCACGATGCTGACGGTATCGCTGGCGCGGATGCCCAGCTTGTCCTCCAGCTTGGTAACGCTGCAACCTGGGGTGCCGGCCTCCACCACGAAGGGCCGCATTCCGGCCCGGCCGGCGGAGGGGTCAATGGTCGCCCAGACCACGACGAAGCCGTCTGTGTCCACCAGCGCCTTGTGGCCGGCGGTGACGAAGATCTTCTCGCCGTTGAGCACCCACTCATCGCCGTCGCGCACGGCAGTGGTGCGGATGGCGGCCGTGTCGGAGCCGCAATGGGGCTCTGTCATGGCCATGGCGGCAAAGGCCGGCTTCTCCTGAGTGAAACGCTTCAGGAAGCGCTCCTTCTGCTCTGGCGTGCCGGTGGCCTCAACGGCGGCCGCTCCCAGCCCGCCTCCAGGCGTGCACAGGTAGAACCCGGCATCGCCCCAGGAGAGCATCTCGATCATGAAAGCCAGCCGCTGGTACCCCATACGGGGGCCCTTGCGCTTCTTCTCCTCGTCGGGCCGCAGCGAGCCGGCGCCCATGGCCCGCATGGCCTCGTGCATGAAGTTGATGTAGTCCCAGGGTATCTCATGCTCGTGCTCGTCGAAATAGCGCGAGACAGGGCGCATCATGTTCTCAGCGACGGACTGCAGCATGGTCCTCTGTTTGCGAATGCTGTCCGGCATTTCAAAGTCGATCATGGCAATTGCTCCTCGCTTGCCTGAACGTCGACGGCGAGCCCAATGGCTGCGGGCCTGGGGCCTGGCGGCGCGCCCCGCTCATCACGCGGGCGCAGTCGCGGCTTCCGGCCCGGCAGACTAGACCATCGCCAGGCCGACGAAGCTCGGGACCCCGCGGCCGTTGCGCATCCACATCTCAACGGGATGGTCGCGCACGTAGCCGTGGCCACCCAGGATCTGCACGGCGCGATCGGTGACCGTCATGGCCATGTCCCCGGCGCCGGTCAGCGCCAGGTAGGCCACCTTGGCGGCCTCTTCCTCGCCGCGGTCCAGCATCCAGGCCGCCTCCCACACCAGCAGCCGGATGCTCTCGATTTCGGTCGCCATCTCGGCCAGCATGAAGGCGATGGCCTGCTTCTGGGCGATCTTCTGTCCGAAGGCCTCGCGCTCCTTGGCATACTCGAGCGCGTACTCGTAGGCAGCCCGGCTGAGGCCAACGGCCATGGCGCCGATAGCCACCTGCGAGGCGGCGATGATGGGCTCCACCGCATGCCCCGCCTCGCCCCCCAGGCGCGCCTCCAGCGGCACGCGCACGCCTTCCAGCTTGAGGCGGAAGGTGGGCAATGCATGGATACCCATCAGCTGATCGCGCTCACCTACGCTCAGGCCCTCGGCGTCGGCAGAGACCACAAAGGCCTGCGGCACGCCCTCCAGACTGGCGAACACCAGGAAGCCAGGCGCCTTGTCGGCGAAGGGCACATAGGACTTCTCGCCTTCCAGCAAATAGCCGTCGCCCTCGCGTTTCGCAGTCGTCGCCAGCTCTCCGGGGTGGAAGCTGTAGCTGCGTTCGATGAGCGCGGCCACATAGGGCCTCCATTCGGCTTCGATCACGGGGGGCAGCAGCTCCTGCTTCTGCTCCTCCGTGCCGCCGATCAGGATGGGCAGCGCGTAGGTGGCGGGGGCCATCACAGCCAGCGCGGCCGACAGGTCGCCCCAGGCCATCTCCTCCGCCGCCAGGGCACTGGTGACCGCTGAGCGCTCGCCGAAGCCGCCGTAGGCTTCGGGGATGCTGGCCTGCAGCACACCCAGCTCCCAGCCCTTTTCGATCAGCTCGGTGGGGAGCTCACCCGCCTCGTCGGCCTCGCGCGACGCGGGGCGCAGGTCGTTGGCCGCGTAGCGCTGCACGGCCTCCACCAGCATCCTTTGTTCATCGGTCGGTTCAAAACTGTACATGGTCCATTCCTCCGGGGGTTGGTCAATCCCCTTATCCAGGCGTGGAGATTTCGGGGTCCTCCACATCAGGGACCGTCGCCTGCTGCCGCGGGCTTCCGAGCAGCGCCGAAAGCGGCGGCGCCCAGCTCTGCAGACGTTCATAGCGGATGGGAACAGGCTTGCCCGCTTCCAGATCGTGCAGGTTGGTGATGCCCAAGTAGCCGCGCTGGGCCAGGTATTCCACATGGGCCCCCGCCTCCTCCAGAGCCAGCAGGATGTGGTAGCCCTCCACATCGGGGAACAACTGGTGAGCCACCTCGTTGATGGTGTGCGGCTCGTCGAGGATCTCGAGCACTTTGCGCAGCCGGGATTCGTGCAGGGCGCGGATATCGTCGATGCGCGCCGCCAGGTCTTCAATGGGGCCTTCGTGGCCCCCGAGGGTTAATTGCAGGCGCGGCGAAAGGGGATGCAGCTTCTCCAGCGAGGCCAGGTAGTGACCCAACCCCGTGTTCAGGCTCAGACGCTCGGGCGCCTGGTGGGGGGTGGTGCCCTTCAGGACGTGATCGCCGGAGAGCAGCACGTCGTCCACCAGGAAGACCACCTGCCCCGGGCAATGCCCGGGGACATGCAGGATGCGCAGCGGCCCAATGGCCATGCCCGCCGCCTCGAAGCTGAAATCCACCTCGACGGAGGAGAAGAGGTGCTTATTGAGCAGATAGAGGCGCATGATGGCCTCGCGCTCCTCCTCCTCGACGCCCGCCTCGTCCATGTACTCCCGCAGCCGGCGGGCGATCACCGTCAGGCGCTCCTCGTAATTGGTCAGCACGCGCAGGTCCAGCTCATGCACGCCGATGGGAGCCTGCGTGCGGGAGTGCACGAAGCATAACCCGCCGAAATGGTCGATGTGGCCATGACTGACCAGTACGTGCGTCAGGCGATCCCAGTCCACCGGTTCTCCGAAGCGCTCGCGCACCGTCGCCAAGCCGGCTTCCAGATGCTCGTTGCTGTCGCCGAAACCCGATCCGGCATCCACCAGGACCACCAGGTCCTGCCACAATACCAGGTGGGCGTAGCCGCCGAAGCCGGGGAAGAGTTTCAGCGGCAGGCGATAGATGCGGGCTCCGCGGGGAGTCTCGTAGCGCTCGACCTCGCGATTCACGTCTCATCACCTTCGTCGCCGGTCAGCAGGCCGTGCAGGAAGAGGTCGCTGAAACGCTCGGCAAGCTGCTCGTGGCTCATGCGCCCGTTCTCGCGATACCAGGTGATCATCCAGTTCTGCACGCCCAACAAGGCGAAGGCCGTGACGGGGACGTCCACCGGACGGAAAACGCCCGCCTGGATGCCCTCTTCGAGCAACTGACGCCACAGTCTCTCGAAGCGATCCCGGCGGGCGATGTGCTGCGCGCGCAGCGGCTGCTCCAGGCTGCGGTGCTCCAGCAGCAGCACCGTCGCCAGGTCGGCGTCTTCGGTCAGACGCGAGGTATAGGCGCGGATCGCCTGGCGCAATTTCTCTTCGGGGGGTTGATCCGAGCGTAGCACCGCTTCCAGGTCGGCGATGAGCAGGTCCAGCGCCCAATCCAGGATGGCGAGCAGGATCTCCTGCTTGCCGCGCACGTGGTGGTAGAGGCTTGCCTTCTGAAGGTGGACCGCGTCGGCGATGTCGCGCATGGAGGCGGCGTGATAGCCCTTTTGACGGAAGATCTGTGCGGCTGCCTGGAGGATGTCGTCTCTGCGCATGAGCCCTACCGACCGGTCGGTAGTTTTATGATAGCAGGCCCCGCGGCGGGCGTCAAGGGCAGCGAGCTTTCGGCGCGCCTGCCGGCATGCAGAGGGCGCTCTGCCCGCCGATCTCAACCGATCACGCCCGCCTCGCTCATGCCGCCGTCCACCGTCAGCACCGCTCCGTTGACATAGGCCGCCAGATCGGAGGCCAGATAGAGGGCCGCGCCCACCACGTCTCCCACCTCCCCCACGGCGCGCAGCGGCGTGGCCTGCAGCACCCGCTGGCGCATGGGCTCCGACTCCCACAGCGGCCGGCTGAATTCAGTGCGGATCACGCCCGGCGCAATGGCATTGACCCGGATGCCCTGCGGGCCGAGTTCCAGCGCCAGCACACGCGTGAGCATGATCAGCGCCGCCTTGGACACGCTGTAGATGCCCAGCAGCGCCGAGGGCCGCAGCCCCGTCACGGAAGCCATGTTGATGATGCAGCCACCCTCCCCGGCAAGCATGTGGGGCGCCGCCTCGCGCGCCAGCAGGAAGGGGCCGCGCAGGTTGACCTGCATGATCTTGTCCCACAGGGCAGGCTCAGCCTCCAGTGTGGGGCCGAAGTGCGGGTTGGTGGCAGCGTTGTTGACAAGGATGTCGATGCCGCCGAAGGCTTCGATGGCCCCCGCCACCAGGCCACGCACATCGGGCTCACACCCCACGTGGCATGCCAGCGCCAGGGCGCTGCCGCCGGCGGCGCGGATCTCTTCCGCCACCGCATCCACGCTCTCCTGCTTGCGGCTGGCGACCACCACGCGCGCCCCGGCCTGGGCAAAGGCCAGCGCCAGGGCCCGTCCGATGCCGCGCGATCCGCCCGTGATGAGCGCCACGCGCCCTTGCAGGTTGATCTCCATGCTTCGCCTCCTTCATCGTTTACATCCATTCTCGCCGCGGGCTGCGCTGCGGTCAACACGCGGCGCAGGCCCCCAGGGCGCCGTCTGCGCCCCTCGAAGAGTGCGCCCGGCAAGCCTCGTGACCTCTCCGCTCTTCCTTATCCTCGTGCTTCCGCGAGCACAGGATAGCCCCTTCCCCGCCACCCTTCGACAGGCTCAGGGTGGCGGGGAGCAGAAACCGACTTTCGAGTGTATGCCCAGCTACCGAGCCAAACGCCCCCGGCAGCTTACCATTGGAGAGAACCTCCCGACCCCATTGATAGCCCGAGGAGTCTCTTATGATGCCCAAACGACGATGGACCTATGCTCTCAGCCTGCTCGCCCTGACGGCGGTGCTGCTGACCGCCTGTGCGCCAGCGCAGAGCCCAGCACCCGCGGCGACAGAACCTCCACCTTCAGCGGATCCCACCACCCCTGCCGCCCAGGCATCAACGCCTCAGGCCATTGCAAGCGAAGGGGACCCTGTGCGCTCTGGAAACAGTTGCGAAGAGCCCTTCGATGGGCAGCAGGTGCAGTTCAGCACCCTGTTCTGGGACAGGACCGACTTCTGTCTGCACAGCGTGGACTACAGCGAGTTCCTCTCCGGCGGTCCGCCGCCCGACGGCATCCCCGCCATCGACGAGCCGCTCTTCGAGAGCGTGGCGCAGGCCGACGAATGGCTGGGCGATACCTGGCCCGTGATGTACTTCGAGCTGAGCGGCGACGCCCGCGCCTACCCCCTGGCGATCCTGATCTGGCACGAGATCGTCAACGATGTGGTCGCCGGTCAGCCGGTGACGCTCACCTTCTGCCCGCTGTGCAACGCCACCATCGCCTTCAATCGCCAGCTCCCCGACGGCCGCGTGCTGGATTTCGGCACCACGGGCAACCTGCGCAACTCGGACCTGGTCATGTACGATCGGCAGACCCAATCCTGGTGGCAGCAGTTCACCGGAACGGCCGTGGTGGGAACGATGACGGGCACGCAGCTCGAATTCCTGCCCTCGCAGATCATCTCCTGGTCCGACTTCAAAGAGCGCAGCGGCGGCGGCAAGGTGCTCTCGCGCGAAACGGGCTACGTGCGCCAGTACGGCGTCAACCCCTACACGGGCTACGACAGCCCTGACAACTCGCGTCCCTTCCTCTTCACCGCCATCCCCGACGAGCGCCTGCAGGCCATGGAGCGCGTCGCCGCCATCAAGATCGATGACAGCGCCGTGGCCTATCCCTTCAAGGCTCTCAGCGACAACCCGGTGATCAACGACGAGGTCGCGGGCCAGCCCATTGTGGTCTTCTGGAAATTCGGCACCGGCTCGGCGCTGGACGCCCGCAGCTTCGAGAACGGCCGCGACATCGGCTCCACCGGCGTCTATTCCCGCCAGGTGGGGGACCAGGTGCTGACCTTCGAGCTGAACCCCGCAGGCGGGTTCAGCGACCGGGAAACCGCTTCGACCTGGAACATCTTCGGCGAGGCCGTCGAGGGACCCCTGGCCGGAACCCGATTGCAGCCCATCGTCTCTGGAGAGCACTTCTGGTTCGCCTGGGCCGCGTTCGAGCCGGACACGGCCGTCTGGGCACCGGCAGATTGAAGGCGGGTGACCTCAGAGAAGCGGCGCCACGCCGTCCAGGCCTGGAGCCGCCGGGGGATATAGGCTTGATGAGATGAGGGGGTTCTCAGAATCCGCAGGGGCACGGGATGCCGTGCCCCTGCGTTGCCGGATCAACGATAGACGGCTCGCTAGCCCTCCGCGGCCGCCGCCTCGACGATGGCCGGCCCACGGCCCTCGTGTTCCTTGTGGCTGCCGTCGCAGAGAGGGAAATCCTTGGAGTGCCAGCAGCGGCAAAGCGCCACCTTCTCCCCCGGCTCGAGCTTCACAGTGGTCATCGGGTTGTCGGTGCCCTGGGACTTGACATCTGCCATCTCGAACCTCCTTTAGCGCGATATCCTACTCCATAGATTGTACCGGACGTAGGGAAGATACTTGTGAGCCGGTACACAACCCGGCCCTCCCCGGCCTCCGCTTGTGCGGCGTGAAGCTAGAAGGCGCCCTGGATGCTCTCGGCGTAGCCGGTGAGCTCGATGTAGCCCTGGCCCCCCACGGGAAGGCCGGCGCTCTCTCCCTTCACCTCGACCGCCCCCTCCCAGTACACCACGCTGACCTCCATCTCCTGGTCCTCCAGCAACGGTTCCACGGTGAGGTCCACGCCGTAGGCCGGGATCTCCACCCGCCAGCGCAGGGGATAGGTGGCTCCGGAACGCAGGCTGGTCCATGTGCCCAGCGGAGTGAACATCACATCATCCAGGCTCAGGGCGATCAGGCTGCCGTCCTGCTCGACCAGAGTACCGCCCGAGACGGGCTCCAGCGAGCCGTCGGCGCGGCGGATGCGGGCGAGCATGATCTCACGCCCGTCGTCGAGCTGCAGGCCGAACCAATCCCAACCCACAGCCTGCTCGCCCAGCGCGCTGGTGCTCCACTCGTGGTCGAACCAGGCCTGCCCCGTCACCTCGACCTTCTCCCCTTCAACCAGGAGCGAGCCGGCGGCATCCATACGGGTGAAGCTCAAATAATAAGAAGCGTTGCCCGGCTCCTCGCTCTTGCGGCTGAGGCCAGCCTCACCATGAGCCACCAGGGGTTTGCCCGCCTGCAGCACCAGGTCGAGAGAGAAATCCCCTTCCTGTGCTCGCAGCCTGACCCGCTCACCCAGCGCGTCCAGCGCTTCCACCGACCAGTCCTCCAGCCAGACGCTGAAGGGATCGCCCCGTGCGCCCGCCAGCCCGCCCGCGCCGCGGCTGAAACGCTCGAAACTGGAATGCTCCTGCCGCGCGACATCCGTCAAAGCGAAGTGGGCGAAATAGATTTGCGAGGCGGCCAGTCCCGAAGGGCGGTTCAGGGACCCCGGCCGGAGGGCGCGCCGGAAGAAGGTGAGCTGGAAGCCGAAGCGCTCGCCGGCGGCGTCCTGCAGGTTGCCGATGTAATACCACCACTCGGTCTGGAAGTCGGGATGGGGACCGTGATCCTGGGGGAAGCGAAAGGCGCGCGGCTCCAGGACGCGCGCGAAGGCCGGCGCCTCGCCGGTGGGCGCCAGCCGGATCGCCGGCGCCTCTTGCGCCTGCGGCCCCCCGGCGCGCAGCAGCCGATTGCTGCCCCAAAAGGCCAGCAACAGGAGGCCCAGGCCTACCAGGACCTTGCGCATGGAAAGATTCACTCCTCGCGCAGCGCCCGGCTGATCGGCATGCGCGCCAGCCGCGCCGTGGGGTACAGCGCAGCCGCCAGGGCCGCGGCGACCCCGACGGCCAGAGCCTGCATCAGGATCCAGGGCTGCAATTGCAGGTTCAGCGTCCAGCCGAAGGAACGCAGATTGATGACATATACCAACACAGCGGCCATGATCAACCCGGCCGGCCAGGAGAACAGACCCGCCGCCGCACCCATCAGGCCTGTTTCGACCAGCGTCAGGCGCCACAACCCCGCCGGCGTCAGGCCCAACGCCTGCAGGGTGGCCAGTTCGCGGCTGCGCTCCAATTGCAGCGCCATCAGCGCGCTGAGCACGCCGATGAAGGCCACCAACACGGCCAGCAGGCGCAGGGCAGCCGTGATGGCGAAGGTGCGGTCGAAGATCCTGAGGGCCTGCTCGCGCAGGGCGCGGTTGGCCAGCACCGTGAGGCCGGTACCCGCCAGCGATCGGCGCAGCTTGTCGGCCACGAAGTCTATCGACTCGCCCGGGGACACGTACACCGCCAGCGAGGTGATCGACCGGTCGTCCCAATACTGATGATAGACGTTCTCGCTCATCAGCACCGCGCCGCGATCGGAGGAATAATCGTAGTAGACGGCCACTACCGGGAAAGTGTGCTCGCCGCGGTCGGTGTAGAGCGTCACCTCGCCCCCGGAGGGAGGGATACCGTGGCGGTATGCGAAGGGCTCGCTGACGATCACCGCCCCCTGCTGCACCTGAGCCCAAACAGCCTCCGGGCTGCCTTGCGCGAAGCGATACAGGCGCGCGTCGCGTCGTCGCCTGGCGTCGGCCACGGAGAGCTGCACGGGGCCCATGGGCCCCTCAACCTGCACGGAGCGGAAGCTTTCCACCGACGCCACGCCAGGCACAGCCTCCAACTGCCCCTTCAAGGCATAAGGCAGCGAGAGGCTGGGGCGCGTGCCCCCCGCGGTGGGCGCGGTGACGTACAGGTCGGCAGGCAGCGTCAGCTCCAGCCAGTTGACCACTGTGCCGCGGAAGCTCTCGATCATCACGCTCACGCCGACGGTCACCGCCAGGGCCACCATGAGCGCCGCGACGGCCACTCCGGTGCGACTCAGCGCGCCGACTATTGTCCGGGCCGCCATGCGGCCTTCGAAGCCCAGCGCCCGCCCCAGCGGCTCGCCCAGGGCGCGCATGAGCAAGACGATGAGCGCCGGCACCAGCAGCGCGAAGCCGACCAGGATGGCGAAGAGCCCGGCGAAGGCCGCCGCCAGAGAACTCTGAAAGGCCGCCAGCGCCGCCGCGCCCAGGCCCCCCAGAGTCACTCCCGCCAGGGCCAGCCGCCAGACCGCGGCCCGCGCCCGCGCCTCCAGACTGGAACGCTGGAAGAGCGTCACCGGCGGCACGCGCGCCGCCTCCAGCGCGGGCACGGCGGCTGCCAGCACCCCGGCGCCCACCCCCAGCACCATGGCCTTGACCAGCGTGGAGGCCGTCACCGTCACCTGACGCACCGAGAGCACGAAATACAGATCGTTGATGGTCTGCGTCACCAACCCCACCGCCCCCTGTCCCAGCAGCCAACCCAGGCCCACGCCCAGCAAGGCGCCCAGGGCCGATGCCCCGGCAGCCTCCAGCAATACCACCCAAAACACCTGATCCGCCGTCGCCCCCAGCACGCGCAGCGTGCCGAAGACCTGCCGCCGCTGGACCACGGAGAAGGTCATGGTGTTATAGATGAGGAACATGCCCACCACCAGGGCCAGCAGGCTGAGCGCGGCCAGATTGAGCAGGAAGGCTTCCGTCAACTGCGTCGCGGTCTGGGCCTGTTCGCTGGCGGCCTTCAGGCGCAGACCCGGCGGGAGTGCGGCCGTCAGGGCCGACGCCTCCTGGGGCTGCAGGATCAGATCGATGCGCGACAAGCGCCCCTGCATGCCCAGCAATTCCTGGGCCCCGGCGACGTCCATGATCAGCAGGTCTTCCAGCGCCAGAGCGTCGCGCTCGCCCGCCGGCTCCACCACACCCAGGACCTGCAGATCCACCAGCCTGCCGTTGGCCTGCACGCGGAAGGAACCGCCCGGCTGCAGGCCCCAGCGGGAGGCCAGAGGCGACCCGATCAGCACGGCGTTCGATTGCAGGTAAAAGGCCTCGAATCCGGGGGAGACACCGGGCATTCCAGCCAGGTAATCGCGAAAGGGCCGCTCCGCGAAGGGATCGACGCCCAGCACGCGCAGCGGTTGATCGCCGAAATCGCGCGCATACACGATGCCCTCAACTATGGGCGCGCTGGTGCGCACGCCGAGGTCGACGCGCAGCCGACGGTAGAACTCCTGGGGAACGCCGCTCGGGCCGCCCTGAATCTGGTGGCTGGCGCGGCCGACGACTGCTTCGGTGCTCAATTCGAAGCCGCGGCGCGCCGCGCCGTTGGCCAGGTCGATGGCGATGACCACAGCCACACCCAGCGCCACGCCCAGCACCATCAAGCCGCTCTGCCAGGGACGGCGGCGCAGGTCACGCAGGCCGGCCAGGATCAGGCCCCGGCCCGGCAGGCGCGAGGCGAGGGCTCCCTTTGCTGCCCGGTATAGGCTGGACATCATGTCGCGCCGAAGGAGGCCGCGGGCTCGCTCTCGAGCACCAGCCGCCCCGATTCGAGACTGAAGACGCGATCGGCGTAGGAGGCGACACGCCGACTGTGCGTGATCAGGATGAGCGTGTTCCCGTGCTGGCGGGTGAGTTCGTCCAGCAACGCCAGCACGGCTGCTCCCGTCTTGGCGTCCAGGTTGCCGGTAGGTTCGTCGGCCAGCACCAGGCGCGGTCGATGGATCAGTGCACGTGCGATGGCCACCCGCTGCTGTTCGCCGCCCGAGAGTCGATCGGGGAACTGTCCGGCGCGGTCGAGCAGCTCCACCCGGTCGAGCAAATCCCGGGCCCGCCCCAGCGCCTGCTGCCCCGCGCCGGCCAGCTGGCTGGGCAGGAGCACGTTCTCCAATACGGTGAGAGTCGGGATCAGGTTGAAGAACTGAAAGATGAAGCCGATGTTGTCGCGCCGGAAGAGGGTTCGCTGGCGAGCGTCCAGCGCCGTCAGCATGACGCCGCCGACGGTGATCTCGCCGCTGTTGGGCAGGTCGATGCCAGCGATGAGATTCAGCAGCGTCGTCTTGCCACTGCCGCTGCGGCCGCGTACGGCGACCACCTCCCCCTCCACAAAACGAGCCGAGGCGCCCTGCAGCACGAGGCGCTCCCGCCCTGCCTCGCGATAGCCCTTGATCACACCCTCCAGGCGCACCAGCTCCGCCATCTCGCCTCCCTCCGCGAGCGCATCGCGTTCCTGATCCGCGCAGCCTTTCTGACAGGGCTGCCGGCCCGCCAGCATTCCGTCCCCGCTGCACACCGGCTATGCGCAGTCCATGCGCTTTGCGGCCGCGCGCAGCCCTACGCTCCGCCCTGCGCCGGCGGCCCAGCGGCGCGCACCTCCGACGTCACTTCAGCCTCGTAGGCCGCGAAGTTCTCCCGAAAGAGATCCGCCAGCATATGCGCCTGACGCTCGTAGGCCTGCTTGTCGGCCCAGGTCTGTCTTGGATCCAACACCTCCTGGGGCACGCCCGGACAGCGCTCGGGGATCTGCAGGCCGAAATAGGGATCCCTGCGCAGGGGCACATCGTCCAGGTCACCGGCCAGCGCGGCGCGCACCATGGCGCGCGTGCAGGGCAGCGATATGCGCTCGCCCTGGCCGTAGGCGCCGCCCGTCCAGCCCGTGTTCACCAGCCAGACCTTGACCTGGTGGCGGGCGATCTTCTCACCCAGCAAATTGGCGTAGGTGGCGGGAGGCAGCGGCAGGAAGGGCGCCGCGAAGCAGGCCGAGAAGGTGGCCTGCGGCTCCTTGCCCAGCCCGCGCTCGGTCCCCGCCAGCTTGGAGGTGTATCCCGAGAGGAAATAGTACATCGCCTGCTCGGGGGAAAGGCGCGCCAGGGGCGGCATCACCCCGAAGGCATCCGCCGTCAGGAAGAAAATGTTCTCCGGATGTTCGGCACGGCCTTCGGGTACGCTGTTCGGCACGAACCCGATGGGATAGGCAGCGCGGGTGTTCTCCGTCAGGCTGCCGTCGTCGAAGTTCACCCGGCGCGTGATGGAATCGATGGTCACGTTCTCCAGAACCGTGCCGAAGCGCCGCGTGGCATCCCAGATCATCGGCTCATGCTCGGCCCGCAGGCGGATGGTCTTGGCATAGCAGCCGCCTTCGAGATTGAAGACGCCGTCGTCTCCCCAGCCGAGCTCATCGTCCCCCACCAGCCAGCGCTCCGGGTCGGATGAGAGCGTGGTCTTGCCAGTCCCTGACAGCCCAAAGAAGAGGGCCACGTCGCCCTGGCCGCCCACGTTGGCCGAGCAGTGCATGGTCAACATCCCCCTCCTGGGCAGCAGGTAGTTGAGCACGGTGAAGATGGCCTTCTTGATCTCGCCGGCATAGCTCGTGCCGCCGATCAGGATCAGGCGGCGGGCGAAGTTGACCAGCACGAAAGCCTCCGAGTTGGTGCCGTCGAGGTCGGGGATGGCGTGGAAGCGGGGCGCGTGCAAGATGGTGAACTGCGGCACGTGCTCCGCCAGCTCTTCCATGGGCAGGCGAATGAACAGGTTGCGGGCGAAGAGGCTGTGCCAGGCGTATTCGGTGACCACGCGGATGGGTAGCCGGAAATCAGGGTGTGCCGCTGCGGAGGTGTCCTGGACGAAGATGTCGCGCCCTTGCAGGTAGGCCGTCATGCGCAGGTGCAGGCGGTCGAAGTTGGCCTGCTCAATCGGCCGATTGACTTCGCCCCACCAGATGTCCGCCTCATGCTCCGGCTCGCGCACGATGAACTTGTCGTGCGGCGAGCGCCCGGTATGATGGCCAGTGCGCACCACCACCGCCCCCAGGTGGGCCAGCACGCCCTCGCGACGGGTGACGATGCGCTCCACCAGCGCCGGCGAGGGCAGCGTCCAATAGACCATGTTCAGGTTGGTCAGACCATGGTTATCCAGCCCATGATTGCTCGGGGTCCCCATCACGTTAGCCATCGCTCAGTCTCCTTTTCTCTGCGTGGTATCGCGGCGCCCGCCCGGGACGGCTCAGTCCCCCAGGTCGAAGCGCACGCGGTCGATGATCTGGCCTGCCGGGCTGCGCGCCGTCAGCAGCAGCCCCTCCGCCTCCAGTTCTAGCACAAGGTAATGGGTCCGTGCGGCGAAGACCTGGCTCTCGGGCAGCGCGGCGCGCCGGGCATAGAGGCGCGCCGATCCGCCGCCGCTTACGACGAAGGTCACGCCCTCGACCTGCAGCCGCTCATAATTATGATCGTGGCCCGAGAGCACCAGGGGCACCTCTGCTGCCTGGAACAGCGGCAACCAGCGCTGGCGCACCAATGCGCCGTCGTCAGTGTGCAGGCCGCTGGTGTAGGGCGGTACGTGGAAGACGGGGATGCTGGCGCGGAAGCGCGGGTCCTCCAGCCGCAGCGACAGCCAGGCATCCTGCGCCTGAGCATCCTCCCCGCCAGCCAGCAGGACCTGCGTGTTGAGCATCAGGAACTGGTACGGGCCGCGCCGCAGGGCATACCAGCGGTTGCGCCCCGCGGGGTCCCCGCTCTCGATCCCCTGCGCCGCGAGCGGCGGGAAGGCCAATTCGTAGAAGGGGCGTCCCTGCCAGAAGCTGTCGTCGTAGATGTCGTGATTGCCCATCACGGGGTAGAGCGGCATGCGGCGCAGCAGCGGCGCGAAGGGGGCGAAGAGTTTGACGGCGTAGGCTTGAGCAGCGTCGGGTTGCTGGTAGGCGTTGTAGACCAGGTCACCGGTGTGGATCACGAAGTCCAGCTCCTCTTGAGCCATGGCCTGCACCAGCTTGCGGGTGGCGGGGCCGCCGAAGCCCGAGTCGCCGATCACGCCGACGCGCAGCGGCCAGCGCTGTGGGTCGTCCATCTCAAAGGAGAACGGTTCCCAGGCCGCGTCGAGAAAGCGCGGCGGGCGCAGTTCACCGCCGGACTCCTGCAGGCCGAGACGCAGGCCGTAGGCCGTGCCGGCATCCAGACCCTGCAGGGTGACTGTGAGCAGGGCGGAATCCCCCGGCAGGCGCACCCATTCACCCGCCTCTTCGCCTCGATCGAGCGGCCAATAGAACATGGCGCCTGAGACGGGCCTGTCGAAGGCGGCGTAGAGCCAGACCTGGTCGGCCGTGCGGTGCCGCGTCTGCAGCGGCACCAGATATGCGGCCTGGGCCAGGTCGTCGCCGATGCGCGGCGCGGGGGTGAGCGTCGGGCCAGGGCTCGCCGAGGGCGAAGGCGAGGGCGGCTGCGCGGTGGAGGTCGGGCCGGCCGACGGCACGAGGGAGGCGATCTGCGACGCCGGCGGGGGCGGCACCTCAGAGGCCGAACCGCAGGCGACCAGGGCGAGTGCCAGGGCGAGAGCCAGCGCCGCCCAGCGCCGCTTCCCCGGCATGCCCCCTACTCCCCGGCTCGCTTCGCGGCTTCCCATAGTGAATCGAGCTCCTCCAGGGTCATTGAAGACAGATCGCGCCCCGAGCGGCGTGCCTCCCGTTCCAGATGGGCGAAGCGGCGGCGGAAGCGCCCATTGGCCTCCCTGAGCGCGGCCTCAGGGTCGACCTGCAGCCAGCGGGCATAGTTGACCACCGCGAAGAGCAGGTCGCCCATCTCGGCAGCGCGCTCCTGGGGATCGCCCGCCTGGCGCACCTCCTCCAGCTCTTCGCGCACCTTGTCGATCACACCCTGCACGTCGGGCCAATCGAAGCCCAGGCGCGCCGCCCGGCTCTGCAGCTCATCGGCCTGGGCCAGGGCCGGCAATACCTGCGGGACGCCGTCCAGCACGCCCTTCTCGCCCCTATCCGCCTCCAGGCGTTCCTGGGCCTTGAGCGCCTCCCAGTTGTGCATCACCTGTTCCACGCCGTCGACCTGCACCTCGCCGAATACATGCGGGTGGCGGCGGCGGATCTTGCTGTTGATCCCCTCCACCACCTGGGCCATGGAGAAGTCGCCCTCCTCGGTAGCGATCTGGGCCTGGATGACGATCTGCAGCAGCAGGTCGCCCAGCTCCTCGCGCAGGGCGTGCATGTCGTCGGCGTCGATGGCCTCCAGCGCTTCGTAAGCCTCGCCCAGCAGATGAGGCCGCAGGGAGCGGTGCGTCTGCTCCCGGTCCCAGGGGCACCCGCCGGGGGCCCGCAGGCGGGCCACCGTGTCCTGGAAGCTCTCGAAGGCGGATTGGACCGGCAGGGCCGGGATGTAGAGGCTGGTGGTGTGATCGAAGGTTTCGCGCCGGTCCAGCTCGAGCAGCGCGAGGGTCTCCCGGCGCGCCTGCGGCGTTCCGGCGGCCTGGATGAGCGTGACGGGGTGGTCCCCGGGATATTGGTTCATCAGGGTGAGCTTGACTTCAGCCGCCACCATGCGCCCATAGAGTTGGCCCAGCAGGGCCGGCGTGTCGGGTGGGAAAGGCGGATGGTGGCGGGCGGCCACCTCCAAGGCGTCGACCAGGCTGAGCCCGTCGAGCGCGTCCCAGCCCACCAGTTCCAGGCAGGGCTCGATGAAGCTGACCCCGGGGATGATCTCCAGCGTCAGATCGGAGCCTGAGGCCGCTTCGCGCAGGGCGGCTACCGTCGCCTCGCCCACCATGGGATCGCCCGGCACAGCGTAGAGAACCCCCCCGGGCCTGCGGGCAGCCTGCAGCAGGCGCTCGACGATGGTTTGATAGACCACCTCGAAGGATTCCGCCTGATCATAGAGCGCATCGAAGGTCTCTACCTGCACGCCTGCGGGCAGCGCCGCCGCCACGGGGTGCAGGCCGGTGCGGAAGAGGACCCGCGGGGCAGCCTGCAGCCTCTCCCAGGCCCGCTGTGTGAGCAGCGCCGGGTCCCCAGGGCCCAAGCCGACGATCGTGATTCGCGGCGGCACGTTCACCTCCCTGACCGGTATGCCAAAAGCCGAGGGACGGCCGTCCCCCGGCTGCTGGTCATGGCCATGGCGAGCGACGTCCCCTCGCCAAGGGATTGGCGATTAGCGCTTGGTGTAGGTCGGCGCCTTGCGGGCTCGCTTGAGGCCGGGCTTCTTGCGTTCCTTCTCGCGCGCGTCGCGCGTCAGGAAGCCGCCCTTGCGCAGCACGGGCCGCAGATCGGGGTCCATGGCGAGCAAAGCGCGCGCCAGGCCGTGGCGCACGGCCCCGGTCTGGCCGGTGACCCCACCGCCCATCACGAGCACCGAGACGTCCAGCTTGCCCTCCATGCCGACGACGCGCATGGGCTCCATGATGGCATCCATGTCGCCCAGGCGGGTGAAATACTCCTGGGCGGGCTTGCCGTTGACGACGAAGTTGCCGGTGCCAGGCTGGATGCGCACCCGGGCCGTGCTTGACTTGCGCCGGCCGATGCCTTCGTGATATTGAACTGCCATGCTTTCCACCTTTCCCATCGCTCAGCCGAGCCTCTCTTGTGACGGAACTAGGCCAGCGGCTTGGGCTTCTGGGCTGCGTGGGGATGATCCGGGCCGGCGTAGATCTTCAGCTTCTTGAGCAGCTTGCGCCCGTGGCGATTGTGGGGCAGCATGCCCCACACCGCCGAGCGGATGACGCGATCCGGAAAGCGCGCCAGCTGATCGCGCAGGCTGATTTGCTTCAGGCCACCCGGATATCCGGAATGTCGATAATAGATCTTATCGTCGAGCTTCTTCCCGGTGACGGCCAGCTTCTCGGCGTTGACTACCACGACGAAATCCCCTATGTCCACGCCAGGCGTGAACTGGGGCTTATCCTTGCCCAGCAAGATGCGGGCGATGCGGCTCGCCAACCGGCCCAGGTTCTGGCCGGTCGCGTCGACGATATACCACTCGCGCTCGACTTCTCCTGCTTTTGGATAGTACGTCTTCTGCACCATCGTACTCCCGTTTCTTCCCGAAATCCCCACCCGGTCACCCCGGCAGGTCCTCCGCGTAGATCACCGCCTCGAGACACAGGCCACGCGCCGGCGCCAGCGATCGTTCCCAGCGCGCTTGGGGCTGGTCAAGCAGGCCAAGCACCTCTTCCAGTGCGACCTTCCCCTGCCCCACGGCCACCATGGCTGCCACAAGCCGGCGCACCATGCGATTCAGAAAAGCGTCGGCCACCACGTCGAACATCCATCGATCATGATCCCCCGGCGTCCAGGCGGCGCGGAATATGCGGCGCACCGTGTGCCCATCAGGGATGGGCGCCCGGCCGAAGGCCCGGAAATCGTGCCGCCCGACGAAGCCGGCGGCCGTACGGGCCATGGCAGACACCTCCGGCCTGGGCCACACCCGCCAGGCGAAGCGCTCGCGCAGCGGATCGCGCACGCCAGAGATCAGCAAAGTATAGCGGTAATGGCGGCGCTGGGCGTCGAAGCGCGGGTGAAAATCGTCAGGCGCTTCCCGCACGGCGCACACAGAGACGTCCTGCGGCAGGTGAGCGTTAAGCGCCCGCTGCAGCGCCTCGGCTCCCTGGCGCCAACGGAGATCGAAGGCCACTACCTGGCCGCGGGCGTGCACGCCGCGATCGGTGCGCCCGGCGGCCAGCAGGCTCTCACCCTGCCAGCCCAACGAGCGCAGAGCCTCCTCGAGCGTTCCCTGTACCGTTCGTCCCCCAGGCTGCCGCTGGAAACCCTGGAAATCGGTGCCATCGTAGGCGATGATCGATTTGTAACGTGCCATCGGTGCGCCCTCGGGGGCGCCCATGCCCCGCTGAGCGGGGCTATTCCTCGACCAGTTCGAGCAACACCATCTCGGCCGCGTCCCCCTGGCGCGGACCCAGCTTGAGCATGCGTGTATAGCCGCCCGGCCGGTCCGTGTAGCGCGGCGCGATGTCGTCGAAGAGCTTCTTCACGATCTCCGGGTCATTGAGCCGGGCTGCTGCCAGGCGCCTGGCGTGCACGGCCTTGGCCTCGCCGGCCTCGTTGCCGCGCTTGGCCAGGGTGATGAGCTTTTCCGCCGCGCCGCGGATCGAGGCGGCTTTGGCGCGCGTGGTGCGAATGCGCTCGTGACGGAAGAGCTCCGTGATCAGGCTGCGCCGCAGCGCCTTGCGATGCCCGGAGGAACGACCCAGCTTGTAGCCTGCAACTCGATGTCTCATGCGTCCTCACTCCGCCTCCGCCGCTGCGCCTTCGGCTTCCTCTTCCAGCAGGTAGCCCTTGTCGCGCAGCCGCTCTCTCAGCTCATCCAGGCTCTTCTCGCCGAAGTTGCGGATGGATAGCATGGCCTCGGGGCCCTTCTCGAGCATTTCCAGCACTTCGCCCACCGTGGTGATGCCGGTGCGCTTGA
>JAJRUD010000114.1 GCA_024277995.1 Chloroflexota bacterium
CACAGGAACACGCTGAATTGCTGAGCGCTTTTGCGGGACAGGCGGCCATGGCCCTGGAAAACGCGCGCCTGTTCGAAGCAGCCCGACGCCAGGCTGCTGAACTGGGAGCCTTGCTGGACATATCCTCCGCCTTGCGGGCCGCCCGGTCGATGGATGAGATCATCCATCTCGTCCTGGAGAAGACAACCGAGATCATGGGCGCCGCTGCCTGCGGCCTTTTTCTGCTCGAGGCGGAGAGTGGGGAGTTGGTCTCACGTGGCTGGTATCCACCTGATGTGCTGTTGACAGGCCTGCGCTGTGCGCTTGGTGAAGGCATCACGGGGTACGTCGCGCAGCAAGGTGAGGTCTACGTCGCACAGGATCTGGCCAGCGATTCCCTCCTCAAGATACCTCCCATGGGCCGGGGATTATTGGAGCGCGTGCGGACTCAGATCTCCCTGCCCTTGCGGAGCGGCGAACAGGTTGTGGGCGTGCTTCATGTGGGCATGCGGGAAAACCACAACTTCAGCTCGCAGGAAGTGCAGCTGCTTATGGCCGTCGCCGAGATCGCCGGCAACGCCCTGCACCGCGCCGCCGTGATGGAAACGCTCGAGGCCCGAGTCCGCGCCCGCACGCGCGAATTGGAGCTGGCCAATCTGCGCTTGCAGGAACTTGACCGCTTGAAGAGCGACTTCCTGTCCAACGTCTCCCACGAGTTGCGCACGCCCATCACCAACATCCTGCTATATCTGGACTTGCTGGCCCAGGACCCGGGGAAGGAGCGGCGCGGTCAATATATCGAAGTGCTGCAGAATGAAGCGCGTCGCCTGGCGGGCCTGATCGAGGACCTCTTGGGGGTTTCTCGTCTGGACCACGCGCGCGCCCCGCTTGCGCTGGAAGACCTGGACCTGGACGATCTGCTGGACGAAGTGGTGCAGGCCTTTTCGGATCGCGCACGCACCCGCCAGATCCGACTCCAATACGAGCGCAACCGGCAGCTGCCGGTCGTCGGCGCTGACCAGGAACAAATGTTGAAGCTGCTCGCCAACCTGGTCGCCAACGCCGTCACCTATGCGCCGCGCGGCGGTGAGGTACGGGTGAGGAGCTGGGTCGAGCATGCGCGCGGGCATCGCTACGTGGTGGTTGAAGTGCACAACGACGGCCCGTCCATCCCCGCCGAGGATCTGCCGCACCTGTTCGAGCGCTTCTACCGCGGCAAAGCGGGGCGCGAATCGGGCGAGCGCGGCACAGGGCTGGGCCTGGCCATCTGCAAGGAGATCGTCGAACGGCATCGAGGGTGGATCGAGGTGGACAGCCGAGAGGGGGAGGGCACCCGATTCAAGGTGTGGCTGCCCACCGAGCTACCCCTTTCCGGGACCGCGGACCAAACAGATGGTTGAGGCCGAGCCTTCACACTCGGCTCCCTCCCCCGGTTCATTTCTTCTTATCTTTATCCTTGTCCTGGGCGGGCGTGTGGGGGCCCCGGGCGGGACCCTCTTCAGAGGGTCTATCAGGACGGTTCCCTTGACCGGGCCGCCGGTCCTTGTCGGGTTTGGGGGTCCTGGTGGGCTTCGCGTGCCCGCCGGGTGAGGGGTTCCGGCGCGCCGCCTCCGCCACGTCCTGGCCATGCCGGCTGGAAGCCTGCGCGCGTTCGATGGCGCCGCGCGCCGCATCAGGCACGCGCGCAGCCAGCGAGGACAGTACCTGGTCCGCCCGATCCAGCCTGGTGCTCATGCCCTCAGCCAGAGCCTGGGCCTGGGGGTCGTCCTGGGCGAGCATCTGCAGCATGCTCTCGGCTTCGGCCACCTGATCGCCGAAGGCGGTCAGGGCGGACTCCATTTCCTCATAGCGCCCCGTCGCCGAGAGGGCCTGTGCTTCCGACAGGCGACGCTCGGCAAGGGACAGGCGCAGTTCCAGCGCCGCCGGTCCCTGGGGGGTCAGTTTGACCCGGAGGTCTTCGAGGCCAGTCTTGAGCGGGTAGAGGGCGTCTCCAGGAAGGGCGGAGGAGGAGGCATAGGCCACGCCGGTTCCCGTCAGCAGGATGATCGCCAGCAGCGCAAGCGCCACCCAGGCCAGCGCCGGCCTGCGGCGCGCCCGTGGCAGCAGGCCCTGCCAGCGGCTGCGCGCTGGCCTGCGCACAGCGTGAGGGCGGGCAGGAAGCCTGGCGAGCAGCCTCCGACGGGTGGATGACCGAAAAGCGGGGGAAGGCTCCACGTAAGGGGCCTGGCGCAGGGCGAGCGCGGCGGTGAGCAGGCGCTCCAGCTCTTCCCGATGCGCAGGATACCGCTCCAGGCAGGCCTCCATCGTCAGGCGCCCGGCGTCAATTTCCTCCAGGCAGTGTGCCAGGATACGATCCAGCCGCTCAGCCATCCTTCGCCGCGTTCCCTTCCTCCAACAACTGCGCCAGCACCCGCAAGGCCCTGTGTTGAAGCACCCGTACCGCGCCCGGGCTGCGCTTCATAGCCTTGGCCGTCTCGGCGTGACTCAGCCCGCTGATGAAGCGCAGTGTGAGGACTTCCCGGTAGTCCGCCGGAAGCCTGTGCAGCGCGGCGATCACGCGATCCCGGTCCTGCGCTGCGATCACCTGCTCCTCAGGCCTGGGCGAGCCATCGGTCAGGTTGGAAATCGCCTCCAGCCGCGCCTCGCCCTTGTGCATGCGGTAGTGGTCCACCAGCAGGTTGTGCGCCACGCGGTAGAGCCAGACCCGAAAGGGGGCCTTCTTGGGCTGGAATTGCGGCAGCGCTTCCCATACCTTGAGAAAAACCATCTCGGTAAGATCCTCGGCCAGAGAGGCCTCCGCCACTCGATGGTACAGGTAGCGGTAGATGGCTTCCAGGTACCGTTCGTAAAGGTCGCCGAAAGCCTGGACGTCGCCGCGCAGAGATCGGACGACCAGTTGTTCGTCGCTGGGGTCTCCCTGGGCCACGGGTTTCGCTTTCAAGTACGATTCCAATCGTCGGCTGTTACGCCCCCTGCTGTGCGGGGCTTCCTGCCATATTATCAGAAAGCACGTCCGGCGCGGGATGGTGCTTTGTGATCGGGGATCGGCGAACAGGGAGCGAGGATCGGTGCCTGTTGCCACATCACTCCTCTGGCCGTTGACACCTTTCTCCGAAATATGCTAGAGTTCAGACGATCAGGCCGCTGTTCCCGCTCCACCAGGTGCCTGTTCCGGAAGGGGGTGCGCATGAAGAAACGGCGTCTCGTCCCGGGCCTCGCGGAGAAGGGCGAGCTCGCATTTGCGGCCTTCGCGGCCGCGTTCTTCCTTCCGGCCCCGCCAGCCCGGGCCGACTGCCGGCCTGTCCCATCGGCGAATCCCATGGCCTGTGAATTGCAGGACCCGGGCTGCAGGCCCTCTCCCTCCCGATCGCGGCAAATGAACCCGGATACTTTCTCCGGACCTGCTCGCTCCCCCACCGCCTCACTCAGCCAGCTTCAAGGCTGGAGCCTGATTTTCGGCCTCGGCACCGGTCTGCAGGAGTTGGCGCAGGCGACGCGGGTTTTCGGCTTCCGGGCTGCGCTCCCATTCGGCCGGGCCCTAAGAGATCCGCGGCCCGAGTTGGCCGCCGGCCCGCCTGTGGGCGAAGGGAAGATGATCTTGTCGGGATGGGCGCAGCACCTGCAGGCCAGGATGCAGGCCATGCGGCTGGCCGGGACGGAGCAGCGACTTTCGATCACCGAGCCCATCCCTCCACCTGTATGGGGGGCATCATGGAGAGACGACTGAAATCACTGGTTCCCCTGCTGGCCATCAGCATGACCCTGGCGGGCTGTGCCACGCCCGGTGGCCAGCCTGCAGCGACCAATGCTGCCGGGCCCGCCCTTCAGACCGGGCGGCCAGGTCCCTCTCCCGGACCAACCCTTTCTCGGACCGCGCCGCCACGGCACAGCTCCACCCCCGAAGTGCAGGCGACGGCAATCGCCACTCAAACGCCAACCCCGCCGACGGCCACCGCTCCGGGGCCCACGCCCACCCGGACCCCCATCCACCACCTATCCCACCTTGGCGGTACGCCCATCATCGCCAACATGGACTTCCGGAATCCTCGCTGGTCCCCCACCTACGACGCCGTCGCTGCGTACTGGTGCAACTGGGAGGATCCCCGGCGCGACGGACTGTACGTCGATTTTCCCCCCGGTCTCTCCTGGTCATCCATCGTCCCCGCGGGCGATGTCTGCACGGGCGAATTCGGCTATGTCCCCGCCCTGTGGTCGCCGAACGGCAAAACCATCGCCTTCGCTGGCCTTGGCAGACCCGATCGGGATCCCTGGAACAGGCTCCACCTGCGGCTGGCTGAGCGGCAGGGGAAATGGGTCAAGACCTTCGAGGCCACCGGGCGCATGCTGCGCCCGGTGGGATGGATCGACGACCGGCGTCTGCTCTACGTCACCTACGGCGGCGGAGCAACCTGGGATGCGGGCGTGCAAAACCTCGCCACCGGCGAGGTCCATCTGCTTCCGATACGATTCTCCGCCTTCTACCAGCCGCACGGCAGCCGCATCCCGGTCCAGGATCTTGTATTCGACCCCAGGCTCTATGCCCGCGGATGGGTCCTTTCCATCACCGGCTGGCTGGAGGACGGCACGCTCGATTTCGACCTGGTCCCGATCCCCGGCAGCGGGGCTCTCTCAGCCGAGGCCAACACGCGCTTCGCAGGTTGGTTCCCCGATGGCGCGCGCATGTTGGTGCTGACCTGGGAACCGGGCCTGAACCTGGAGGAGCCCGACACCCCCACCGCGCTGGAGGTCTGGGACACCGAAAGCGGGGAATCCCATTTGCTCGCGCCGGGCGGGCTCTACGGGCGCGTCTCCCCCGACGGCAGCACGCTCGCCTTCATCACACGACACCCCCTGATCCTGGACGCTCAGGCGCGCCCCGTCTCCGAGCGGCTCGATGTGGAGGGCACATATATCCACTTCATGCGCTTGGACACGCGAGAGATCTTCTGGTCGTTGGCCGCGCCGC
Organism: Chloroflexota bacterium; assembly: GCA_024277995.1. Taxonomy (GTDB): domain Bacteria; phylum Chloroflexota; class Anaerolineae; order Anaerolineales; family E44-bin32; genus JAJRUD01. The sequence goes on from JAJRUD010000114.1 coordinate 4,946, forward strand.
ACGTTTTCTGGACCATGGTCGAGCTCGAGGAGCCGGGCGGCGAGTCTCCCAGCTTGCTCGCCTGGTCCCCGGGCAGCCGGCGGCTGGCCTTCCGCTACAAGCCGCAGGTCCTGGGCATCGCAGACCTGCAGAAGCGCAATATCAACCTGATCACCTCGGCGGATTCCTGGCCGAACATCCGCTACCCGCGCTG
>JAJRUD010000115.1 GCA_024277995.1 Chloroflexota bacterium
CAGCGGCTCACGAGAGCCAGCGCTTGCGGCGCTTGTAGTGCTTGACATCGCGGTAGGATTTCCTCCTGCCGACCTCCGTCAGGCCCAGGTAGAACTCCCGCACGTCGGCGTTCTGCCGCAGGTCGGCCGGCAGCCCATCCAAGACGATGCGCCCATTCTCCATGATGTAAGCGTAGTCCGCCACGTTCAGCGTCAGGTTAGCGTTCTGCTCCACCAGCAGGATGGTGGTGCCGTGCTCCTGGTTGATGCGCTGGATGATGTGGAAGATCTCGCGCACCAGCAAGGGGGCGAGCCCCAGCGAGGGTTCATCGAGCATCATCAGCTTGGGGCGCGCCATCAGGGCCCGGCCGATGGCCAGCATCTGCTGCTCGCCGCCGGAGAGGTAACCGGCCGTCTGGTTGCGACGGGCCTTCAGCGGGGCGAAGTAGCTGTAGACCATATCCAGATCGTCGCTGATCGCGGCGCGGTCCTGCCGCGTATAGGCTCCGGCGATGAGGTTCTCCTCGACGGTGAGGTGCTCGAAAACCCGTCGCCCCTCCATCACCTGGAAAATGCCCATGCGCACGATTTCCGCCGCATCGCGTTGGTGGATGGGAACACCTTCGAACTCGATGCTCCCATCGGTCACCTCCCCGTCTTCAGGCTTGAGCAACCCGGAGATGGCTTTCAAGGTGGTGGACTTCCCGGCACCGTTGGAGCCCAGCAGCCCCACGATCTTCCCCTTGGGGACCTCCAGGGACAGTCCTTTCAACACCAGGATGACGCCGTTATAGATGACCTCGACGTTGTTCAGAGTGAGCATGCGAGCACCATGGCGGGGGATCTGGCGGGCTGAGCCCGCCAGATCCCCATCGCGGGCGAATCAGGGAGATGCGGAGATGTAGTCGCTGATCTGCACCCACTGTCCATTCTGCACCTGGAACAGCCGCAGGGCGCTATTGCCCTTGTGGCTGGTAGACGAGAAGGAGATGGGCGCCGTCACGCCGCCGGTGTCGAAGTCCTTGATGCCCTCCAGGGCAGCGCGCAGGTTCTCGCCGTTGAGTTCCTCGCCGGCGTCCAGCACACGCCTGACCCCCTCGGCCATCACGGCCATCGTCCACCAACCCTGCGAGTAATGCAGGCCTTTCTCCGTCAGGCTGGAGCCCTGCGCCTTAAGCCAATTGTCCGGCTCCTCGTGGCCAGGCACCGGCGAACTGGGCGGGGTGAAGGGGATGGCTCCCACCACACCCTCGGCCGCGTCGCCCGCCAGCTCGATGAAGATCTCGTCGGCGCACCAGTTCAGATTGATGAACTTGATGCTGTCCTTGAGACCCTGGCTCTGTGCGTCCTTCACCAGCACGGCCGCCGGGCTGGATACGGTGTGCACAATGATATAGTTGGCACCGAACTGCTGCGCCTGGGCCAACTCAGCCACGTAGTCCGTCACGCCCTTCGGCATGGGAATGGCTGTGAAAGCGATGCCGTTGGCTTCGGCGAAGGCCTGCGCGTCGGGGACAGGAGACTTGCCGAAGGGGCTGTCGTGGTGGATGAAGGCCACCTTGGGGGCTCCGTCATTCCCGGCTGACTTCCAATCATCCATCGCCCAACGCAGCGCGATGATTGCCTGATCGGAGTAGGAAGTGCCGATCATGAAGTTGTAGGGGGCAGCTTCCATGTCCAGCAGGTTGGCTGAGTAGGACGCGGACATGAAGGGGATCTTGTCGGCCGCGATGCGCGAGCGCAGCGCCTCGGTGTCGCCCGTGCCCCACCCCTGGAAGGCCACCACGCCCTCCTGCACGTATTGCGTGTAGAGCTGTTCGGCGACATCGACCTTGTAGCCGTAGTCAGCGGATATCAACTCGATGGGGCGGCCGTTGATGCCGCCGTTCTCGTTCCGCCAGGCAACGTAGCCCTTCAGACCCTCAGCATAGGGCGTGCCTACGTCCGAGGTGGGGCCGGTCAGATCGTGGATGGCGCCGATCTTGATGGGCTCCGCGCTTTCTCCGCCCCCCCCGCCGCAGGCGGCCAGCAACAAGGACGCTACCAACGCCACCGCCAGCAGGGTCTGGATGGGTTTGCGTATTCCAGACATAATGTCCTCCTCCCATGGAATTGCTCTGGTTCGACCATCGGCCCTCGACCGCCCAACAGACCCCGCATACCGGAGCTGCAGCCGATCGGGAGCCCGTTTTGCTTGAATCGCTGCCAACTCACCTCCTTCCCGTACCGGCGGTCAGTAGCTGAAGGGCCATAGGCGGAAATAGTCCTTCAAGTCCTGCCACATCTTGCGGAGCCCCTCTGGTTCGAAGATCAAGAAAAGGATGATCACCAACCCGAAGGTCGCCTGCTGGATGAAAGGAATCACGGCGTCGATGACGGGGATCGAGTTCTTCAGCGCCCGGCTCATGTTGGTCAGGGCCGCCGGCAGCAAAGTCATGAAGGCCGCCCCGAAGAAGGATCCCGATACCGATCCCAACCCGCCGATGATGATCATCGCCAGATAGAGCACGGAGACGTCGATGGTGAAGCGCTCCCAGGTGACGATGTTGCGGTAGTGGGCGATGAGCGCTCCTGCCAGGCCGACGAAGAATGACGAGATGGCGAAGGCGAGCAGTTTGTAGCGGAAGAGGTCCACGCCCATCACCTGAGCAGCAATGTCCTGGTCGCGGATGGCGATGAAAGCCCGCCCGTAGCGCGTGCGGAACAGGTTGACGGTGAACAGGGCCGTCAATCCCGCCAGCCCCCACACCACCCAGTAGAACCTGAAATCCGTGTTCATCTGCACGCCGAAGAGCATCGGGTTGGGGACAACCAGGGCGTCCACGCCGCCGGTGACCACCTCCCAGTGCGTGACCACCCAGATGATGATCTCCTGCGCGGCCAGGGTGGCGATGGCCAGGTAGAGCCCTTTCAACCTGAGGGAAGGGATGCCGAAGATCGCGCCCACCAATGCCGTCACCAGGCAGGCCACCAGCGTCGAGGCGTACCACGGCATCCCCAGTCGTGCGGTGAGGATGCCCGCCGTGTAGGCCCCCACAGCCATGAAGCCACCCTGCCCCAGGCTGATCTGCCCGGTGTAGCCCACCAGGATGTTGAGCCCGATGGCCCCGATGGTGGCGATCCCCACCTGATTGGCCAGTGTCAGGCCGTAGCGGCTGGCGAAGAAGGGGAAAGCGAGGACGAAGGCCACCAGCAGCACGATACGCGCCTTCTGGGCATGGGTGCGGCGCAGGACCATGTCCGCCCGATAGGTGGTATGGAAGATACCGGATTCCATCTGCGTTACTCCGCGCGGCCGGACCGCGTTTCCGACGGGCTACACACGCTCGATGATCTCCTGCCCCATGAGCCCGTAAGGACGGATCATGAGGATGAAGATGAGAATCACGAAGGGCAACACCTGGTTCAATCCCTGGCCGATGTAGCCCCCGGTGTAGGCTTCCAACAGACCGATGATCACGCCGCCGATGATGGCACCAGGGATGGAATCCAACCCGCCCAGGATGACCACCGGGAAGACGCGCAGGCCAAAGCCGCTCAAGTCACCGCTCACGCCGACGATGTTGGCCAGGATGGCACCGCCGAAGGCGGCCGTCACGGCGGCGATGGCCCAGGCCCAGGCGAAGATGCGCTTCACGCTGATACCCATGCTTAGAGCGGCCAGTTGGTCGTCGGCCACGGCGCGCATGGCGATGCCCTCGCGCGCCCGACGGAAGAAAAAGCTGAAGGCACCCAACATCACCACCGCGATGGCGATGGCCCACAGACGGTCCGCTCCCACCGTAGCCCCCAGCACGCGCACGGGGTAGCTGGCGATGAAGGGCGGGAAGGCCTTGGGCTGATTGCCCCAGATGGCGCTCACCATGGCCCGCAGCAGGCTGCTCAGACCGATGGTCACCATGATGACAGATATGACTGGCTCGCCGATCAACGGGCGCAGCACCAGCCGCTCGATGATCACCCCCAGGGCGATGGACACCAGCACCGTCAACAGCAGGCCGATTGGCCAGGACAGCCCGATCTGCGCCACCATGGCGAAGATCACGTAAGCGCCCACCAGCAGGAACTCACCCTGGGCGAAGTTGAGCACGTCGCTGGACTTATAGATCAGCACGAACCCCAGGGCGGCCAGGGCCAGGATGGCCCCGTTCGTCAACCCGGTCAGCGTGAGCTGGATGAAGAGACTCATCATCCCTCCTGATCCGGCGAGGCCTCGTCCATGCGCTCGATCCGGATGCGGGTCTGCAACAGGGCGGTGCGCCCGTCCTGATAGGTGATGGTGGTTTCCACGTCGATGTAGGGCATCTCGCTATAGAGTGCGGAGATGATCTCGTCATAGCGCTGGGCGACGAGCCGCCGCCGCACTTTGCGCGTGCGGGTGAGCTCGGCGTCGTCGGCGTCCAGCTCCTTGTGCAGCAGCAGGAAACGACGGATGCGCGCCGCCGGCGGCAGGTCGGCGTTGGCGCGCCGCACATGCTCCCGCACCAGATCGTAGACCTCGGGCTTCTGCGCCAGGTCGGTGTAGGTGGTGTAGGCCAATTGATGGTTCTCGGCCCATTTGCCCACATTGGCGAAATCGATGTTGATGATGGCCGACACGAAGGGCCAATCGCCGCCGAAGACCACCGACTCCTTGATGTACGGGCTGAACTTGAGCTTGTTCTCGATGAATTGCGGGCTGAACTTGGTGCCGTCGTGCAGGGTCATCACGTCGGAGGCGCGGTCGATGACGATCAGGTGGCCGTCATCGTCGAAATAGCCCGCGTCGCCCGAATGCAGCCAGCCACCCTCCAGGGCGGCGCGCGTCGCCTCCGGGTTGCCATAATAGCCCTGCATCACCGCTGGCGAACGCATGAGGATCTCGCCGCTGTCATCGATGCGGATCTCCGTCTCGGGGATCGGCGTGCCGACGGTCTGGAATTTGACGTCGCCGTCACGGTGAACCACGGCGATGCCGCTGATCTCCGTCTGGCCGTAGATCTGCTTCAGGTTGACCCCCAGCGCGTGGAAGAAGCGAAAGATGTCGGGCCCCAGTGCCGCCCCTCCGGTGTAGGCGCGCTTCAGGCGCCGCAGGCCCAGGTGATCCTTGATCTCCTGGAAGACGGTCCAATCGGCAAGCAGGTAGCGCAAGCGCAGCCCCAGGGGAGGCGTCTCTTTGCGGAAGCGCGTGTCGGCCATCTCATAACCCACGCCCATCGCCCACGTGTACACGCGGCGCTTGAGACGCGAGCTGTCCTCCATTTTGACCTGGACCTGGCTGACCAGGTTCTCCCAGATGCGCGGCGGGCTGAACATGGCCTGCGGGCCGATCTCGCGTATGTCGGCCTGCACGGTTTCGGGCTCCTCGGGGAAATTGATGGTGAAGCCCACCTGCAGGCCGCAGGCCAGCGACATCATCTGCTCCCCGATCCAGGCCAGCGGCAGGAAGGAGACGAATTCATCGCCCGGCTCCAGGGGGTCGACCTGCATCAGGTTGCGCCCCATGCTGAGCAGATTGTTGTGGGTGAGCATGGCCAGCTTGGGGTTGGCCGTGGTCCCGGAGGTGGTGGAGAGGATGGCCAGGTCCGACGCTTTGCCCTGCGCCAGGCGCGCTTCGAACCAGCCGGGGTGCTCCTGATCGTAGGCCCGCCCCAGCTCTTCGACCTGGGTGAAGGGCATCAGGTATTCCTCGGTGTAGTTGCGCAGCCCCTTCGGGTCGTAATAGATCACGCGGCGCACGCCCTGGATCTCAGGCCATAGCTCAAGGATCTTGTCCACCTGCTCCTGGTCTTCCACCACGATGAAGGAGACGTCGGCGTGGGTCAGGATGTAGACGATCTCCTTGACCACAGAATCCTGGTAGATGCCGACCGATTTGGCGCCCGCCGCCTGGGCCGCCAGCTCCGCGATCACCCACTCGGGGCGGTTGTCGCCGATGATGGCGATGGTTTCCTGCGGCTGCAGCCCCAGGCTGACCAGGCCGCAGCAAAAGGCGCGCACGTGGTCGGCGTACTCCCGCCACAGCAGCGGTTGCCAGATGCCGTAGTTGCGCTCGCGCAGCGCGATCCTGTCGGGAGTGTGATGCGCGTGGTAGAAGAGCCATTGCGGCAGGGTTTCAGGATCTTGCGGCGGGAAGGGAACTGCCGGCGGCATGCTCTAGCTCTCCCCCAGGTAGGCCTGGATCACTTCGGGGTGGCGGCGGATTTCGTCCGGGGGGCCCTCGGCGATCTTCTGGCCGAAGTTGAGCACGACCACCCGGTCGCTGATGTCCATCACCACGCCCATGTCGTGCTCTATGAGCACAATGGTCACGCCGTGCTCCTCATTGACGTCCAGGATGAAGCGCGCCATGTCTTCCTTTTCCTCGGCGTTCATACCCGCCATGGGCTCATCCAACAGCAGGATAGCGGGCTTCATGGCCAGGGCGCGCGCCAGTTCCACCCGCTTCTGCAGGCCGTAGGCCAGTGAGCCTACCGCCTGTTTGCGGATGGCCTCGATCTCCAGCAGATCGATGATGTCCTCCACAAAGTGGCGGAACTCGATCTGCTCGCGTTCGGCGGGGCCCCAATAGAACATGCTCGGAATCAGGCCCACCCGCATGTGCACGTGGCAGCCGGCCAGCAGGTTCTCGAGCACGGTCATGTGGCGGAAGAGTTCGATGTTCTGGAAGGAGCGGGCGATGCCCAGGCGGGCGCTCTGGTGGGGGTGCATCCGCGTCAGGTCGTACTCGCGGTCGTTGTAGAAGAGGATGCGGCCTTGTTGCGGGTGATAGAGACCGCTGATGCAATTCAGCAGGCTGGTCTTGCCGGCCCCATTGGGGCCGATGATGGCCAGGATCTCGCTCTGGCGGGCTTCGAGGCTCACATCGAGCAGCGCCGTCACGCCGCCAAAGTGCAGGCTGACCGACTCGACCTTGAGCTGCAGTTCCCCCGGGCTGAGCTGACTGATGTTCAGTTGGTGGTGAAAGCCTCGCAGCATATCCCCATCCGGCATCAGGCTTTCAATACAGCCTAGCCTCGCCGCGCTACAGAAGCGTTACAGCGCGCGTTAACGGCGGGCCGGGGGTTGATGGGGCTTTCAGGATCCGGCCGAGGCTGCCGGCGCGTTGGGCCCTCTCAGCTTGAGGCCGGGGATGACCACCGCGCCGCGCGCCCCGCGCGCCGCCCGGCCCTGCGCCTGTTGTAGCTCCTGCGACATCCCCAGCTCCTCGAAGATGGCCATGGCGCGGAAGTGGCAGTCCACCGCCCAGGCCATCTGTCCGGCGCGGTCGTACAGCCGGCGCAGGGCCAGATGGGTGCGCGCTAGGTCGGGACGGGCGCGAATCTCGCGCAGCAGGCGCATGGACTCGATCAGGTGATCCTCGGCGCGCGTCCAATCCGGCGGCACGCCGCGCACGCGCACATCGGCCAACAGGCGCAGCGTGATGCCGCGCGCCCAGCGGTCACCCACCTCCAGGCTGCGTTCCAGGACCCGCTCCCCCAGATCGCTGGCCTGATCCAGGTTTCCCGCCGCGGCGTGCGCCTCGGCCAGGAAGAGCCGCGGCAGGTACTCGAAAGCGCGATACCCTGTGGCCTGCGCCCAGGCCAGCAGGCCCGGCAGCGTGCGCAGGGCCTCCTCGGCGCGGCCCAGGTGTGCCAGGGCACGCGCATACAGACCGCGCAGCATGAACCCATGCGGGGTCAGATCCTGGATGTCGGAGAGCGGGGCCACCGCCCCCTGCAGCGTCTCCAGGCAGGCGGGCCAATCCAGACGCGCCGCGTGGACGAAGGCCAATTGCAGCCGGGCCACGTCGGCCATGTGCGCCGAGCCTTCGGCCTCCGCCTTCTGCATGCCGCGCGTCGCCGCTTCCAGCGCCCGCGCCCAGGAGCCCACCCGGGCGTAGGCCACACCCAGGTACCCGTAGATGACGGGGAGCACGGGCGGGGACTGGCCCCCCGCCGCATCGCGCAGGTATTGCTGCAGGTAGGCGATGGCGTCGTCGAACGCGGCCAGGGCGATGCTGACGCGCCCGACCATGCGCAGGGCGTCCCAGCGCACCTCCAGCAGGTCGTGCTCCTCTGCCAGGCGCAGCGCCCGGCGCGCGTAATCTCCGGCAACTTCCGGCTGGCCGCGCAGCCAGTACACCTGCGCGCTGCGGTGGAAGACCCTGGCCTGGCGCAGCGGATCGCCCAGGCTGGCGGCCAGGTGCTCAGCCTCGCTCAGGATCTGCAGGGCGCGCTCGAGTTCGCCGGCGAAGGCATGCGCCTGGGCCAATTGCAGATTGAGGTCGACGCGCGGCCCCTGCTGGCGCGGCCCCGGCATGCGGCCCAACAGGCTCAGGGCGCGGCGTCCGAATTGGTGCGCCTCCTGATAGGAGCGCATGCGCAGGGCCTGCTCGCCAGCGCGCGTGAAATAGGGCAGCGCCTTCAGCGGCTGATCGCTGTGGGCGTAGAAGTGCGCCAGCGTGGCCGGATCTGCAGGGGGCACGACGTCGCGCAGCACGTCGGCCACGCGACGGTGGAGGTATTGCCGGCGGGCGTTGCTCAGACGCGATTGAGCCGCTTCACGCATGCGCTCGTGACTGAAGCTGAAATCACCCTCCACCTCACGCACCAATCCGCGCCGGGTCCACTCCTCGATGTAGCGTACGATGTCGCGTGCACTCGCCTGGCTGACTTCCTCCAGCAGTGAGAGGTTGAAACGCCGTCCGATCACGGCGGCGGTGGCCAACAACTCCTGACTCTCGGGCTCGAGGCGCTCCAGGCGGGCTTCGATGACACGGCGGATGCTCAGGGGCAGGCTGAAGTCCAGCCGCCCGCCGGCGCTGCGGGAGAGCGCCGGGGCGCGGCGCGATTCCTGCAAGGCGCGCACGGTCTCGATCACGAAGAGCGGGTTGCCCTCGGTCTCCTGGTACAGACGCTGCAGGAAGAGCGGATCGACCTGCGACGTCCCCAGCAGATGGGCGGCCAGCGCCACGGTCTGCTCCTGCGTCAGCAGCGGCAGGCGGATGGTCTCAACGAGCTCGTGGCGCTGCAGCATGCGGATGAAGCGCCCCCGATCAGCAGGCAGGTCCTCCAGGCGGCCCAGGGCCAGGATCAATAGGGGCAGCCCGTCAAGATGCCGGGACAGGTGCCCCAGGAACTCCCAGGTGAGGTTGTCGGCCCAGTGCACGTCGTCCAGCACCAGATGGATCGCCTCGCCGCCGGAAGCGCTGTGCAGCGCATGCAGCAGTTCGGTGAAGGCCTCGGAGAGTTGCGGGCCTGTGCTGGCGGTCGCCCATGGGGTGGCGGGAAAAGGATCGATCAGGCCCGGGATCAGGCGGGCCAGGGCGGCGAGCCACGCCGGCGGCGGGTCCAGGGCAGCGCGCGGCAGGGCGTCCAACGCCTGCCGCACCAGCGGTCGCAGCGCGCCATAAGGGATCATGGCTTCCAGTTCGTGGCATTCCTTGTGCAGGTGCGGCAGGCCGGCGTGGACCTGAAGGTGTTCCTGCACCAGGCGCGACTTGCCGATGCCGGGGTCCCCGGTTATCAGGACGAACGCGCCGCTGCCCGCGCGCGCTGCTTCCAACAACGCCCCCAGGCGAGCCATCTCCGCTTCTCGACCGATGAGCGGCAGGGGCTCGGGCGCCAGGGGACGCGGGCTCGGCTCAGGCATTGGGGCCGGCACCTGTCCCGGCTGGAAGCGGCCCTCCAGGATGGATTGGTAGAGCGCACGGCTCTCAGGAAGCGGCTCCGCCTGGAGTTCGCACGACAGGATTTCCGACAGGACCCTGTACTGCTGCAAAGCCCTCGACCGCTGGCCGCAGGCTGCCAGCAGGGCCATGAGACGGCAGTGGGCCCTCTCGTCCAGGGGCTCGGCGCTCACCCAGCGCTCGACGTAGGGAATGGCCTCCTGAGGTCGCCCCAATGCCTGCAGCGAATGGCTGAGACGATCCAGCGCCTCCAGGTAGGTGCGCCGCAAACGGCTGCGCTCCTCCAGGCACCAATCGCCGTACAGGTCTTCCAGCAAATCCCCTGCATAGAGCTCAATCGCCGCTTTCAGCTCCTGCAGGGAAGCAGCAGCGCGGGTCGCGTGGGCGAAGGCCTCCACGTCCAGCCACAGATCCGCCTGTGGATTGATCTGGACCCGGGTGCCGTCGGCGATCAGCAGCTCGCCCTGCGGGTCGATGGGTTCCAACGCCCTGCGCAAGCGATGCAGGTACTGGCGCAGGTTGCGCCGCGCGGCGGCCTCGGTGCCGCGCGGCCAGAAAAGGAAGGCCAGCCGACGGCGATCGCACGCCTCGCCGCGATTGAGCAACAGATAGGCGAACAGGGCGCGCGTGGTCGGCGATCCAAGGTTAGGGGAACAACCCTCCTGATCGACGACCTTCATGGAGCCCAGGAGCGAGATGCGCAGGGATTCCATCAACCCATGGGATAACGCATGGGCTGCCCACCGATCAGGTGCAGGTGCAGGTGAAAGATCACCTGCCCCGCGTGGGGCCCATTATTGAGGATCAGACGGTAGCCCGTCTCGTTGATGCCCTCTCGCTCGGCCAGCAGGCGGGCGACCGTCAACATATGCCCGGCGAGAGGCTCGTCTTCAACCTGCAGCTCATTGACCGAAACGATGTGCTTGTTGGGGACGATGAGGATGTGAGTGGGAGCGACAGGGTTGATGTCGCGAAAGGCGGTCACCGTCTCGTCCTGATACACCACCGCGCCCGACGCATTGCCCTGCACGATCTGACAGAAGATGCAGTTTTCCATGGGCGCCTCCGCGGCAGGAGCATGGACATTCTAGCATCGCGCGGTCCTGCGGCCAATGGCAGGCGGGCTCTGGACACCCGGCAGCCCAAAGGGGGGCCGTTTCTCACTACCCCATTGGTCCATTTTAAATCATGATTCATGGGCGATCGGGCGCCCGCCGCAGTGCTTTTCCTGCTGCTCGCGCCCCCATCCCATCCGGAGGCCTGACCATGAGGGATCTTACCGACGCCTTCCTGGAATTGGTCCGGCGCGCCGCGACCGACCTGCCCCCCGACGTGGAGCAGGCCCTGCGGGAAGCGCGCGAGCAGGAGGAGCCAGGCTCCGCGGCGCGCAGCGCATTGGACACCATCCTGGAGAACGTGCGCCTGGCGCGCGAGAACTCCACCCCTATCTGCCAGGACACAGGCACGCCCCTGTTCTACGTGCACCACCCCGAGGGCTGGTCGACCCGCGCCCTGCGCGAGCAGATCCGCGCGGCGGTGGCCGAAGCCACCCGGCGCACCTACCTGCGGCCCAACGCCGTCGACAGCATCACCGGCAAAAACACCGGCGACAACCTCGGCGACGAAGCCTTCCCTACCATCCACTTCGAGGAGGTGGAGGGCGACGAGTTGATCGTGGACCTGATGCTCAAGGGCGGTGGCTGCGAGAACGTGGGCGCACAGGCCTCGCTGCCCGACACCCGGCTGGGTGCCGGGCGCGATCTGGAGGGCGTGCGCAAAGTGGTGCTGGAAGCCGTCTTCAAAGCCCAGGGTAAAGGCTGCGCTCCCGGCGTGCTGGGCGTGGCCGTGGGCGGTGACCGGGGTTCCTCTTTCCTGGGCTCGAAGGAAGTCCTGCTACGCCCGCTGCAAGATAGCAACCCCAATCCGGCCCTGGACGAACTGGAACAGCGCCTCACGCAGCAGGCCAACCAGCTGGGCATCGGCCCCATGGGCTTCGGCGGCAAGACTACCGTGCTGGGCACCAAGATCAAAGGCATGCACCGCCTGCCGGCCAGCTATTTCGTCTCCATCTCCTACATGTGCTGGGCCTATCGCCGCAGGCGCATGGTGGTGCGCGGCGACGAGATCGCCTATTCGTGAGGGAGGCCCCTGATGCACAAACTGACCATCCCCCTCAGCGATGAGGTCGTTCGCGAACTCAAGGTGGGCGACGCTGTGGCCCTCTCCGGCACCATCGTCACCGGGCGCGACGCGGCCCACAAGTGGATGATCGAGACCTTCATCAAGAAGACCCGCGAGCCGCGAGGCGATGACCTGCAGGTGTACCAGACGCTGAAACCCCTGCTGCAGGGCGGGGCCATCTACCATTGCGGGCCCGTGGTGGCCGGACTGGACACAGGCGAATACCGCTTCGTGGCCGCCGGCCCCACAACCAGCATCCGCGAGGAGCCCTACCAGGGCGACGTGATGCGCCACTTCAAGCTGAAGGCCGTCATCGGCAAGGGCGGCATGGGCGCCAAAACCCTGGCCGCCTGCCAGGAGGTACCTGCTGTCTACCTGCACGCCATCGGCGGCGCGGCCACGCTCATCGCCCGCTCCGTCCAACGGGTGGTGGGGGTCTACAAGATGGATTTCGGCGTGCCGGAGGCCATGTGGGTCATCGAAGTGCAGGACTTCCCGGCCGTGGTGACCATGGACTCCCACGGCGGCAGCCTGCACGCCGAGGTCGAGGCCGCCTCCCGCGCCGCCCTGGAAGCGCTGCTGGCCTCCTGAGCGCCGGGCCATCCAGCCATCGACCGGTCATTTCAGCCGTATACGGGGCACTCTTCGCCTTCAGCCGAGTCACCTCTCGCAGCAGAGAGGCAGCATGTTGCGTCTCCACAGCCAGAGCGAACGCGACCTGACTCCCTGAGGGGAGAATACAAAGTGCAACCCGGAAGCGTCGAGTTTCCGGGTTGCTGTCGGCTGATGCGAGCTATTCCAGGGTGATCGGGGCTCAGGCCGGGGCCAGGCGGGCCAGCACGGCGCGATGGTCGGAATGGGCCTCCCCCGGCGCCTCCAGCAGGCGCGCCTCCAGCAGGCGCCAGCGGCCCTCGCCCGGTCGCAGGAAGAGGTAATCCAGCCTCTGGCGCAGCAGCGCCCGTCCCCAGGGCCAGCGCAGCACGTGCGTGGTGCCGTCGCCGGCCGGGTTCAGTTTGCGGAAAAGGTCCACCCAGAAGCGTTGCACGCGCCGGATCTGAGGCGCCGCCTCGTGGGCGTTGAAGTCGCCGCCGATGAGCGCGCTCTCGCCGCCGATCACCTGCTCCACCCAGGTCCGCAGGTGGCTGAGCTGGGCTGCGTTGCGCTGCCGGCCCAAGGCCAAGTGGACGGAGAAGGCCCAGAACGGGCCGCAGGGCGCTTCCACACGTGCCCCCAGCGCCAGGCGGCGCACGAAGGGCCCGGGGGTCGGCTCGAGCTGCTGCAGCCGTGCATCGAGCACCGGGAAGCGGCTGAAGACCGCCAGCCCCTCCTCAAAACCTACGCCCGTCTCGTGCCCGTTGGCGCGCGAGTACACGTAGGACATGCCCAGCCGGTCCGACAGCCATTCGTCGGCGCGCAGCCTCGGCGTGCGCATGACCTCCTGCAGCAGCACCACATCGACGCCCTGGGCCTCGACCAAGCGGGCGAAGGCTTCCAGCCGTTGGGTCAGTCGGCGCTTGCGCGGCCAGTCGTGCCACAGGTTGGCGGTGAGCACCACCAGTTCGCCGCGCCCCACGGCGCTGACGCTGCTGGGATGCAGGCGGGTGAGCGACCGGCCCGCCGGCTCCGCAGCCGCCAGCACGCGCCGGGCCAGCGGCCGCAGCAGGGCGCGCAGAGGCCACGGCAAGATCCTGCGATAGATAGCCTGCATGCGGGCAAAGGGATGCGCCCGGAGACTGCCGGGCGCCGGGATGGACTTGGGGGAGTACACTGCCGAAGGATGCTCCAGGTTGGGGCATTGCCCCACAACTCAAGTCCTTTATACCACGTCCCTCAGCGTGCGTCGTCGGGACTCTGGTACCGGTGCCAGGCCTCGCGCGCATCGGCCAGGAATTCCGGTACCGTCTCCTTGGGGAACTTGGGCCAGGTGATCACGATAGCAGCCAGGATCCACCCCACCAGCCACAGGCCGGCCTGCGGCTCATGGCGGATGGCCAGCACGATGAACCAGGCATAGATGGGCGCCTGAAAGAGCTCGCCGAGCGCCTTCGGCACACCCCAGCGCCAGAAGGCCAGCGTCCATGCCAGCAGGTATATGGCCGCCGCCGGCAGATCCACATAACCACTGGCGGCCATGTAGAGCAACAGGCCGGCGGATACGGCCATATCCACCCATAGATCGTGGTCACCGATCCAGCTCTGATAGCGCACCCGGCTGCGGCGGGCGAGGGGCCCGTCCAGGCTGTCGGCCGTCCAGGCCGCGACCATCAGCCAGCAGGCCTGCGGCATGGCGGCCGCGCCCTGCGTGAGACCCAGCCAGAGCAACAGCCCGGCCAGACCCAGGCGGCCATAGGTGACCAGATCAGCGACCTGCTTGGCAACCAGCATCACGTTTGCCCCCTCCCACTTGCACGACGTGGCCATCGGCTTGGTTCCCCTTCTATTCTACCTCGCGAAGTATCAGAGGTGGATCAATGGAAAAGGGTGACTTTCATCGGCTTCACTTCGAGCGGTCGACACTTTCCACCCAAGGCCATCCCTGGTTAGGATAGAAGGGAGCCGGGCGTGGGAGCATTCCAATCCATGGAGGAGCGTGCCGCTTTCGATTCATTCTCACACCTCGACTCCGATGTGCGGGCCAAGCTGAAGGCCATCATGCGCATGCGCACCTTCGCTGCAGGAGAGCGCATCTTCCTGCAGGGCGCGCCGCCGACGGCGATCTACCTGGTGACACGCGGGCGGGTCAAGATCACACGCGTCACCCGTGAGGGCTTCGAGACCGTGCTGTGTCTGTGCAGACCGGGCAACTACTTTTGCCCGGTCTCGCTCCTGGATGGCGGGGGGCAGCTCGGGACCGCCATCGCCCTGACACAGGTCACGCTGTTCTGGGCCGACCGGGACGAATTCCGCGCGCTGTGCGAGGAGAGCCCCGAGCTGCTCTCCACGGTACAGGGCGCCTGCCTGGCGGAAGTGCGTCATCTGTTGAAACGGGCCGAGACATTCGCCTTCCGCAACGTGCGCGAGCGATTGGCGATGGCCCTGCTGGACGAAAGCCAGCGCCAGGCGCTGGAGGGCATGCCGCAAGATGAAGTGCACCTGACGCAGCAGGAGTTGGCCGGGCTGGTGGGCTCTTCCCGCGAGAGCGTCTCGCGCGCGTTGGGCCGGCTGGCGCGCGAAGGCTTCGTGCAGGCCCGGCGCGGCTGCGTCCTCATCCTGAACCGCGAGGGGCTGAGGCGATTGATAGACAGCACGGAGACCTGATGTGTCCCCTGCACAGGCCTCACGATCCCCAGTCGAAGGGGAACCCGAACGCCCGGCGCGCAGCGCGCCGGGCGTTTCGCGTCCGCCGCCCGCGTTTTGTGACGGTTGTCACAGAACGCGGGCGAAAAGCATGCCACCCTCGGTGTGACATGTGACAGGATGCACAATCACACCGAAAGGAGAAGCTCGATGACACTCTTCGACCAGATCGTCCTGCTGCTCACCGGACTGGTGGCCATATACCTGATCCTGCGCTTTTTCCATCGCTATCGTTCTACGAGCCAGGTTTGCGATGTCTACTACATGGTATCCTTTGCCGTGCTGCTGGTGGCCGGTCTGCTGCTGATCCTCTTCAGCTACGACGCTCTGGCGAACCCGCTGGTGGTGATCGTGGCCTACCTGCTCCCGGCCGGCCTCTCGCTGGGTCTGGTGGCCGAGTTCTACCCCAGGTACGAGAAAGCTTACCTGGGCTTCGTCATGCTGGGCCTGATCGCCATCGCCGTCACACGCTTCGTCGGCCCCGCCGGCCTGGCCACCGCCGTGCTGCCCATCTTCCACTCCGTGGCTGGCCTGCTGATCTTCGCCATCCCCATCATGGCCATCACCGGAGGCAAGGCAGGCGGCGGTTTCCTATGGGTCACCATCGGCGGCACGCTGATCGGCCTGGGCGGCATGGCACTCGCCTTCCTCAAGGCCGGCAAGCAATTGCTCTTCTTCAGCGCCGACGTCGTCTTCACCATCCTGGCCCCCCTGCTGCTGCTGATGGCGCTGGCCTTTGCATGGGGCTTCGTCAAGCATCTGGCCCGGCCGCAGCGGGCCTAGCGGACCGACGGGGCGATACCGGCGGCACAGGCCACCGGGGCCGGCCGGGCGCTTGCGGCACCTGGAAAACAGCGCCCGACCCCGTGCCCGCCGGCGATTCCTTCTGCTCCCGGCTCATCAGGCCTCGGCCGGGAACTGACCAGGCCGAGGCCTGAATTTGATGCCGGACAAAGACACACAATTGGTACCCATGATAGGCTTGTTCTGCAATTCACAAACAGAGGCTGCCGCTCATGCCCACCAGGCAGCCCTCTGCTCACCGGCAGGCGCCTGTCACCGCGAGGAAGGACGTCCATGCTGACCAAGCGCATCAACTATCTCTTCCGATCCACGAAAGGGCTGGTCCTGGTCGCCATCGCCATGATCTCCCTGGTGACGGCCATCTGGGGCATGCTCTCCGGCCCCATGGTCGAATGGGGCGTGCGGGACGTCGTGGTCCGCCTCCTGGGGATGAAGCTGGTGGCGGCGGAACGCGAAGGCCGCATCATCATGCTCTACCACGCCATCGCCATGGCCGTGGTGGCCATTGAGGTCTATTTCATCACCGGCCTGGTGCCCATGAAGGATCACCAGCGCAGCATCATCAACGGCACCATGACCGCCGGCTACCTGATGGCCATGATCTTCGGCCTGACCTTCGCTTACTTCGGCCGCAACTTCGTCTTCCACGGCCTCTTCCTGCTGGGGTTGTCGCTGGTCTTCTTCGCCGGCATCCTGCTCGCCAGCGCCCTCTGGCCCTGGAAGCGCGAGTACTACGTGCAGGATCCCCAATACGCCCATACCAGGAAGCGCGTCGATCTGGAGCGCGTGGCCTTCTTCACCATGGCCGTGGCCACACTGGGTTCGGCTGTCCTCGGCGCCGTGACCGGATCCTATTGGGGTAACGGCCACGAGACATTCCTGGCCGAGGACCTGATTCGCGAGCCGCACAAGACGGCCCTGCAGCTGGCCATCATCGGCCACCTGCACATCATGCTCACCCTGATCGCCATCGCACTCACCCTGATCGTCGGGCGCTGGCTGGACTTCAAGGGCCTGCTGCACAAGATCGCCATGCCGCTGATGATCTTCGGCACCATCGTCATCACCCTGGGTACCTGGTCGGTGGTCCCCTTCCAGGACATCGCCCACAAGATCATCAACATGGGCTCGGGGCCAGTCCTGCTGGCGGCGCTCTTCCTGGTCATCTACGGCTGGCGCAAGATCACGCGCCAGCGCCTGGAAGCCCTGGGGATAGAGAAGCCCTCCCTGCTCCAGCGCCTGGGCGCCCTGCTCCACGACCCACTCAAGTTCGGCGCCCTGTGGCAGATGGTCTACATGAACTTCGTGGTGACGGCGGTGGGCATCTTCATGGCCATCAAGCTGGATGAGATCTTCAGGGTGTGGCCCGCCCGCGAGGAGCGCGTGGCCCTCACCGGGCACTGGCACATCCTGTCGGGCATCATCGCCACCATCATCCTGCTCTACTACGCCGACCTGGCCGGCCTGAAGGGCAAGGCCCGCCAGTGGTTCGGATGGGTGGTGATCGTGGGCTCGGACCTGGCCTTCGCCGCAGTCTCCGTCTTCGAGACCAAGCGCCTCTTCGTCAGCGAATCGGCCCAACAACCCCTCGTCAACTGGACCATGCTGGTCACCGACGCCGGCCTGGCCTCCGTCTTGCTGGTCCTGGGCATCCTGATGGTCTGGCGTCTGGTCGACCTCTTCAGACGGCGCGGGCGCTGGGAGGAGGAATTCGCCCAATCGGCCTTCATCGCAGAAGACCCCACCCCGCTGAAGCGCACCCTGGAAGAGGAGTGAGGCCATGAGAGGCACGCTTTTCCTGCTCATCCTGACCGCCCTGCTCACCACCGCCTGCGCCACCACCCCAACGGCGCCCGCCACGCCGCCGCCCATCATCGACACCGGCGTCGACCCCGAGGCCTGGGCGCTGATCCCCGCCGGGGAGTTCCTCTTCGGCCAGCACGAGAAGGAGATCAGCATCGATTACGACTACGAGATGATGGTCACCGACGTGACCAACGCCCAGTATGCCCGCTACCTGAACGAGGCCCTGGCCGCGGAGACGGTCAAGGTCGTCGACGGCCAGGTCGTGGGCTATTACCCCGGCGACGAATTCCACGGCTACGACCACGAGATGAAGATCGAGGCCGGCGACTGGCTGCACGTCCCGCTGCAGGACCCCGGGGTACGCGTGTCATACGACGGCGAGACCTTCAACGCCAGCCCCGGCTACGAGAACCACCCCATGGTGGGGGTCACCTGGTTCGGCGCCAAAGCCTACTGCGACTTCTACGGCTGGCGGCTGCCTACCGAGGTGGAATGGGAGAAAGCCGCCCGCGGGACGGACGGGCGACCGTACCCCTGGGGCGACGAGATCGCACGCAACAACGCCAATTACTACAGCAGCCGCGACCTCTTCGAGAAGATCTTCGGCGGGCTGGGCGATACCACCCCCGTGGGCTTCTACAACGGCAAGACCTACGACGGCTATCAGACGCTGGATTCGCCCAGCCCCTACGGGCTGTACGACATGGCCGGCAACGTCTGGCAATGGACGGGCGACATCTATGAGGGCGTTCACTACCGCTACATGCGCGGCGGCAGCAAAGCCAATTACGAATACAACCTGCGCGTCTGGACGCGCAACAGCGCCGGCCCCGACTACTTCAGTCCGAGCGTAGGTTTCCGCTGCGTGCGCGACGCGGCGCCGTGAGGGGCCTGTGGGCTCCCGGGAGAGAACCATGAACTCGCCGGTCAAGACCATCCCTTCGCTGCCAGACACCCTGCGCGGCAAGCTGCGTGCCTACTGGCCGCTCATCAAGAGCCTGCAGACCGGCCTGCTGCTGGTGACCGGGTTGGCAGGCTACATGAGTTCACGCTGCCCGGTCACCACCTGGCCCACCCTGCTCGGCCTCTCGGGCAGCCTGTTCCTGGCCATCAGCGGCAGCACCGTGCTGAACATGGTTTTTGATCGGGACATCGACGCGCGCATGGCGCGCACCGCCCACCGCCCGCTGCCCTCGGGCCGGGTGAGCGTCGGCGAGGCCACCCTGCTGGGGATCGTCATGTCGGCGCTGGGCATCGGTTGGGCCCTGTTGCTCTCGCCGCTTTACGGCGCGGTGGTCTTCGCCGGCTGGTTCTTCGACGTGGTGGTTTACACCCTCTGGCTCAAGCGCCGCACACCCTGGTCCATCCTGTGGGGCGGCATCTCGGGCGGCATGCCCATCCTCGCCGGGCGCGCCCTGGGCACGGGCTCCATCGACTGGATCGGTCTCACCCTGGCCCTGGCGGTGCTGCTCTGGATCCCCACCCACATCATGACCTTCAGCCTGCGCCACGCTAAGGATTATCGCCACGCCGGCGTGCCGACCTTCCCCGCCCGCTACGGCGAGTGCCTCACCCGCATCACCATCGCTCTCTCGAGCATCGCCGCCGCGGTGGCCATGGGAAGCGCCGCCTACGGCATCGGTATGACCTGGGGCTACCTGCGCCTGTTGGTGGTGCTCAGCGCCGGGTTGCTCACGCTGGCTATCAGCAGCCTGGCGCGTCCCTCCTGGCGCGCCAACTTCGGCCTCTTCAAGTACGCCTCGCTCTACATGCTGGGCGCCATGCTGATGGTGGCGGCCGGAGGGCCATGATGAAGAGCATGTCCGTCCTGGACCGCCTCCTGCTGCTGGCGACGGGCGGACTGGCGGCCTATCAGGTGGTGGTGGGCGTGGAGGGCCTGGGGGGGCTGGCCACCTGGGCCTATACCGTGGCCTTCGGCGTATTGCTGCTGGCCGGGCTGCTGCTGATCATCCTGGGCTTTGAAGCTCTGGAGAGCCCGCTGGTGGTGATCGTCGCCGCGCTGCTGCCGCTGAGCCTGTCCCTGGGGCTGGTGGCCGAATACCTCCCCGCGTGGTCGGGAGCGTACATGGCTTTCGCCCTGCTGGGCCTGACAGCCATCGTGATCACCCGCTACCTGGCGCCGGGCAAGGCGGCCACCATCACCCTGGCTCTGGTCCACGGGGTGGCGGGGCTGCTCATCTTCGGCTTGCCCCTGATCCTGAGCCTGCGCGGCGCGGCGCCCATGGGCTTCATCCTGGTCGGGATCGGTGGGGGTCTTATCGGCCTGGGCGGCCTGCTGCTGGCCTTCTTGAAGGCCGGCAAACCGCTGCTGCCGGCCGAGACCATCTTCACTCTGCTTCCCTGGCTGCTGCTGTTCATGACGGCCGCTTTCGTCGCCGGCATGGCTATGGCATAATGGGCGCCAAACTGCGCAAGGTGAACCACCATCACGGACGCCGCTGGACGGCGCCCTCCCAGGAGAGACATGACACTGCAAAGCACCTCCCCACGCAGCCGTGGGGAACGTCGCTATCCCCAGACGCGTTTCACGCCAGCGCTGCCGAAGCCCTGGCTCATCCTCCTGGCCGGTGCCACCTGGTCCGGCGTCGGCGTGATCTTGATCCACTACGCCTACGTGTGGCTCGTCCCGCTGGCGGCCCATCAGATCTGGCCATTGGCGCTGGCCGGGGGGATCCTGGGAGCCGCCATCTACCGCTTCGGCTTCTCCCACATGGCGCGCAAGAACCTGGCGCGCATCGATCTGCTGCACGCCAGGCCCTGCGTCTTCGCCTTCCAGCGCTGGCAGAGCTACCCACTCGTGGCGCTGATGATCGGCCTGGGCGTCGCGCTCCGCAGCTCTCCCCTGCCAAAGGCGTACCTGAGCGTCCTCTACCTCGGCATCGGGATCGGCCTGCTCGCCTCCGGGCTGCTCTACCTGGCCCCGCTCAGGAGCCGCAGCTCGATTTGAGCCGCAAGTCGGCCGCCTGGGCCGGCTCCCCGTCGCCCCGCTTGCGGCGCCCGACATCCTCATTCCATCGCGTTCGGCTCGTGGTTGAATCCCTGGAGAAACGGTCATGATGGACACAATGGGCAAACTGCTGCGTTTCCTCGCCATCGCGCTCATGGGGCTGACCGCAGCCTTCACCACCCTGGGCGGCATCGGCACCATCTGCGTCGCCTTTTTCACCGAGAAGTACCCTTCCCTGATGGTGCTCTACCCCTACCGCTGGCTGTATCAGATACTGACCGTGGTCACGTTGGCCCTGGGGCTGGCCGGCCTCTGGTCCACCTACCGGCTGGTGCGCGGCAGACGCGGCAGCTACAATGCCGCCCTGGCGGTGCTGCTGGCAGGAGCAGCAACGGGGGGCATCAAAATGGCCGCCTCGCTCAGCCTGCGCGGCAGCGCCGCCCCGACGAACATGCGCGTCTATCTCACCGTCTTCACCGCGCTGGTCTTCCTCTTGCTGGGACTGCCGGGGATATGGCGCCGGGTTGGCTTCGAGCAACCGAGAAGCAAATCGGATCAGGCTTCCGCCGGCGGGCTGACCGCCCTGCTGGCCGGGCTGCTGGTGCTGACGACCGCCCTCTGGGCCGGCCCCTCGCACAGCATCGAGGGTGTCAATTGGGTCCTGGTGCTGGAGGTGCCCCTGGGCGTGGTCGGAGGCGGCCTCGTCCTGGGCGGGCTCGGCCTGCTGGCCTGGGCGAGGCTGCAGGGACTGCGACCGGCCCGCATCGTCATAGAGGCGACGGCCGCCGGCGCGGACTGAGGCCTCACGGGCACCCGCCCTGGCGAAATCGGCACCCCGTTATCGAGAAAACCTCCCGCAGGTTTGAAAACCTGCGGGAGGTTCTGGAATCGCTAGATCACCCTCAGACGGTGCTCCGCCCGGGCCATGATCTCGTGCTCATCCAGATGAACAAGTCGCCGATCCTTCATGAGCACTGCGCCATCGACGATCGCGTCGTTGATATCCCGCCCTCACGCAGAGAGCACGATCGATTCGAGCACGTCGAGCGTCGGCCACAGATGCGGCTCCCACCAGGGGAGCAGGACCAGTTCCTCCTTGCGCCCGACCGCCAGGCTGCCGGTCTCCTCTTCCATCTGCAGGGCGGCCGCACCCCCTTGGGTGGTCATGCGCAAGGCTTCACGGGCCGGCAGCGCCGCCGGATCGTTCGCCGGAAGCCCCTGCGTCAACTGAACGCTGTATCTCAGCAAGCGCATCAACCGGAAGGGGTCGATGCCGTGATGGGCTGCCCCGTCGCTGTCGAGGGCGATCAGCACCTCCAGCGCCCGCAGCAACTGCCTCTTGCACGCGCCGTTGTTGGACATATTGGTGGGCGGACAATGGACGCCCGCGTTCCGCTCTCGGAGAGCAGCATCGCCTCTCGCTCGGTGAGGAGAATGGCATGCGCCGGCAGTACATTCGGGCCGAGCACGCCCCTCTCGGCCAACCACTCCGTCGGACGGCGCTGGTAGTTGATCAGAACGCGATTCGCTTCAGCCTGATACTCCGCCAGGTGCAGGTGCAGCCCCGTGCCTTCGGCGTGCGCCCACTCAGCGATCTCCTGCACCAGGTCCGCCAACCTGCCCGGATCTTGTCCACCCCGTCGGCGAGCGAGATGCAGGTGTGATCGTCGTTGACCCCGGTGACCAACATCACCGCCGGCGCATGGCCGTTGATTGACTTGCGCCGCGCGTGGGCGCTGGCGATCTTGGCCACCAGGTCGGCGTTCCTGTCTGGATCAAGGAACATGGAAACCGGGGCCTCACCCAGGCTCACGACTCCTTCGTCGTCCAGCAAAGCCGCGGTCTGTTCCACGGAAAGGACGCCGCCCCTGCCTTCCAGCCCCGCCGCGTTGGGAACGCTGGAAGGCAATTGCACGTAGACGCGCAACAGCAGTTCGCCGACCGGGTCGAGGACGTTCGCTATCTCATGCGGATCGGCAAAGACCGCCGGGGCCCCGCGCGCCAACACGGCACGCGCGGACTCCGGCAGGTCCAGCATGGTGACCCCGGTATGGATGCGTGCATCCATGATGCCTGGTGCCAGATAGCGGCCGCGCCCCTCGACCGCGCGGTCGGCATCGACCTGCTCTTCGCCCACACAGGCAATGTAGCCATCACGGACGGCGACGCTGCACGGACGCAGCTCACCGGT
Organism: Chloroflexota bacterium; assembly: GCA_024277995.1. Taxonomy (GTDB): domain Bacteria; phylum Chloroflexota; class Anaerolineae; order Anaerolineales; family E44-bin32; genus JAJRUD01. The sequence continues at coordinate 22,876 of JAJRUD010000115.1, forward strand.
GATCACATCCACCACCGTCACATCGCGGAAGAGCAGATCGTAGGGCGCCCCGGCCCGTGTCTCAATCAGGGCCACGGTCTCGCCGGCGGCCTCTTTCATCGATCTTCAGTCTCGCCCGCGTTGGAGGGAGAAGCGGCCGATTCGCCGTCCGAGGCCAGCGCCTCAAGCCGCCACGGGGGGGCGCTTGCGATCGAGGGTCATCGAGAATCGGATCCGGTCGCCGCGATAGTGAAGCTTCTCGTAATCCACCGGCTTGCCCTCGATGCTGCACGCAGTCCTCTCGATGAGAAAGATAGGAGCACCGGGCTCGATCTCAAGCATTCTGGCGACTTCGCCCTGCGCGAGGGCCGATTCAATCTGATAGATGGCATGCTCCAGCAGCACACCCAGTTTCTCCTCGAGCAAGCTGTAGATGGGTTACGGGATCAGGTTCTCTTCAGCCACCCGCTCCCCCAGGGCTCGGGGCAGCCAGGTCACGTCGAAGGAGATCGGGGCGTCGTTGGCCAATCGGATGCGCTCAATATAGGTGACCGGCGCCCCCAACGGGAGGTCCGGTTTCTGCGCGACGCGTTCGTCCGCGAGAGCTTCCTCGACTTTGACCACCCTGGCCGAGGGGCGATAGCCCAGTTCGAGCATGTCTTCGACGAAGCCGGTTAGAGCGGTAAGCACCTGCTCGATACGCTGCCTCAGGACGAAGGTGCCACGCCCCTGCGCGCGATGGATCAACCCTTCCAATGCCAGCTCATCCAGCGCTTTGCGGATGGTCGTCCTGCTCGCCTTGAAGCGCTTGATCAGTTCGCTCTCGGGAGGCAATGAGGACCCGATGGGATACTTGCCTTGGGCAAGTTCCCGCCTGAGGATCTCGTAGATCTGGTAATAGAGCGGCAGCGGGCTCTCTCGCATGAACTCTCTTTGGCGCATTGGACGCTCCCCTGAGAAAAAAGGCCCGGGCCAACCGATCCAATCACCATGGCGACCGAAGGATGTCCTGGGAGCACGTTCTCGTGTTATTGCGCCGTCCGCTGCGGCATGGCCGCCGGCCCGTTTCGTCCACTGGGAAAGAAGATCATCCCCTGCAGTCATGGTCGCCCCATTGGAAGGCGTGCCGGCGAGGGGCAGGACGCTGCCGCGAGGCCGAAGCACGCCGGAAACAGATTGCAGGGGCTTCGAGAAATGCCCCGTAGACATGAGGACATGTGATCCAGTTGTCATATCAAGTACATTCTTTGTTGTCTCAACGCACGTGTCAAAAAGGACTCGCACCGCACGACCAAGAGCAGGCTGGGCGGCGAAACCGCCCTCTCCCCATCCAGCGCCCTCCGCCATACCCGCACGATCTTTTGCGCGATGGAGGAGAGACCGCATTGCTCCGCATGGATATGTGACGAACAGCGGCCTCGCGCCCCCACCTACATACTGCGGCCCGAGCAAAACTTCCCGCAGGTTAGAAACCTGCGGGAAGTTTTCGGAGTGATCTCGACGATCACGGCCTGGCGGCCTGTGATCACTTCATGCTGACCGCTGCTTGCTGGCTACTGATCACCGGTCTCCGATCCTTGATCCCCTTCCTCGCGCGCTTTCTGCTCATCACCGCCGCTGCGCAGCAGCGCCAACAGGCCGAAGGCGCCCATGCTGAAGGCTCCCGTCAGGACCGCTCCCCCCAGGCCCATTCGCAGCGCCCCCACGCTGTTTCCCAGCCAGGTTATCAGATACGCCCACAGTGCCAGACGCCCAAAGCGTGGGCCGGGGCCTTCGCCCGCGAGACCGCGCAGGTGTGGTGCCAGCAGGCCATAGAGCAGGTACACGGTGAAGGTGGTCACCAGCCAGCCGGCAAAGTTCTGCAGCGGGACACCGAAGTAGGCCCCCTCCACCTCCCAGGTCCAGAATCCGATCCTGGACATCATGGGGTCCATGAGCAGATCCCAGGCCGTCATCACCACGGCGGCGACGGCTGCCAGGGATACCAGATTGCGCCATCGCCCTGAGCGCCGTTCCCCGATCAGCACCTGCGCCACGATGTGGGAGGGGTAGACCATCATGAACCAGGCCACGGGGATCAGGTAGGGCACCAGGCCCAGGAAGCGCGGCCCCAGCATGTCGCTGTAATGGTAGGGGCCGTAGATCCACCCCGTCGCCACGCCCACGGTCTCAAAGAGCAGGCTGACCACGAAGGTCGCCGCCAGAAGCAACATGGTGTGCGGGCAGCCGCGTCCGGCCCTGGAGTGGGCGAGGGCGAAGGCGAAGCCGATCAGCGTCAACAGCGAGGCGCCGGCGCCGTGCCCCGGCAACCCCAGCATGGGGCCCAGCACGAAATAGACGGTCGCCAGCGCGTAGATCCAGAGAAAAGCGCGCGCCAGGCCCTGCCAGCGCTGCTGTGAGAGTCTCATACTTCCCCCGCAGGATGCCCGATCCCGCCGATCATCAACGCGTCTCGCAGCCGGGAGGAACCATTGTGGAGAGCCGCCCGGCTGACAGGGCGCACCGCACCACCATGGATCCTGGTCTGCCGCCTCTCCGCCCCTGGGGTCTGGCGCCCTTCACAGACGGCGAAGGCCGCTCCGCGTTCGCCAGGGCTCACGCCCCCGCATCCTCCTCCATCTCCTGCAGCAGTGCCAGGTCGCGGCGCAGGTTGCGGAAGCGCACGGCCAGACTGACGATGAAGAGCGAGATGGCGCCCAGGATCACGCCATAGCCATAAAGCATGAAGTTCAGCGTATCAGCAGGAGCTTCTTGCAGCCACATAGAGGACTCTCCATGGTTGGGGGTGGCGGATGGGGATCGGCGATAGAAAACAGAGCACGGGCGACGGGGGACGGGCGGGGACAAAGCCTTGGCCCCCCCGTGTCCCATCTTCCGTCGTCTGCCACCTGTCTCCTCTCACCCCGAGAGGATCTTCATTTTGAGCTGCTCGACCTTCTCAGCCATGCGCTGCAGGCGCACGCGGTGCCAGAGCAGGTCGGCGTACAGCACAGTAAAGGTTAGCATGCTGAACATGAAAGCGCGCAGCATCCTAGGCGTCATGTCGAAGGCACCCGTGGCGGTCGGGTCGCCGCCGCCCACCACCACGGGATGGATGGTGCGGAAGAGGCGGATAGAAAGGAAGGTGATGGGCACGCTGATGAAGCCCACGATGCCGTACACCGCACCGAAGCGCGCCCGTCGGTCGGGGTCCTCGATTCCCTGGCGCAGCATCAGGTAGGCCAGATAGATGAGCTCCATCACGGTGGCCGTCACCAGGCGCGGGTCCCAGGTCCACCAGGTGTTCCAGATGGGGCGCGCCCATATGGAGCCGCTGACGATGTTGATGAATGTGAAGACGATGCCGATCTCCACCGAGGCCAGCGCAACCTGATCCCAGCGCCGATCGCCGCGCGCCAGGTAGAGGGCGCCGGTGATGGCGGTCACCAGGAATGCCAGCGCGCCCACCCAACCGGCGGCCACGTGGAAGTAGAAGACGCGCTGCACGTCGCCCATCACCGCCTCGCGCGGCGCGTAGAAGAAAACCAGGTACAGCGCGACGACGAAGAGGGCGCCGGTGAGCCAGTTCAGGGCTTTCAGTGCCTTGGGCGTTGGGTTCATGGGATTTCTCCGGGGGAAAGATCTAGCTTTTGAGCGCAGGGGATAATGGATCAGGGATTGGGGAGCAGGCTGTGATCTCTGATCCCTTATCCTTGCTTCCTGATCCCTGTTACTCCTCCACCACGTAATCGAAGACCATAAAGGCCACGGCGGTGAAAATCACGTCATAGGCGATCAACAGGTTGATCCAGATGCGGATCTCCTCCAGCTCGACGCCCTGGAGAAAGCCCATGCTGGCCTTCACTGCCGCGATCAGCACGGGCAGGATGACCGGAAAGAGCAGGATGGGCAAGAGCACATCGCGCGTGCGCGCCTGCACGGCCATGGAGGCCAGCAGCGTGCCTACGGCGGCGTAGCCCACCGAGCCCAGCAGCACCACCAGGAGCAGGCCGGGCTTGAAGAGGTTCACATTATAGAGGGCGCTGTAGGCGGGAAGGACGATGGCCTCCACGATGAGCATGAAGACCAGGTTGCCCAGCGCTTTCCCGAAGTAAATGGCGCTGCGGTCCACCGGCGCCAGCAACAGGCCGTCCAGGCAGCCACGATCCTTCTCCACCGCCATGGAGCGGTTCAGCCCCAGGGTACCAGCGAAGGCGAAAGTGACCCACAGCACGCCTGCGGTCACCGTCTCCCGCGTGCGCACATCCAACTCCAGGGCGAAGTTGAAAATCAGGATCACCAACAGAGCGAAGACCAGCATCGCACTGAGCAGTTCGCGGCTACGCAGCTCGGCGGCCAGGTCTTTCCACACCACCGCCCCCATGGCGCGCAGGAAACCGCGCACCGGGCCATCCTGACGCAGGGCCACGGAACCGGCGACGGCCGGGGGATCAGACACGCGTCACCTCCCGATACAGCGCCGGCAGCTCCGCCACAGGCACTTCCTCCCGCCGCACCGAGCGCGCGATCTTCCCCTTGGAGAGGATGTCCACCCGCGTCGCCAGCGAGGCGGCGCGCTCCAGGTCATGCGAGGTCA